>JAUWHR010000010.1 GCA_030605795.1 Anaerolineae bacterium | reverse complement strand
CTCGTTCGTTACGCAGATGGCTAAGCTTTTCGATGTATTCATCAACTTCAAGCTTCAAGGCTTTTGCTATCATCCTCCGTGCACCTTCGCGAGCCAACTCATCCAGACTTTGAGTAACTTCCGGCGCTGTTCCTTCAGCATTATTCGTGATAAGCTCGTACATGGCGTATCCTTTCCCCGGTATTTACCGGCTGTGGGTTTTGACACCCGAAGGATACGCCGCCATTCTTTTTCATGCCAATCCACAACTTTCGGTTATAACCCTCGAATTTGCATGAATCTTATCAGTCTGATAGAGAGAGAATTCATACTGCTGCTGCCCAGACTATTCAAGGGCACGTAAGCAAGGATGATATCGATTATCTCATCGAGATAGGATTAAAGTTTCCTCATATTCGGGGAGAGATATTTGATGCACTAAAAGCATTAGAAATAGTGTCAGCATCCAATGCAATCGTCAACTTGATACTCGATGGGCCACCAGAAGGTATTCCCAATCCTGATGAAGCGTTCAAGCGCGATTCATTAATTGTTGTGGCATCAAAACCACCCAGGAGAGGAAAAACCCTGGAAAGGCTTCGAAAAGCTATCACCCTCCTATATTCCCTCATAGTCAGACCACATCAGGAGATTCACGACTCAGTGATCAAATTAATTGCAAATTCTTTTGATGAAGTTGTTTCGGGTAGTTTGGTAGAGCGTGTAGTTGATCAATCAAATCGCGAGCAACCAGATCAACTTGAAAGTATCTGTGAACATACCGAGACAATTCTTTCACACATCCCGCTAGAACTATCGGCGGATGCCTGGTTCAAAATTATTGGACTACCCAAAGAAGCTGTTTGGTCACGTGCACTAGAAGCATTAAAAGAAGTAATTGGGGGCCAAGAAATTGTTCTCTCTAAATCTGTCGCACGTTCCATTATTGAGAATCCAGAATCATCCCACCACAATTCCGAGCGCATCCACTCCTTAATAAGCTTCGTTGGCAAACAGATTGTCGATAGTCTCACGATTGAGTTGCTTCCATTACTAGGCTCGGATAATGATGCAATTAGAGCAAAAGCCTTTCGCTACCTACAAACTTGTGAAAGCCTTTTGGATGATGATCAGAGCCTAAGCACCTGGATTCAATTGCTAATAGGCAACAACAAATCATTTCCTGCATCTGCAGAAGAGCTAGCGCGATTTCTCGCTCGCACGATAGACAATGCTCCCGGAGAGAGAAAGACTAAGATTATTCGGGTATTCATCGACAGCAAGGATTCCTCTGCCAAATCTATGTTGGCAGCGATTGCTAATTTTTCTGGAAATCAACAAGCTCTATATGCACATCTCATTCGAGCCGGAACTGCCAAAGGGAAATGGAAAACATCTCGGTCGATCCTAGAGGAAAGCACAACAGATTCTGCCGTTGCTGCTGCTAGCTCTTACCTTATTTCAGAATGGAATTCGCATGTCTGGTCATTTCTGTCTGCTGAAGATTTGCAGAAAGCCTCCGAGGTGAGTCGCTCTATTTTGGCTAACAGCGAGTATTCACTCACAACTAAGGATCGAGCCCGGTTAATTGTTCATTTGGGCAATCATGGAAGTGAGGATGATGAAGAGACAATTGCTAGAGAATTGACATCCACATCTCCTGATATCCGGGTAGCAGCTGCTGAGGCTCTCGGGGCAATCGGGACACCGACTGTTGAAGAACGACTGTGGTCAATTCTTGAGGATGATCGAAATGCCGTCGTCCAATCTGCGATACAGGCATTATCTAGAAGCGCAACCCCTACAGTTGAAACCGTGCACCGTTTGCAGGAACGCGAGTCTGGTGACCCTAGTGACGAAACAAGAATACTAGCTAAAGAAGCCCTGTCGACCCTTCTTTCCAGGCATCTTGAAGCAGATCCACGCTCTCACATCCCAACATGGCTACAAACACTGGAGGCATTTGGTCGGAGTGACTGTTGTGAGAAACTGGAATCACTTCTTTATTCTCTTGGTGATGATGCGGAACTTCGCGCTAACGTTGCATCCACCATAGGCAAATGTGCCATGCCAGCGGATGGACTTTCATTGATCGAAAAGAGGCTAAACGATGAGCCTGTTGAACGGAATCCACAGGTTAGAAGTGCACTTGAGGTTGCATCAGATCAGCTCAGGGGCTCCCCCGATATTACACTCCTCAAATTATTAAATGAGGCCCTCCAAGCCAACATCATCCGTGCTGATTTACTTGGTGATCACACGTTCGATGATCTTTTTGATATTCCTAACACCTTAGCGCTAATCCGTGTCCAACTAGTGAAAATCCAGAAGGATAAAGATAATCCAGATGCCTTCATTACCCGGCTTGATGGTATTTCCGATATCCTTGCCGATGAGATTGATCTTGCTCTTGTCCGCGAATTCCCAGAATCAAAATTAGAATCTGGCCATAGGGGACACACATCCCAAATTGATTTTATGGGACGAGTAAGCCCAGAATTGAAAGCGGCGGCAAGTGCTCTTCATGAATTAAGGAAGCAGTCTGATCTTCCTCACGTGGTTGATGAGACTTCTAGGAAGCCCAAACCTGGCTGTGATTCCCAAGATTTGACCGATGCAAAACGCCATTTCGAAGTCATAATCAGGCAGGTCATGTCCTTCCTTGCAACAGATTATGAGAAGCACAGGATCAGCTAAATTCGAAAGATGTATCAACTCGAGAACCCAAAGCCTATGGATTGAGATTTAAATTATGTAATGTTTGCTCGCTAGCATTTCGCTGGAGCGGACGCTGGGGTACGCGCCGCTGAGCTCATCCGTTAGGTCAGCCACTTGATCGAGACGCGTTCCGGAAACTTTTCGGTGTTCAGACTAGGGATATATAAATGAAATTCAACTGGTTCGATACATCGCAAATTGACAGAGAGAAGTGGAATGAAACCTGCCAGCAAGGTAACTTCACTGTTATTGAACCGAGCCAATTGGGAGAACTTATGCCCACGTTCCCCTTGGTCTTGCTGGACAAGTCGGACAGTGTCTTGATACTCGCGTCGGGCGGGCCTGGCGGAGTGGCCTACTATATGGCCAATATAAATCGTGTTGATGACAAGAAACGCGAGATTGACCAACATCCACTTGGTCTCGCATTTATCGGCGATGAGCCTCTCCCCAGTGGTTGCTTCGTCCAGCATGGAGATTGGCCAGGTAGGTCAGTCAGCCCACCGCCTGAGTTCTGGAATCACATACAAGCGAGTGGTCTTGGAACTTGCTATCCTGTCACAGAGATACCAAACAAGACCTCGGGCACAATAAATGATCTGCAAATTCGAAGTCAGGAAGAGGCCTTTCGGGTGGTGGTAACCGAGATGTCCAGATCCGTTAATGACGTGCAGAGCTCAGAGCGTGCTCCATAATTAATTGGCTGCCTAGCCTCTCGTAGGAGGCGACCGGGGATGCTGGGTGAAATCTAAGCCAGGTTATATGATAGGGACGCTCGGCGAGCAATATATGGTTTGAACCACGGCCGCTCAGCTCACGACCGTTAGGCGGAGCTCCAAATATCTAGTAGATAAGTTGATATGAATGATGATTTAGTATCAATTTCAAACATTGATGACCTTGAAGATAGTGTAGAAAAACTTGTGAGAGAAAGGCTTTCCGGACTTCTTGGTTATTTTCGATTTATACAGGAAACATTGCTTATAGCATTTCATAATTCCGGTGAATCCGTCCCTGTCAAGAATGTTCCAAACAATCCTCAGTTATTTGCCTTTATTTCAACTGCACGTGCCTTTTCAATATCAAAGGTCGCAATGGATAAAACGATCCGAGGTTACCCCCTCGAGGGTTTTGCACTTACTCGCATTCTAGCTGAGCTTGCTCAATGTACCCAATACTTGGTTAGACATACTGGATTAATCGATGCATTTGTAAAAGGTGATGTCAAGCTTGATCGAGTCCTTAAATTGGCTAAGAATGAAAGAGAGGAATCGGGTGAAGATTTTTTCGGACGCTTCTGGGGACTAATGAGTCGTTATTCTCATGCATCCCCTGACTTGATAGTCCTACCATTGAAGACATACGCCAATAGAATGATTGTAAAGCTCGTCATGTCAGATCTAGAGAGAATTGAAGACGCTGCTTATGGAATTATGACTTCTCTTCTATCGCACTATTTGATTTTCAGAGCAGTCTTTATACGAGACTTAAATGTAGTTGATGAGTTGAATACAAGAGATAGATATATTTTTGATCCGGATAACATACGTCAATTTGCAAAATTCGGGTCTCTAAGTGACCAAGATTTAGAAAGACTATATTCCCTATTCACCCAAGAAAATAATGAAGAATAGGAACGCTCCGCCTAACAATTCTCCGCAGCCGACCCCGCAGGCTGGGCGATTTGCAAATGAAGAACCCGGAATGGGAATCTTGAGAAGCAAGTAGAGTATTGAGTGGGGCGGCTGAACTCAAGATGTTATGCGCCCTACTGACAATAATTGAGAATGAAAAGAATTACACCTGATCGTCTTTCACTTACATCCATTTACTTAGAGGCATATTTTGGGCAAAGTGTTTTTGCGATTGCCACGGGTTTTCCTTGGCGGTCTGGCGATAACAATTTCCTTATTACCAACAATCATGTTGTTTCTGGCCTTAATCCCTTAACTAAGCAACCAATTGATGAGAATGGGAGTGTGCCCGATAGGCTCTTGGTGTGGATGCTGGATTCTTCCGGATTATCGTCTTGGTCTTCTATTGAAGTTCCCTTGTATGACGATCAGGGAAGGCCGAGATGGTTACAACATCCGACCCTTGGGCCACAAGTAGATGTTGCTGCTCTTCCTATGACTATAGGAAGTGATCACAGATTTTTTCCACTCAACGAAGTTGATTTTGGCTCTTTCCGAGTAAAAATATCTCAAGACGTATTCATAATAGGCTTTCCAAAGGGCATAACTGGCTCCGGTCGCTTTCCAATCTGGAAAAGAGGAAGCATTGCTTCCGAACCAGATATTGATATCGATGGTGCTCCGAAGTTGTTAATTGACAGTGCAACTCGAGAGGGAATGTCTGGTTCTCCGGTGATCGCTCAATATACTGGTTACTATCAGAATGATCCAGGAAAAATGTCCCCCGAAGATTGGTTTGGAAGTGATAGGGTTTTCCTTGGAGTTTATTCTGGTCGAATCCTAGCAGAAGACGAGATTGAGGCTCAGCTAGGAATCGTTTGGAAACCTAAAGTAATTGATGAGATCATCGCAGGTGGAACCCGCCCTGCTTAGTCGACTTTTTCGGGCGCATAACCACTCGTTGGAGGCGACCGGGGATCCAGTCAAGCCCAGTCAAGCCCCGTCTCGCTCTGCTCGCGGGACGAACGGCTGGATGGACGATTGGACGAACGGTGCGGCGTGATTTGCAAACTAAGTTGTATGATGGGGATGCTGGGATTGCCGGTGATGGACTGTGCCCCGGCGCCTCAGCTCGAAATCTTTAGGCATCGCATTGTATCGCACGCCTCATTATCATTGTTCTGTCTTGATTAAGAAAGGGTGGATGGAGCGGATGAGAAAAGTGACAATTGTCTTCCTGATATTTGGCATAGGTATCCTTGCATTACTCGCCCTGCTTCACTCCATAGCAACAAATACGCCTTATATTGTTGCATTAGATGAGATTATCTTCTCTGGTATAGCTTCACTCTGGGAATTAATATCGCAGCCGATAATCGCTGGAGCGATTGTTGTACTCCTATTTATCCGAAAGATTCTTCCATCAAGTTCTGGATTTCTTTCACTCGTGGATGAGTTAACAGCGTCCATAGGCCCATTTTCTTTGAAGGGAAAGATGGATTCATCTAGGCTATTCTCTCAAGTTGAAGCTGATCAAGAACAACATAGTGTAGAAGATCTTCCAAAGTCTCATGAAATCACTGAAGTTATCTCCAGAATTGATCCAACTATAACGAAAATTCTTGTTGAGATCGCGAATAAAGAAATGTCTGAGGAGGACATACTAAGCATCTTTTCACAAAGGCGTTGGGACATTGGAAAGAAGCATAATAAGACACTCGTTACAGGGTACACCGCCGGGATAATACAATCTTTCGATGGTATCCTGTTTGACTACTCAAGCAACGATGTCGGAGACGAAACAAGGGTATTAGTCTCGATTGAAAGTTCTATTCTCGAGTTGTTATACGATCGAATTAAAGAAATTGAAATCGAAAGAGCGCCAGCTTCAGCATAGTGGGTTTTCCTTTAGCATTGGTTATGGTTCCATGTTGTAGAGTGCGATGCCTAACGTCTCGCCAGGCTGTGTAAAAAGTCAGCAGAAATATTGTCAGTGATAGGAAAACTCTGAAAAGTGATTGAAAAAGGGGGTAAATTCCCGTATTATCAGCCCAAATGGCATGACAAGTGGGGCGCTAACCCTTCTTGCGGGCGGCGTGGTATCCTACCTCTATCACAGAACTCCGTCTAATACCCTCATGACCCCCCCGGGCAGCATCCTAGAAAAGTAGCCATAAACGACAGCTTCCGCTCCCGGTCTCTACGCCGAAACGCTTTTTTTTTATTGAAGGGATGCTTATCTTGGTCAAGTGCCCAAGTAGAGGATAATTACGGCCGTGGCTCCCCAAAGTAAAACTGTAACCAGTAGAGGCCAATCGGTCAGCACAAGCTCCTCAGGAGCTCCGCCGGCGTTTTGAACGTTGACTAAGAGTAGATAACGGAAGATGCCATAAACAACAAAGGGAATGGTCAACATCATCAGATTATTTTCAGGGAGATTCTGGGCTGAGAAGGTATAGAGCGAGTAAGCTATGATAGCTGTGCCGGAAACGATGACGATCAATTGGTCGAGAAAGGGAATGGTGTAGCCGTCGAGCACCCGGCGGTGGGAGTCGGCGCCGTCAGCCAGGAGCACCATCTCGGCGCGGCGCTTGCCAAAACCGATGAATAGCGCCAGCAAAGTGGTGCACATATATAACCAGGGTGAGAAGCGCTGGACGGTGATCAACGCCACCCCAGCTGCAACCCGCAGGACGAATCCTGAAGCGAGAACGAGCACATCGATGATCGGTATGTGTTTCAGCCAGAAGGAATAGAAAAGGTTGAGAATCAAATAAGTCAGTAATATCGCTCCGAAAGTTGTGTTGAGCGCAAAACCAGCCGCGATCGAGATGATAAACAACGAGACAGCTGCGATCTGAGCCGCTCGAACCGATAGAGCTCCGGCTGCCAGCGGGCGGAGCCGTTTAACTGGATGCAGCCGATCTTGTTCCAGGTCGGCCAGGTCGTTGATCAAATAGACCGTGCTGGACCCAAGACATAGCAAGATGAACCCGAATATCGTGTTCAGCAAGGGACCAAGGCTGAGCAGCTGTTCATCAAATACAAGCGCAGCGAAGATGAACACATTTTTGATCCACTGCCGAGGTCGCATGGTTTTAATCAGTGCTTTAATCATGATCGGGATGATAGCAGGAACGAGATACTGGGGCAAGAGGACGATTGATGGCTCTTGTTTTCAGCCCAATCATGCCTGTTTTGTAAGATTGGAAGTAACTACTCACCCTCCCGCAGGTTTGGATGTTGTTTTGACATAGAATCGCGTCTCGACCGGATATTCAAACCGATAAATGCTACCAATCATAACCTGCGGGAGGGTAGGCTGAGTAGTAGCGACTGGAAGAAGAGTGGTGTGTAGGGTAAGGCGCTGGCTGAAATTCGATGTAGAATCTCATTATGGCGCTTAAGGTGAGAATTGATCTTCTTTTAGTGAACCGGGGCCTAGTGGAGAGTCGTTCGCAAGCGCAACGGTTGATCATGGCCGGCCAGGTCCGTGTCGATGGCCAGATGGTGCACAAGTCATCTCGTCGGGTGTTGGCCAACGCTCAGATCAACGTGGAAACAGGCCCTCGCTTCGTTTCTCGGGGAGGGGAAAAACTGGCGGCTGCACTGGAGGCTTTCCCGGTCAATGTTGAAGGGCGCGTCTGCGCTGATGTAGGCGCCTCCACCGGAGGATTTACCGACTGCTTATTGCAATGTGATGCGGCGCGGGTCTATGCCATCGACGTTGGATACGGCATCCTGCACTGGCGATTGCGCAACCACCCGCGGGTGGTCGTCATGGAGCGCACCAACGCACGCACACTTAAGACCCTGGCAGAAACGGTTGGGTTGGTGACAATAGATGTTTCCTTCATCTCCCTTCATCTTATACTACCGACTATTACCGGCTGGCTGGAGAAAGAAGGGGATGTAATCGCTCTGGTAAAACCACAATTCGAGGCTGGGAAGGAATCTGTTGGGAAGGGGGGTGTTGTCCGCGATCCTGAAGTCCACCGTCGGGTATTGGAGCAGGTCATCTCCTGCGCCACAAAACTTTTACTGGGCCCGCAAGGTCTCATCCAGTCACCTTTGCAAGGGCGGAAAGGCAATCTCGAGTTTCTGCTGTGGTGCCGGGAAGGCGCGACAGCAGTAGACACACAATCGCTTCTTGAGCGTATCTTCCCCTGATCCCCTAGATCTACCGACTTCAACTAGCGCTTTGTATTTGCATCCTGAGCGGAGGGGGCTGTCTATAAAGGCCCATCGAGCAAAGATTGTAGGGGCGGACCAGGACGGGAACTACACCCCCGATAAATTCACCGGGACGAACGGTCCAGTCAAGCTGGACGAGCGGCCGGCATCTGCGACTAGTCGCCCAATGCGAACCATATTTGTGCCGACACTTTGGTCGGCCCCTACGTGGCGAATTTGTTGATCGCGGCAGCCCTTTTAGGACAGCCCATGAAGTCGGTGGATGGTCAACGTTATTACTGTCGTCGGATAATTGACTCGGGTATACTTCAGGCGGCGGGAGAGAGGTCTCCCGTCATTTAACGCAGGTTGACAACGTGGAGATTCCTGATGACGCTTTCATGGTCATGTTACGGCTAGATGAGGATTAGGGACATGTGTATTAAAACCTTGACACATAGACCTGCTATTAAGACCCGGCTGATATTTAATATCGATAAACCGTGACTACTCAGCCTACCCTCCCGCAGGTTATGACTGAGAGCATTTATTAGTTTGAATATCCGGTCGAGACGCGGTTCTAAGTCAAAATAACATCTAAACCTGCGGGAGGGTGAGTAGTTGCGATAAACCAATATGAAAGCGCTGGTTACCGGTGATGAAGGTTTCATTGGCGCTAATGCAGTAGATCGCCTGCTCCGAGAGGCACATGAAGTGGTGGCAGTGGACAATAGTGACAACATCAGTAGAAAACCCGCGCACAGATTTTGAAACCAACGCATTAGGCACACTCAATGCGCTGGAGGCAACAAAGTCTGGTGCTATAATCTGCCAAATTTATAAATAACTATGAAAATTATGTTCGCACTGACTTATTACCGACCACATGTGTCTGGTTTGACGATTTATGTAGAAAGGTTGGCGGTCGCCCTTGCGGAGCGAGGTCACCAGGTTACTGTGTTGACTTCACAATATGAGCGGCGCCTGCCACGGCTTGAAAATCTGAGTGGGGTGCAAGTGGTTCGGGTTCCTGTCGCTTTCCGAGTTAGCAAGGGCGTGGTGATGCCCACAATCGGATTTGAAGCCACGCGACAGGTGCTTAGTCATGATGTGCTCAGCCTCCATCTACCACAGCTCGACGCAGCTGGGATCGCTCTGCGTGGTCGGCTGATGGGTCGTCCGGTTGTACTTACCTACCACTGCGACCTGCAACTGCCAAAGGGAGGGATCAATCTGATAGCCAACTGGGTTGTCGCCGTATCCAACCGTCTGGCAGCAGGCTTTGCTGATCAAGTGGTCGCTTATACTGAGGATTTTGCCACCCATTCTCCTTTCCTGTCGCGATATCTCGATAAGCTCCGAGTCATCTTCCCGCCGGTTGAAGTAGAGTCCACTGCAGAGACAGCGGTGGCTGAGTTCGTGCGGCAGCGACGCAAGACACGGGGACCGGCCATCGGCATGGCTGCCCGATTGGCAACCGAGAAAGGGGTTGAATACCTTTTAGGCGCGCTGGATATTATCCTCGCCGAGCATCCACAGGCTGAAGTACTCTTCGCTGGACAGTACCAAAATGTACTCGGGGAAGAAGAGTATGCTCAGCGATTAGCGCCATTGTTTGAGCGTTTTCAGAACAATTGGACATTTCTAGATGTCTTAGAACCGGAGCAGATGGCCAATTTCTATAAAGCATGCGATGTGACCGTGCTTCCAAGTGTGAACAGCACTGAAAGCTTCGGACTGGTACAGATTGAATCCATGATCTGCGGAACACCGGTGGTGGCTTCAGACTTGCCCGGTGTACGCCAGCCCGTCCGAACGACTGGTATGGGAAAAATTGTACCGATTGGCGATTCCCCCACTCTCGCGAAGGCGATTCTCGAAGTCATCGATCAACCACAGATCTTCCAGGGTGACACCGAGGCTATCGCTCGTCGATTTTCTCCTGTCGCAGCTGCAGAGCGCTATGAGCGCCTCTTTAATGAATTGCTTGGTATAAGCAATCGCGCCTGATGCTTATGGCTCGCGACTACCTCTGGCCACAACTGCAAGACCTGCCATACTTCCGCGCGTTGTTACGGGCGGTTGAAGCACGTCTCTTGCAACAGGTTGATTTACCTGATCCAGTTTTGGATGTTGGAAGCGGGGATGGCCATTTTGCGTCGAAGGCGTTCGATCAGTTACTTGATGTGGGTGTCGATCCGGCGTTGAACTCCCTTCGTGAGGCAAATAACAGGGGAGCTTACCGGCTTCTTGTCCAGGCGAATGGCGCTCAGCTCCCTTGTGCCGCTGAAAGCTTTGCCAGTGCAGTGAGCAACTCGGTGCTTGAACATGTTGACCATTTGGAGGAAGTGTTATCTGAGATAGGGCGGGTACTCCAGCCCAACGCGCCTTTTGTATTCACCGTACCGAATCCCAGATATCGTACCCAGTTGAGTGTTCCGCGGTACCTGCGACGACTCGCGATGGAGAGACTTGCAGATGCTTACCAGGACTGGTTCATATGGATCTCACGCACAAAAAATTTGCTAGACGAGATCGAATGGACATCGCTTTTAGAACGTGCGGGCTTCGAGGTTGAGCGGACCCAGCGCTACTTCTCACCCAGCGCGCTGCGATGTTTGGAATGGGGTCATTACTTCGGTGCGCCCTGCCTGTTACCTCGCTGGGTTACCGGTCGTTGGATACTAACACCTAAACGCTGGAACTTGTGGTTGACAGATAAACTGGTGCGGCGCTACTATGACGAGCTGCCATCGGCTGAAGGTACATATACCTTATTTCTGGCGCACAAACGATGAGTGGGCTCACGGGCAAATTGATAGTCCGAAGGTAGATAAATAGCCATAACAATATGGGAAGGTGATGTTTTGGGGACCTCTACGCCTTATCGATGGATGAGGGGTTTGTCCCAAAAGAGCAGTCCCGAACGAGGAGCTAGATCTCAAATGCTCGACGGGGGTCTGTGACCCCCGGGTCTGCGACCCCCGTCATAGGCCAATATACTTATCGATGAGTAAGAACATCAGCAGGGTCACAGACCCTGCTGGAACGAGAAGAGGGTCTGTCCAGTGATCTTTTGGGACAACCCCATTGTAGGGAGAGGCACTATGGATTCTAAAAATGACGAGGGCACGAACCAGAATGAACCCACAGTTCTCGAATGGTTCATTTCGTTGCTCAAGTTACGCCCTCTTCCTTTCCCGGAAGAAGCTGCACCCGAGCCGATACCTGTCGAAGCGCTCGAAATCTTAGATGAAGTACTTCCTGCGGAGCCTGTCGTTCCTGCTCCACCATTGGCTGAGGAAATACCCGCATTCCGTCTCAAAGCCGCTCATATAAGATTACCAGCAGCCCTGATATTAGCTTTCGTAGCGCAGTTTAGATTGGAACAGCGTACCGGTGATACTGTATGGTCGGTGATTCCCTATTTGCTTGCGATGGCATTGATTGGGTGGTCGTTTTGGGAGGGGGATTTACCGAGAATTAGCCTTTCAACCGCAAGACGAAAAATAAAACCTATTCGGGTTAGGCTTCCTTGGCTCATAGCAGCCGCATTTCTTTCGCTGTTCACTTTCCTGGTTTCAGGGGGTAACCGTTTTTCGCTTTCGATGCTGGTGATCTGGAGCGGGGCGTTGATCTGCACTATTCTCTCCTTGTGGGAGGGCGAGTTCCAGCCTCGCCTCGTTTGGGAGAAAGTTCGGGCTCGATTCCCCCTCAAGGCTATTAGGTTGAAAATCGATGGTTGGAGCCTGCTTGTATTGGTCTCATTTATTCTAGTGACCTACTTCCGCTTTACTCAACTTCCGACTGTTCCTTACGAGATGACCAGTGATCAGGCCGAAAAACTGTTGGATGTCGTCGATGTCTTGAATGGAAAATATTCTATTTACTTCCCGCGTAACACAGGCCGTGAGGCGATACAGTTCTACCTTGCTGCGGCTACCGATAAGCTTCTGGGTACCGGAGTTTCCTTTATCACTCTTAAACTTGGCACCGCGTTACTTGGGCTGCTCACGCTCCCATATATTTACTTTTTCGCCCGTGAGGTGGGCGGGCGCGAGGTCGGATTGGCGGCTATGTTATTGGCCGGTGTCGCTTATTGGCCGAATACGATAAGCCGTATGGGGCTTCGCTTTCCCCTTTACCCTCTCTTCACGGCTCCGGTTTTCTACCACATGGCTCGAGGTTTACGCCTGAAACAACGCAATCAAATGCTCCTCGCTGGTCTCTTCGCCGGATTAGCCTTACACGGTTATTCTCCAGCTCGGGCTATTCCCTTTACACTTGTTGTGGGAGTAATAATCTATTTGGCTCACCGCATTGCCCGTGGCCAACGAGGCGCAGTCATCGGCTGGTTGGTGGCTGCAGGGTTAATTTCATTGGTAATATTCTTGCCGTTATTTCGGGTAGCATTAAAGATGCCTGATCTTTTCATGCTTCGGACTCTGACCCGGATGGGATCGAGCGAGAGGCCGCTCCCCGGTCCGGCGTTAAAGATACTGCTGTCGAACATTTGGCGGGGATTGACGATGTTCGGTTGGGATAATGGTGGGATCTGGGTGATCTCTATCCCCCACCGACCTGCGTTGGATTGGGTGACGGGGGCCTTATTCCACCTCGGAACTGTCTTTGTGGCTGTACGCTATTTAAAGCGGCGGAACTGGCTTGACCTATTCCTCCTGATCTCCATACCCTTGCTCATGTTGCCTTCGACTTTATCGCTTGCATTCCCAGCTGAAAATCCGGCTCCAAATAGAGCCGCGGGTGCCATCGTGCCGGTATTCACATTGGCCGCGTTGCCCTTGGCCATCATTCCGGCTTGGGTCCGTGCTCATTGGAAGAACCCTCGCGCTCACACAATAAGCCTGTTGGTTGTCGCCGGGATGTTCCTCCTCTCGGCAAAAATAAATTTCCGCCTGGTATTCGATGACTTCTCCGATCAGTACCGGCGCGGCGCTTGGAATACTTCAGAAGTTGGGGGTGTGATACAGGCATTTGCTGAGTCGATTGGATCCTTTGAGACTGCTCATGTTGTTCCTTATCCTCATTGGATGGACACGCGGCTGGTGGGGATGATCGCCGGTAAACCTACGGTGGATTACGCCCTGTGGCCGAATAATTTTAAGATCCTTCTTTCGGAGGAGAGGGCGCAGTTGCTAATCCTGCATCCGGACGATATCGAGTCGCTTGATAGCCTGAATAAACTTTTTCCAACCGGAGAAGTCTCCCGTCGGACTTCTGAGATAGAGGGAAAGGATTTTATGATCTATTTCGTGCCCCCAGCTAACAGGACGGATCAGATTCCCACCCCTGAGCCGGAGACGTAATGCAGACCTCTGACGAACATCCCGCACAAGAACAAACCTCATCACTGCAAAGAATAGGCACCGACCTGCGCGATCGCCTACCACAGATCCTTCTACTGGCTGTGCTGGTGATCGCGGCGAGCCTTCGGCTCACGGGATTGAATTGGGACGAAGGCACCCACCTGCACCCGGATGAACGTTTCTTGTCGATGGTGGAGACCAGCATTCAAATTCCCGCCTCGCTGGGAGAATATTTCAACACCGACATCTCTCCGTTCAACCCTCACAATGTTGGGCATGGTTTCTTCGTCTATGGAACGTTGCCGATCTTTATCGTACGGTATGTGGGGGAGTGGGTGGGGAAGACCGGGTATGGTGAGATTCATCTCGTGGGACGCGCCCTCTCGACCACGTTCGACCTGATCTCAATCCTGCTCATCTACCTCATAGGAACCCGGCTCTATCGGCGAAGAGTAGCGTTACTGGCGTCATTCTTCGTTGCCCTCTCGGTGTTGCTGATCCAGCACGCGCACTTTTTTGTGGTCGATTCCATAGCCAACGCCTTCATCCTGGCTGGATTCTATTTTGCCATCCGGGTACTGGACGAGGGTGAATTCTACGATTATTTGCTATTCGGACTTGCGTTAGGTATGTCGGTGGCCTCTAAAATCAACGCCGCTCCTTTAGCTGGCGTGGTCGCTCTGGCCGGTCTGGCACGTATCTGTCAGGCGACGCCAGAGGCCAGGAAACGCGAACTCTACCGGGTTTCTCTTTACCTCATCGCGGCAGCTCTTGTTTCATTGTTGATGTTCAGGATCGTGCAACCTTATGCGTTCTCTGGTCCTTCGTTCTTCGATATAAAGTTTAACCCGAAGTGGCTGGCAAACTTAGAGGAAATCCTTAACCAGAACCAGGGTAATTCCGACGCTCCCTTTGTATTGCAATGGGCAAACCGGCTGCCGGTGCTCCATTCATTACAAAATATGCTCTTATGGGGTATGGGATTACCACTCGGGGTTCTCGCCTGGGCGGGTTGGATTTGGGCGGTTTTAGAACTGATCCGGGGCGTCAAGATTCGCCATCTACTGCCGGTGGTTTGGATAGGAGCATATTTCCTCTGGCAGTCGATCAGTTTCACCCCCGCCATGCGCTACCAGATGCCGATATATCCCCCGCTGGCGTTGATGGCAGCCTGGGGGCTGTGGCATGCCTGGGAGCGGGCCGGTTTGGTTCGTGTTAAGTGGCGAAAGTTAGCCCGAGTAGCTGTGGCAGTTGTCGGGGTTGGTTCCATCCTGGGAACAGCATTCTGGGCGCTGGCTTTTACCAGTATCTACCGGGAAACTTTCACTCGGGTAGCAGCCTCTCGCTGGATCTATTCCCATATCCCCGGCGTGATCAATCTGGTGGTAGAAACGGATAGCGGTGAAGAGCTTCTCGAATCGATCCCCATGCCGCAGGATTTCTCGCTCAGCAGCGATACTCCGTATGTAACATCCTTTAGCATCTATCTGGATGGGGTTGCGAAGGCAGTCCTGATTCCCTATGCACAAAGCCTTCAATCTGAGAGCGCGGAAATCACTTTGACCCTGAGCTTGCTCGAAGATCCCAATGCGGAACCGGTGTTAGCTACGGCGATATTTGATGGACACCTTTCTGCTGGCGAAGAGCAGCGGCTTGAACTTGAGCTCAGCCAACCCGTGCAACTTCAGCCTGATCAGAATTTGCACCTACGCCTGGAATTGATAAAGGGCGGTCCGGTAGTTATGCGGGGGTCGGCGATCATCCACGAGACGACCTGGGACGATGGCATGCCATGGAGCGTTGATGGGCGCAGTATGAATGGTCGCTATATCGGTCTCAATCAGGAGCTCTATTGGCCTGATGACCAGGACGACGAAGAGAATGGGATCTCTGACAAGCTGGAGCGTATCGCCGAAACCCTGACCCAGGGAGAGTATCTAATTATCTCCTCCAGCCGTCAGTACGGCTCGATCCCCCGGGTGCTGATACGTTATCCCTTGACTGCCGCCTACTATCGCGCATTGTTTGGTTGTCCGGAACCGCATGACATCGAGCACTGCGCGGCAGTTGCCAAACCAGGGGAAATCCAGGGCGATCTCGGATACGAACTAATAAAAATTTTCCAAAGTAACCCCAGGTTGGGACCAATCGAGATAAACGACCAAGGTTCCGAAGAGACGTTCACCGTATACGACCACCCGAAAGTTTTAGTGTTCAAGAAATCCGACGATTTCTCCGATCAAAGGGTAAGCCAACTCCTGGAAAAGGTGGACATCAGCCGCGTGGTCCATGTGCTGCCCAGAGATGTCGGTTCTATGGAGATTCCAACTGATCTCATGCTCCCAGCCGATCGCTGGGAGGCGCAGCAGACTTCGGGAACTTGGTCTGACCTCTTCAACCGAAATAGCCTGATCAATCGATCTCCGGTGGTCGGGGTGGTGGTTTGGTGGATTGTAATCGGCCTAGTGGGATTGTTGGCTTTCCCCATCACCCGAGTCGCCTTCCCTGGATTTGTAGATGGCGGCTACCCTCTCGCCCGCGTGGTTGGTTTGTTATTGGTTGCTTGGGGGAGCTGGGTCTTAGGCAGCATTGGCGTCCCGGTTACGGCGATGACAATTTTCATCGTGCTTCTGGCGATGGCAGCCTTCTCCCTGACCATCGCCTGGCGAGACAGGGAAGAACTTGTTGCCTATTTACAAGATCACTGGCGGGAAATCCTGTGGACAGAGATATTGGCATTATCTTTCTTCCTGTTCGACCTTTTGATCCGGATCGGGAATCCTGATTTATGGCACCCGGCGAAGGGTGGAGAGAAGCCGATGGACTTCTCCTATCTGAACGCGGTGATCAAGAGCAGGACATTTCCGCCCTATGATCCTTGGTTCGCCGGGGGCTACATAAACTACTACTACTTCGGCTTCGTTATTATTGGCATGCCGATCAAGCTATTGGGTATTGTCCCTACTGTTGCCTACAATCTAGTGATCCCGACTTTGTTCTCGCTGCTGGCTCTCGTCGCCTATAGCGTGTGTTATAACCTGGTGGCCTGGTTTCGCAAGAGCATGGGTAGCTTGCGGCGTCCTAATCCACGCCTGGCCGGATCAGCCGCGGCGGTGGCGCTGGTTGTCCTTGGCAACCTGGGGACCGCCCGTATGTTTTACGATGGTCTGAAGCGGATTGGTGCTCCATCGGGCACAGAGCCAGCTAGTGCGTTGGTTGGCATTGGCCAGGCTATGCGTGGCTTGGGTCGATACCTGACCCTTGAACAGCAGATGCTCTACCCGCTCGATCAATGGTACTGGAACCCGAGCCGGGCGATCCCTCCCGGACCGGGTGAGGCGGGACCAATCACCGAGTTCCCCTTCTTCACTTTCCTGTATGCCGATCTGCACGCGCACATGATCAGCAGACCGCTGACTGTGCTGGCGATCGGTTGGGGATTGTCTTGGCTGTTGGCGGCGGCGCGCAAGAGGCGATGGCGCTGGTTCGATCTCGGATTGAGCTTATTCATCGGTGGACTCGTCTTTGGCTCAATCGGACCGACGAACATAGCCGATTATCCGGTTTATTGGGTGATTGGGGTAATAGCCGTTATTTATGCGGTTTGGTTGAGACACCGGCGCATTGACCCGTGGACGGTGATTGAAGCAGGATTGATGGCGTTGATCCTGATAGGTTTGGCTCGGTACCTTTACCAGCCGTTCCATCGATGGTACGGTCAGGGTTGGGGTGCATTAGAAATTTGGAACGGTTCTCGTACGCCGTTAGATGCCTATTTCACTGTACACGGGTTATTTCTTTTCGTGGCTGTATCCTGGATGATTTGGGAGACGCGTACGTGGATGGCAGTTACCCCGCTTTCAGCTCTTCAACGATTACGACCTGCTTTTGGAGCAATCGCCGTCGGCGCGGTGGGCTTTGTGGCGCTTATAGCTGTCTTGGCTGGGCAAGGAATTGTAGTCTCAATCGTCGCCATCCCACTGATGGTTTGGGCTGGAGTACTGCTGCTACGCCCAGGCTTGGCAGTCGAGAAACGGTTGGTCTTGACATTGATCGGGATTGCGGTCGCCCTGACTTTTCTGGTCGAGCTGGTAGTGGTCAAGGGAACTATTAGTCGTATGAATACGGTCTTCAAGTTCTATCTCCAAGTGTGGGATATGTTCAGCCTGGCGGCTGGCGGCGCATTGGCCTGGATCGTGGCCGACCTGCCGTCGTGGCGCCTGGAATGGCGCCGAGGCTGGATATTGGCTCTCGGGTTGCTGGTCTTCTCAGCTGCTCTCTACCCATTAGCAGCCACACCGGCCAAAATTCGGGATCGCATGGCTAATGAGGCACCGCGTACGTTGGATGGTATGGCGTTCATGCCCTTCGTGGACAATTACTACGATCTTGGCCAAAAGCTCAAATTTGATGAGGATTATCGTGCAATCCGCTGGATGCAGGACAACATCCAGGGATCACCGGTGATCATCGAGGCCAACACCCCTGAATACCGTTGGGGGAACCGTTTCACGATCTACACCGGGCTCCCCGGGGTTATCGGCTGGTTGAACCATCAACGTCAGCAGCGGGTCACCGGTCCGCCAGGTATGGTGGAGGAACGAGCACGCGACATTCTGGATTTCTATCTCACTCGCTCGGTAGAGGAAGCGTCTGAAATTCTGGATCGTTACGGGGTACAGTACGTTATCCTTGGTAGATTGGAGCGAATTTTCTATGAGCAAGTCCACCCTTGCTTACCATCAGCCGACGGTCAGAGCGTGACCTGTGACTTACGCGGGTGGCCATGGGGGATGCCCACCCCGGACGTGTCTCCAGCGGAGTGTGAGCTGGTCGATCCTGATTCCACTGAGGGGAGTCTGGTCTGCCCGACTCACGGACTGGAGAAATTTGACGCTATGGCTGAAACAGGTCTGCTGAGAGAAATCTACCGGGATGGAGAGACAGTGATTTACGAGGTTGTCCAATGATCGGCTCGGTCTTGATTTGGTGGGCAGTAAGCAGCTTGCTGGGATTGATTGCTGCGCCGATCGCTTGGCGTTTGTTCAGCCGGTTGCCGGACCGTGGGTATGGCTTGAGTCGTGTACTTGGCATTGCACTGGCGAGCTATATTCTTTGGTTGGGCGCGACGGTCGGGGCGTTGAGGAACAGCCTGGGTGGAGCGCTAGGAGCGGTTGTTCTTGTTGCGGGTCTCAGCCTGTGGGCCGGCGCGGGGCGATGGCGGGAGATCCGTCGCTGGTTTCGATCGCATTGGCGCACGATCCTTTTGATGGAGCTGCTCTTTTTAGTAGTCTTCTTCCTATGGGCTTTTGTGCGGGCAAACGATCCAAATATTGACCACACTGAGCAACGGATGGATTTGGCTTTTTTGAACGCCATCCTGAGTTCGGAGACCTTCCCACCACGTGATCCATGGCTTTCGGGGTATGCCATTTCATACTACTACTTTGGATACGTCCAAATGGCTTTGCTCACTCGGTTGACAGCGGTCTCCTCTGGGGTGGCTTATAACCTAATAAATAGTTTGTGGTTCGGGTTAAGCGTCCTAGGAATATACTCATTGCTATACAACCTTCTCGCCCGGCAAGGGAGACGGACGCGATTTGCCGCACCGTTACTCGGACCACTCTTCGTGTTCATCAGCGGGAACATTGAAGGGTTCCTCGAGTTTCTCCACGTCAGACAATTCTTATGGCGCCAGGATGCCAGCGGTGAAATGACTTCCAGTTTCTGGCGTTGGCTTAATCTCAAGAACCTGGTCAATCCGCCACTAGCCGAGAAGGGCTGGATTCCCACACGTAATTGGTGGTGGTGGCGGGCTTCGAGGGTGGTTAATGACATAAACCTAAAGGGAATTTCAATCGAGGTGATCGATGAGTTCCCCTTCTTCTCCTTCCTACTATCGGATAATCATCCCCATTTTCTAGCGCTACCTTTCGTATTGATGATCCTCGGTTTCGCTTTGCATGTTTATCTTGCCGGGAAGAGGGGCAGTTTCCAATTGAACCAGGTGAAACTCTCGCCGACTGTACGCA
The DNA here is from genome assembly GCA_030605795.1 of Anaerolineae bacterium. Lineage (GTDB taxonomy): Bacteria > Chloroflexota > Anaerolineae > Anaerolineales > E44-bin32 > DUEZ01. Next base: position 45,646 of record JAUWHR010000010.1, on the reverse strand, counting down.
CTGTAGGTGTAATTAGCGCCCTGCTTGCTCTGCTCATCATGGTGACTATGCGTGGGGTATCTGCCGCAGCCGAGGGCATGACCTTCATGGCGGTGATCGTGCCGATCTTGAAAACTGCTGTCATAGGAATGGTCGCACTTGGCTTGCTGACCGCTTTCATTTTAGTGATTTTAGGATATTTGCCGTCGGCGATGTCCGGCAGTGAATTCTGGTTCGGCGCCTGGTTGTTTGGTGGCTTGCTCTTCGTGAATACATGGGACTTCCCCATGTATTTCGGCATTCTCCTGGCGGTTATCTTGTGGGCGGCTCGAGCAGACCCAATTTCGTTGGCGCTCAAGCGCGCTGTGTGGACGACCATTGGCATCACTGTGATGGGAGTGTTATTCTTCCTGCCCTGGTATCCCGGCTTCGCTTCGCAGGCGGGCGGGATCTTGCCTAATTTAATTTTCCCGACCCGGCTTCCACACTTTTTAGTCATGTTTGCCACAGCTATTATCCCGATCATAGTATGGTTGATCTGGAAAGTTCAACAGGATTGGCAGGCTTCAGAGGGGCGATGGTTAGCAATGATCGCCGTGGGTTTACCACTGATCTTGTTGCTGCTCTCTTGGGCTTTGGGCGCGGTGATGGCGATTTACCTCCAAAGGCAGGATCCGATAGTGCTTGACGGGATACTCAATGGGATGGGGGCAACCAGCATCAGCGATGTGATTGTGGCATCCCTCAATCGCCTGACAAAATCCTGGACCGCGCTTGCGCTCGGGGCGACCATCGGCATGGCCGGTCTGCTTATGCGTCGTAGCGCTCGACATCCTGAACAATCGAAAATGAAAGGCGATTCGGTTTTGCCCTTTGTGGTAATTTTGATCGGTGTTGGGTCGCTGCTCGTACTAGGTCCTGAGTTCCTTTATCTGAAAGATCAATTCAACACTCGTATGAACACCATTTTCAAGTTCTACTTCACCGCATGGATCCTATTGGGTGTTGCTGCGGCTTACGTAACCAGTGAGCTATGGCCTAGGCGATTAACCCTGGGTGGAGCTTTACGTATGACCGTTGTTCTGCCCTTGATCCTTGGGCTCTTTTACCCAGTCCTGGCGACATGGACCAAGACCAACGGGTTCAACCCCCCAGAGGAACGAACACTGGATGGGACAACGTATCTGGCTAGATACTATCCATCCGACTATGCCGCTATCAAATGGATCAATGACCGGCTGGAGGGAGGGGTGATCTCCGAGGCCATTGGTGGAAGTTATACCTACTTCGCTCGTGTCTCGACCCACACATATTTGGACACAGTACTCGGTTGGCCTGGTCATGAAAGCCAATGGCGAGGCGGCGCCCGTGAGATGGGTTCGCGCGCCGGCGATGTGCAACGACTGTACCAGACCCGCGATTGGATGGAAGCGCAGTTGATTCTTGATCAATACCAGATCGACTATGTCTATGTTGGACCATTGGAACGAACAACCTATGATCCTGATAGTAGGGGTATGTTGGACGAAGAGAAGTTTATGATTTTCATGGATGTAATCTATCAAAATGAGGAAGTCAGGATTTACGCTAGGCGTAGTGAGGCGGGACCATGAATAGTCGTAAAAAATACATAAGCGTTGAAACAGTACTATACATTGTCATCACCGCGCTGGCTGCCTGGCTACGGTTGGCCAACCTTGGTTTTCTGCCGCTTACCAATTCGGAATCAGCCTACGCACTCACCGCGGCAAGTGTGACGCCATATGCATCACCATTTTGGGATGGTGATGAGGTCACTCCACTGAGCCCGGCCTACCATATGCTCACTGCCTCTCTCTTTCACTTGTTAGATGCTTCCGATGCTGGCGCCAGGTTAATCCCAGCATTAGCCGGACTAGCGCTGGTGTTAGCCCCAATTCTTTTACGACGCCGCCTGGGTCGTCCAACCGCAGTCATCTTATCGTTTCTACTCGCCATCTCACCGGTGCTCGTGACCACGTCACGAACAGCTGGCGGCGCTTCGTTGGCCTCACTGGGTTTGGTGACCTCGATCGCACTATTGATGGGGGTAGAAGCAGGGGAGGATAACCGGAAGCGGATCGGATGGGCGGGGGCAGCCTTGGGTCTGTCACTGGCGTCTGGCGCCGCGGCTTTTCAAGGATTATTGGCTGTTGGCTTAGGCGCGATCTACCCGTTTGTGAGACGTTATAGATCGGGAGGGAAACGCATAGGGTGGCTCCAGGGCGATCAGATACGACAGGGTCTGTGGATCGCCATGGGGGTGATGATGGTGGTTGCTGCGGGGTTCGGGTTTTCCCTAAGCGGCATAGCGGGATTGGCGGAATCCTTAGCGGATTGGATCACCGGATGGGGGGCTTCGGGTGAAATACCAGCTTTAACTTCACTGGCGATGGCGCCGATCTACGAACCGCTGGTGCTGGTATTTGGCATCGTTGGCGCGTTTAATGCCCTGCGCGATCGGGACTCACTTGGGTTGGCAGCGGTTAGTTGGGTGAGCGGAGGGGTATTGGCGATGTTAGCTTATCCCGCCCGCGTGGGGAGCGACTTAATCTGGGTGATCATCCCTCTGGCAGCTCTGGCGGCGCGTTCGTTGGCCGGCCTGGTCGAGCGTATCGCTCGAAGGAGAACTTGGCAGGAGTTTACCGGATTGACCTGCTTACTCTTAGTTCTAATGGCATACGCCTATCTGCAATTGGCAGCCTATGCCTCGGGCATCGGGCCGGCATTTGATGTGATAGATAGCGGCTTACGTTTGTGGATGTTCTTTGGGGTTCTCTTTCTGGCAGGTGTGGTTGTAGTTTTGTTCGGCCTGGGATGGAGTTGGTCGCTTGCCGGGGAGAGCGCCGGGCTCGTGGTCTGTTTGGCGCTTTTAGCGTTAAACGTTGCCGCTTGTTGGCGGTTGAATTTCCCCTCTTTAGGAGCGAGCGCACAGGAATTGTGGCGACCCCAAGTCAGTACCCAGGGGATGCGAATAATGGTTGAAACCCTGGAGACCATCTCACAATCACACACAGGTCGCGTGGATGCGTTAGGGGTAAAAATATATGGAGATGCGACGCCTTCATTAGCCTGGGCTTTGCGAAGCTTCCCCATTACTGGATCGGCAGGAGAGCAGGCGGTTGATCCCGCACCAGCCTTTGTGGCTCGAGATGGAGAGGTGGTACCGGCTTTGAGTGCCGAATACACTGGTCAAGGGTTAAAACTTGGCGAACGCTGGGGATGGGATGGAGCTTTGCCATTAGACCCTCTCGCGTGGTGGGTCCTACGTCAAGCTTCCACACGACCTGAACACTGGATCCTATATATTAGGTTAGACATCGCTAGTTTGGGTGAGATGGAGTGGTCTGATATCGAGGCTAGACCATGAGAATCGGGGAGTACGAATGTCTCCAGCGAGTATGATTGCCATCGATGGCCCGGCCGCTTCTGGAAAATCTACTCTAGCTCAGCGTTTAGCTTCCAAGCTTGGTTACTTATACTTTGACACCGGAGTGATGTACCGCGCGGTAACATTAGCTGCCTTGCGGCGAGAAGTATCGATCGAAGATGAAGCGATAGTGACCGAGATCGCTAAATGCCTTCCGATTGACGTCCGACCTCCTTCCATTAGAGATGGCCGGAAATACGATGTCCTTCTGGGTGGAGAGGATATTACCTGGGATATCCGCTCATCTGAGGTCGATGCCAACGTATCACAAGTGTCGATGTATCCAGGCGTTCGCCAGGCTATGACCCAGCTCCAACGTGAGATCGGCCTGAGGGGTGAGGTAGTGATGGTCGGTAGAGATATCGGTACAGTTGTTCTGCCGGAAGCTGATCTGAAGGTCTACCTCGACGCTTCGGATGAAGCACGAGCTTATCGACGATATCTGGAATGCCAGGAACGAGGAGAGGGTGAGCCTTACCAGGAGATATTGCGCTCGATGCGAGATAGGGATCGGCTCGATTCAACTCGCGACTTGGCGCCGCTTCGGGCGGCGGCGGACGCGATAGTCCTTAATACAACTGAGCTTGACGCAGACCAAGTATTTAGACGTGTCCTGAAGATGGCTCAAAACTGAAGGGCCTCTGAAATTAATTACCTTCTGCTGATGAGATGCCTGGTCATGGGGTATTGAGAGGAGGAGAATATGACATCTGAAATCGAAATTCCTCTCCGAATAAAGCTATTCCGACGAGTGGCGAAACCTACCTTCCGGATGTTATTTCGTTTATTAAGCCGGTTTGAGCTAGAAGGATTTGAGCATGTGCCCTCGGAGGGTGGCTATCTGGTAGCCGGCAATCACGTGTCCCTCTATGACCCGGCTTTCGTGCTCGCCTTTTGGCCGGCGGATCTGGAAGCTGTCGGAGCTATCGACATCCTCGATCGCCCTGGTCAGAATCTTCTGATGCGTTACTACGGCGCAATGCCAGTCCACCGCGGAGAGGTAGATCGAACTCTGCTCATGGGAATGATCGAGCGCTTACAGGCAGGCTTGCCCGTCTATATTGCTCCCGAGGGCACCCGTTCACATGTCCCGGGCATGCAGCAAGCCCATCACGGCGCAGCGTATGTGGCGGCCAAAGCGCAAGTCCCGGTGGTCCCGGTGGGAATGACGGGAACGGAAGGGATCTTTAAGACTTTGAAGCGTGGTGTGCGATCGCGGCTGCGCATGGTGGTTGGGCGGCCGTTAAACCTACCACCGGTGGACACCCGTGCGCCGACTCGTAGACGGGAATTAAAATTTAACACAGATATTATCATGCACGCCATCGCAGCCTTGATGCCGGGGGCTTATCGCGGTGTATATGGAAATCCTTCGTAATCGGTGGAATTGGGCGGAAGATCAAATTTACATTCTCCGTAACTACTCAGTCTGTAATTGCGAGGAACGAAGTGACGAAGCAATCTCCACCGTTGCTTACATGTTGAAGGCAGGAGATTGCTTGGCGGAGCCGAAGGTCCTGAGGTATCGAAAGGCTCGCAATGACATCAAAAAGCCGTTTCGTGAGTAGAACTGCCTATTTCCAGACGATGCCTGAGTAGTTACCATTTTACAGTGTATACCGGCAGTATCCGACAGGAGGATAAGGTGCTCACTGAAAGGATAAGTCGGAGGGAAAGTCGAAAGCCATATGATCACGCTCGATTGGAGCGCCGTCGTTGGATCCTGCGTTGGCTGTTAAAACATATCGGTTTCCGGGTATTGGCAAAAGTGGATCGAGTCGAGGGGTTGGACAACTTTCCAGAGAGTGGACCAGCGATTCTAATGATTAATCACATTGCGTTCATTGACCCAATTGTGATACTTGGCTGTCTTCCGCGCAACATCGTTCCAATGGCAAAGGTGGAAGCATACTCCTACCCCATCGTCGGGATTTTCCCCAGGATATGGCAGGCGATCCCGGTGCATCGTGGTGAGGTCGATCGCCGGGCGCTTCGCATGGCGCTAGAGATACTCTCATCTGGAGAGGTGATCCTGGTAGCTCCAGAGGGAACACGGGGAACATGTTTGCAGCGGGGCAAGGAGGGAGTGGCCTATCTGGGCACTCGCAGCGGAGCGCCGATTATACCGGTAGCTATTTGGGGTACTGTAGGGTTTCCAAGTATAAGCCCACGCCGTTGGCGCCAGCCTGGGGCTGTAGCTCGACTGAGCAGGCCGTTCAGATTCAGATCGTATTCCAAACGTCCAGGGCGCGATGAGTTACGTCGGATGACGGATGAAGCGATGTACGTGCTGGCGGCGATGTTGCCGGAGGAACGACGCGGCGTGTATGCGGACCTAAGCCAGGCGACCACAGATACGATTGAGTTCGTATAGCTATTATTTATTTTTTACCGTTACTACTCAGCCTACCCTCCCGCAGGTTATAACTGAGAGCATTTATTAGTTTGATTATCCGGTCGAGACGCGATTCTATGTCAAAACAACATCCAAACCTGCGGGAGGGTGAGTAGTTACTTTTTACCAAAATTACGAGGGTCTCCTACAATAACTATCGAGTATTGACCCAATTTTATTGTTATGTATGTTAGTTACTCCAAAGCAAATTCATCCTATCTACTTATTCCTGTAGAGGCGGCTCCTCGCGCAGCATCCCCGGTCCGTCGAAGACCGCCGTTCGCACCGGATGGTCTTACCGGTGTTCGTCCAATCGTCCATCCAGCCGCTCGTCCAGCTTGACTGGACTTGACTGGACTTGATTGGATCCCGTAGCCCTTCGACGGAGCCTGTCCCTTCGACTACGCTCAGGACGAAGCCTGAGCTTGATGAAGGGCTCAGGACCTTCGGCGAAGCGGAGTGGGCATGCCGCCGATGGTCAGGCGTGGGAGCCTGACCTGCTGGAGAATTGGGTAAGAAATGTGGGTATTGTATCCTGCTCCGCGGTGATTGAGGTCAATGTAGAGAAAATGCAATTACCCATATAATATGGAGGAGTACAAATTAAGCTAAGTATGGAAATTGGGATATAATGACCGTTCTGGAGAAGTAATGGAGGTGACTGGGACGATAACCGACAGCTCAAGGAAGGATTAGCGCATGACCCCGAGGGTCTCGGGGTGACGAGGACGAGGGTTCCCTACCGCAAGGCAGGGTTAACCGGACTAAGCCGGCGGCTCCCAACCGCTGGACCGGGAATATCGAAAGATCAGCGGATGCCCTCCAGGTGTGCCACCGCCAGTTCCTTCCCCTTACAGGAACCTTGTGGTAAACGCCGCGTCGGCAACGATGCGGACAAAGCCATGAGGAGTGGCAATAAACCCAAATTCAAATTATTCATGGAGGATATCCATGTGCGGTATTGTCGGTTACGTCGGTGAACGCGACGCGACACCGATTATCTTTGAAGGCCTTAAACGCCTGGAATACCGAGGTTACGACTCGGCCGGTTTGGCGGTGATCGAGCAGGGGGTGATTGTCGTCCGCCGAGATGAGGGGAAATTAGATCGACTTGGAGAACTCTTGGACCGGGAGCCGGTCCATGGTCAGATTGGTATCGGCCACACCCGCTGGGCGACTCACGGCGCGCCCAGCGCTCGCAACGCGCATCCTCACGTTGGCGCTTCCGGGGAGGTGGTAGTTGTCCACAACGGAATCGTCGAGAATTTCCTCACCTTGCGGGAGGAAATGGTCGCTGAGGGGGTGACATTTAATTCCGACACCGATACGGAAATTATCGTTCACTTGGTAGAACGCTACATGGCGATGGGGCATAATCTGGCGGAGGCTGCCCGTAGATCGATCACTCACCTTGAAGGCGCACATGGGATTGTGTTGATGTCGGTTCGTGAACCTGATAAGATCGTCGCCGCTCGGGTGGGAAACGCCGGCGGAGTGGTGATCGGCGTTGGGGAGGGGGAGATGTATGTCGCCTCCGACATCCCGGCTATCCTAGAGCACACCCGGCGGATGGCTTTCCTCGAATCAAGCCAAATGGCGATCGTGACTAGGGATGGCTTTGAAGTGATCACATTGCAGGGTGAACCGATCGAGCCTGAGATCCAGTCCGTCGCTTGGGATCCGGTTTCAGCCGAAAAGGGTGAATATAAGCACTTTATGCTGAAGGAGATCTACGAGCAGGTCCGCTCTATCACTGATACGATTGGCGGACGAGTGGATTTCGAAGCTGGTCGGATTATCCTACCGGGGCTCAACCTTACACCAGAATTAGCTAGTCGAATCCAGAGGATGGTAATCATCGCTTGTGGGACGGCAGCGCACGCCGCTATGGTGGGCAAGATCCTCATCGAGCGTATTGCCCGCCTCCCGGTGGAGGTGGATATCGCTTCCGAGTTTCGCTACCGGGATCCGCTGGTGGATGAGCGTACGGTTGTGTTAGCTATCAGTCAATCGGGTGAGACGGCCGACACGTTGGCGGCGATGAATGAAGCGCGCCGCTGCGGGGCGACGCTCTGGAGCATCGTGAATGCGATCGGCTCGCAAGCAATGCGCATAGCCGATGGCCACATCAGTATGCAAGTTGGCCCGGAGATTGCGGTCGCCTCGAGCAAGGCTTTCACCGCACCATTAGTAGATCTTTACATGTTAGCGATCCTTCTCGGTGACTTGCGAGGTGCGCTAGATGCGGATCGCAGGCGACAGTTGGTAGCCGACTTGCGATTGATTCCAGATCTAGTAGGGCAGTGTCTCGACCGAGCGGATCAAGCCAAACAAGTTGCCTGGGCGCTGAAGGACGTTTACCACTGCCTCTACCTTGGGCGGGGGATCAACATGCCTATCGCCTACGAGGGCGCGTTGAAGCTAAAGGAGATCTCCTACATCCACGCCGAAGCCTATCCAGCGGGGGAGATGAAACACGGCCCGATCGCGTTGATCGACGAGGAGATGCCTGTAGTCGCCATTTGCACGCATGACCCTTGGTATGAGAAGATGCTGAGCCAGATCGAGCAGACCAAGGCGCGAGGTGGGGTGGTGATAGCAGTGGCAACTGACGGTGATGAACTACTGCCGCCGATCGCCGATCACATTTTGTGGGTCCCCGAGACGCCGTGGCTGTTAAGCCCGGTCACGACCACCATCCCGCTGCAGCTGCTAGCCTACCACATCGCCGTACTGCGCGGCGCCGACGTCGACCAACCGCGCAACCTAGCGAAGAGTGTTACGGTGGAGTAGTGGGTAACAAGGGCGGCAAGGTATAGCAGCATATATTGAAAAAATAGTTACATCCTCACGTAACAACACTCAAAGGACTCCCCTAAATGGTCGGGAAGTACTCTTTATAAAAATTCGATCTCCTCTAGAAAGTCTGTAAAGCAGAGATAAGATATTCATTATCCGTAACATTCATATAATATTTAGGCACTCATCCTAACGGAAAATCACTGCGCAGGAAGCTCTCACGACCCAGCTAGAACGGGTATGGGAGCTCGTTTTGGAATGGTAGATGTCAAAGTGAAATTCTCATTTCTTCAAATATCTTGGAGAATAGCTGAGCTTTATAATGTCATCCTGAGCGAAGCGAAGGATCTCGTTTTTCGAATTGGTATACCTCCTTTGATGTGTATATCAAAATGATATATAATGTGTATGTCAATATGATATACGATTTCATTATGGAGGGTGATAAATGGCAGCTAAGAAGCTAATCTCCTCCCGGGTCAGCAAGATAACAGATGAACAAATTACCGAGCTTGCTGAGGTCAGAGGAGATACAAAAGCCAACATCATAGCCCTAGCCATCGATAGAGAGTATGAAAAGTATAGGCTTGAACAAGAAAAGCTTGTCAGGGAGGAGTCGGTAAAACAAGAACTTGAAATTAGATTGCAGGAAATCGAAAAAGAACTGCAGGACTTGAAGGAGTTAGAAAAAGCAGCTAATAGTATTGTTGAAGTGGCTCATAAGCTGGATAAAACACTAGATCTGATGACTCTTCAAACCTTACAATCTGACATGGCGGAAGCACTCCAAGCTTTTAAGAAATTGAGAGACGAGCGAATACAAGCGGAATGAATTCGTGATTTATTGGTCGATTCTAGAAATAGAGATTTAAACGGTTTTGTGCCTTAGAACCAGCGTAACTACTCACCCTCCCGCAGGTTTAGATATTGGTTTGACATAGAATCGCGTCTCGACCGGATATTCAAACCAATAAATGCTCTCAGTCATAACCTGCGGGAGGGTAGGCTGAGTAGTCACAAACCAGCAATGATGGATGTTTTTTCATCCGGTCGGTTTGATGGTTTAAGGGGGCGATAAAGGTGAAAAGGCGGTTGTGGAGGCAAAATAAGCGATTTTCAGCTATGAATCTTTGAGGAAGCACCCACCACTCCGTTCCAGGCAGTCTGAGAGCGCCCCAGAACGTCGATTTACTACTTCCTTACTGTGGAATATACCCAGGTGAGGTTTGACGCCTGTGATGCCCTGTTAGCGTCTTGACTCAGAGAATGTGCGGTATATTGATCAAACGGTTGATGGCAGGTATTCGGGAACCGTAAGAGCCGGTCAATCGTAGGGCCAGGTGATCTCGATGAAATACTCGTCTGGGTCGATGACCTTGGAGCTATGTAGGTAAATCTCGCGCGGTGAACCTGTTATTTCATGCCCGTTCCTCTGTATCCATTTATAAACCGCATCGTAAGCTTGCAGGATCTGGGGGAACTCCGCCTGATCGAAAGTCACGTTGGTATACGCCACTTGGCTCGTTGCTAATTCTCTGGTTACGATTTCTCCGCTAGGTTCGATGTCGCCCTTCACAGGTAAGCAGACCTCGACCGGACCGTCGCTGTCCTCGTTTACTTCGCCATGATATATCCCCATTGGGGGACCCATCACCTCGCCACCTTGAGCGGTAGTAGATTCAGTTAGGGTTTGTATTGAGTTTTGTAAATAATTAATGAGCTCATCGATCGAGACCTCACGACAGATGCTTACAACCTTCATCTTGGGCACTTGTTTGGTATGGACATCGTATGTCATTCGTTCCTCCTCACCCTGCAATAACTTGTAGAGATACGACACTACCTTACGGCCTTTGGCGACCTTGTCCTCAACTCCCTGCCAGTATGTCTTAAGCAAGGCGATGGCCTCCTCCTCTTCCGTTTCAAGGACTTGGGAGATCATCGCTAGCGGCATTTCAATACGACGCAACAGGAGGATAAGCTTGGCTCTCGCCAGCTGATCCTGGCTATAAAAACGATAGCCTGAGTCGTGATCAACATATATCGGCGGCAGTAAGCCAACCTTATCGTATAAACGTAATGCTTTGATCGATAGGCGTGAGGCTTCTGCAAATCGGCCGATTGGCATCAGGTCGTGTGTAATGTTCCCCATGTGCTTTATTATGCGCCCTACCCATGGGGCAGAGTCAAGTGTTTTTCGGGTAAACACTTAGCTTGGACAGCGACCAGCCAAGGTGCCTAACTGGAGGGCAGATTGACCAGTCTTGAAAACAGACTATGATTTTAGCTGGACTACCATCGTCGGTGTAATTACCTTGTCAGTCTGTCAGCATCTGTCCGGTCGAGGCGATAACCCTGGACGAGACAATACTGGTTGTGACCGAGGCATGTATTGATTGTGGTGGTTTCGTGATCGCCTGCAGATGAAATTTTCTCCCAGCATGCGCACCGACGCGCTGTTTGTGCGTACCTTGGTCATGGCTGTGGGTGGGTAAAATTTCGTATATAGTAATAAATCGCTGGGTGTATTGATATTGTTGTTTTCACAATTAAGTTAACGAATTCATGATCTGTGATGCAGGATAAGGGTTGATTATATGAGTGAGAAGACCGCGATCCGTCTTGAAAATCTCAGCAAAACGTTTGGACGAGGAGAAAAGGCAGTTCAGGCTGTGGTGAACTTGAACCTGGAGATCCAAACAGGCCAGATTTTCGGCTTTCTGGGACCGAACGGTGCCGGAAAGACCACTACGATTCGCTTATTGGTGGATTTAATCCGACCAACTAAAGGCGCGGCTTTTATTTATGGTCAGGATGTTCGTCGTAATCCAGGGGTGTTGCGACGGGTGGGTGCCCTGGTCGAGGATGCCACGTTCTACGGTTATTTGAACGGGCGAGATAACTTGGAGGTGCTGGCGCGTACAGCGGGTAACTACCGTCCTAAGCGTATCGAAGCACTGCTTGAGCAGGTTGGTTTAGCTGGCGAGGCCAACCGACGGGTTAGTAGCTACTCAACCGGAATGAAACAGCGACTGGGCATAGCGGGAGCGTTATTGGGTGATCCCGAACTGATGATACTCGACGAACCAACTAACGGTCTTGATCCCGGGGGACGACAGGAGATGCGGGCCTTCATCCGCGGACTGGCCAAGCAAGCAGGGGTAACCGTTTTCCTGTCAAGCCATTTACTGCATGAAGTGGAGCAAGTTTGCGATCGGGTGGCGATCATCAACCATGGAAAGATTGTGCGTGAGGGCGTAGTATCTGACCTGTTGGCGGAAGGACAGGCTCAATTACGCGTGCAAGCTTCCCCTCAAGAATCAGCGTTACAAGTGTTGCAGGAAACCTGGGAAGTGCCTATCGATGGTGAGTGGTTAATCGTTTCAGCGCCACCCGAAGAGGGCCACCTCGTAGTGGCACGCCTGGTAACCAATGATATTCATGTGCATCAGGTGATCGTACGTAAACGTACTCTGGAAGAGTACTTCATAGACGCTACGCAGGAGGGTGTAATCACCAAAAGTATTGGAGGGAACAAGGAGGACACCCATGTTTAGCCTCTTGCGTGCTGAGTGGATTAAAACAGCTAAGAATCATCTGCTTACCAGCTTCTTAATATGGATTTTACCTGTCGGATTTGCGTCGCTAATTATCATTTTTACAATAATGGGCTATGTCTCTGAAACCATGAGGCAGATTCCTTCTGCGTTTAGCACGGGACTGTGGACATCGGATATGCTAGGTATCTGGGCAGTTGTGATTTCGTTCCCAGGGAATCTCTTTGGACGGATGATGCCATTGGCTTTCATGGCGGTTGGCTTCGCTGGCGAGTATCAATGGGGTACCTGGAAGAACATCCTCCCCCGCAACCGACGACCGTTGCTGATCGCCAGCAAGCTGGTGGTCCTGATCACGATTGTCATGCTCTCCCTGGTCCTCACCTCGTTGATCGTCGGTGTGGGGTGGAGTGTATCTCATCACATTCATGATCTGCCATATGGACCGGAGTGGAGTGGGGAGGTCTTGGTTGAATTCCTAAAGCTCTATGCGCAGACGATGCTAATCGGTCTTTTCTCACTCATGATTTTAGGAGGCTTTGCGGCTTTGTCGGCCATGGTGACCCGTTCAATCTTGGGCGGATTGTTGCTTGGTTTTTTCTTCTCAGTGATTGACGCGATGTCGCTCGGCGCATTACTATTCTTACGCAACCTATTGCAGGTCCCTGCGCTAACCAACCTCTACCAATACACACCAACCTACAATATGGATAACCTTCGTCATTGGTTCATCCACGGCAGTGCTAACACTATTGTCGTTCCAGGCTTCACTGCCGTACTCGGCATGGGGGATTCTTTTGCAATCCTGATAATGTGGGTGATCGGATTAGTGGGCCTTGCGATCATCATCTTTCAGCGTCAGGATATCACTTCGTGAAAATATAAACGGGATCTCCCGCAGAAATCAAAAATGGTTGAAATAAAAATTCCTGTCATCCATATCATAAAAAATTGGTGACTACTCAGCCTACCCTCCCGCAGGTTATGACAGAGAGCATTTCTGGGTTTGAATATCCGGTCGAGACGCGATTCTATGTCAAAACAACATCTAAACCTGCGGGAGGGTGAGTAGTTACAAAATTGTTGAAGTACTCGACCTAACGAAATATCACTGCAGATGCGACTCCCATGTCTCCGCTAGATCTGGCATGGGAGCCTGTTCTTACTTTGACCTGATCCCCCAAGCAGTGGATTTACTCAATAACCACGCGCGAATGATCGGCCGAAAGAGCCTGATCAGATGGCGTCGGAAGCCTAATAACGCAGTCACATTCTGGATATAGTCTTGCAGCGTCCGTCGCTGGAATTTCAGGACCCTTTGGCTTTCGGTGGTATCCAACCAATCGGTAGGGTAGGGTTCCTTGGTAAAGGCGTCTTTCGGCAGCATTCCAACTCCAATCGCTTCCAGAACCCTGGTGACGAGATCGCGTTGGTAGAGCTGACAGCGTGGGCCACCACCGATTAACCAGGTCTTACCCCACACCTGGTCACACTCCAGGGCATTGACGATGGCCAGCCCTACGTCCTTCCGGTGAATGAACTCAATGCGGTTGTCCAAAGGGACATCAAACATTCCAGGATCGAGCACCAGGCGCACCGGAAGTGAAGCGCCCAATCGGAAAATAGCCCACTCCAAACCGGATCCTTTGATCATCTGCTCACACTCAATTTTGTGCTTGGCATAGTGCTCAACCGGATTAAGGATGTCATCCACCGTGCGAGGCGGCGGCTGATCTTGCGTTTTTCCATAGACATGCAAAGATGACGTGAACAGGATCTTCGGGGGTCGAGACTGGTCCTTCATCACATCCAGTAGATTGCGAGTGCCGTCGACATTGATAGACCTGGCCCATTCCGGATTATCCTCGCTGCTGACCCCAGTGGCCGACAACTTGGGGATGACGAATGCCAGGTGGACAACGACCTCCTGGTGATACACCGCGGTGGCGATATCCCTCTCGCAACGCAAATCCCCCCAAACGAACTCTGCTGCCCCTTTAAACCTTTGGGAGGTTCTTACATTCTTCTTCGTTTTGATATCAAAACAGGTTACCTGATGACCTCGCGAGAGGAGTTCTTCCAGCGTGCTGGATCCGATATTCCCCAACGCGCCGGTCAGTAATACTTTCATATTCTCACCTCTTCACCATACCTCCAAGGATGATTTTTATACTTTCCTCTGTCGCCCATTCCCAATTAGTACCCGCAGGATCGAGTAATCCTTGGATCAGCAGCCCAACCCCCATCGAGATAATCATCCTCGCCGCAACCGCAGGATCAATCTGTCGCAGCGTGCCTCGGGAGATACCCGCCTCGATCATTTCAGCGAAGAAAGCGTGGTAGCGGTGGAAGGGCTCGGTTATTGCCTGTAAGATGTTCGGATCGCGAGTGGCTCGGTTCAAGAACTCAAGGTAGATTGGAAGCTGATTCTCCGCTGTTCGGATGACATCTTGGACGACTGCGGCCATCGAAATGAGACCATCCGGTATGTCCACCATGTCATCACGGAGTTTGGTCAGTTGTAAGTCCAACCCTTCGAGCCATTGATTGAATAGTGCCATGAAGATCGTTTGCTTACTAGAGAAATGGTGGTAGAAGGCTCCCTTGCTCACACCGGCATATTGGCAGATCTTGGCCACCCCAGCAGCGTCGTATCCATCCTGGGCGAAACACTTCTCAGCAGCATTGAGTAAGCGGGTACGGGTCTCTTTTGATCGTTGCTGTTGTTTACTCATTGTGACCTCGAAGGATAATACCGACCGGTCGGTATGTATTATACAAACAAATCCATTCACCGTCAATGGGAGGAGTGTCTAATTGAAAGCCAACTTCGCTGGTTGTGGATGGAGTATGTTATGTATGCTGAGTAAGGTTCTTTATTTAATCATCAATCAGTGAACTATTACGTTAATGCGAAAAGTCTCGAGGGGTTCGACTCCCTCTTCCCAGGAACGACGGTAGACTAAGGTTAATGTCGTTTGACCTGTGTTCACTACCTCAATACGGAAGGTTTCCGTGCCTCCGGCGCCAACAATCTCCTTTGACTCAGAAGGTTGGAACTCCGCTTCTCCCATCAATTGCAGGATAGGATCTTCAATTTCGACTAATTCCCACCCGAAGCCTGTTGTCGGATTAGACTCGAGTGAGATGGCTAGGATCTGGCCTACCTCGGCCTCAATCTGACGACCATTGTCCGCCATGTCGAGCCTGATCTCGCCTGTAGGTCCGCAGCCAGCGGCTATGATGGCCATGAGCAGCATAACCACAATAGAATTTTTGACTTTGGTAAATCTACTTCTCTTTGGGTACATCTGTAACTCTCCAATTATGTATTACGAATCTCCATCCAAGAGACGATGCAAGTGGAGGACTTGTTCCAAGGTTGATGGCAACCCCACTGCCCATCAAGTATCACAGTTTAAGATTGCTCGTTTAGTTCAGGATAATAAAAATGATGATGAGAATGACCCAAAGGATAATGGCTACGACCACTAACAAATTCACACCGGACAAGAGTACGTTTCTATATCCGTTGTTTTTACCAGGATCTCGCGGTGAAGCTTTCTTTGCTGCAAGCCTGGCTAGGAAGATGGACACAGCGCCGAACAGGCTCCAAATTACGAGCAGCAGGAATGGAGATTTAGATTCCATTGGTCCACCTTTTGCGCCTTATAACTTAACCCACTTATTTGGTTGGGGCAAGTCGTCAGTAGGTTGTGGTCTATTAGCAAATCAACATTGTAGCTGCAAGCTAAAGCCTACGGCTACAGGGTGTGTTCGGCATGATGTATTCGTGGATCGGAGATACTAAGTCACCAAGCTGAGGGCCATAACGACCATTCCCACGATGGAAAGATGCTCCTCGCTCAATGAACGAGCCACTGGAATGAGTTCGTCAAGGAAAAAAACCATAATCCCCGCTACTGCTGCAAGCATATAGCCCAGCACTGTTTGGTTGAGAAATGGCAACAACCTTCGATTGGCTCTGCTACACCTGACAGAAACGACCAGAGGAAAGCTTTGCGCCGGTTACCGGTAGCTGCATAAATCGACACCGACACTGAAATTTCCTCAGGGATATTGCTTACCGTTCAATCCCATTTCGAGCGGATAAACCCTGTTGGTAATAGTGCTTCACCTCTATCATCTCGGTCACCAAATCGGCTCGGACGATAAGCTCCACTGGGGCACGACGCCCGGTGAGGATCAACTCAACATTAACCGGTCGCTGTTCGAGAAATTCAAGCACTTCCTCCACCGTCAGCAGACCGAACCAAATTGCCACATTGACTTCATCCAATACCACAATGTCGTAGCGACCTGAGAGCATTTCCTCCCGGGCACGCTCCAGGCCAGCGAGAGCTTGGTCTATATGCTCACGGGTAACCTCTTCCTTGCGAATACAGCGTTCACCCCCATATTGCTCAATCGTGATATACGGATTTCCTTTCAGCGCCTCTAGTTCCCCGTAATGCGTGCCTTTCATGAATTGACCAATATAAGTTTGCATGCCGTGACCTGAAGCCCGTAACGCCAAGCCCAGAGCGGCACAGGTTTTCCCCTTGCCATCTCCGGTGTAAACATGAATGTACCCCGTTGAAAATTTTGTCATTCTTGATCACCTTAATCTATATTCATCGCTGTAATACGATCAGGAACTTGTTTTCGACTTAAGTCGCTCCCAAGCCCATTGTATTGCCCAGATTGCTAGCGGACGCATGTAAGCCAGGGAACGGTAATTCCCATCCTCGTCCCACGCTTCAGGTGTCTGAAACCAATAACCCAATTTATGATAGGTCATCTCGTATACACCCTTCGCGGTTGCAAATGCTTCCTCTTTCAATCCCTCCTGAAGCATCGCAGCCGCGACGGCATAGGTCGTTCCTGTCCAAACTTCCTGGGATTGAATGCTGGTTCTATCAACCCGTCCGTCTGGCAACATACCATTAACCGCTCCCATCTCCCCATTTTGAAATCGGCTCACGTTGAACTTGAATATAGTTGCTAGCGCGCTGCGAGCACGATCCGGTTGGACGATGGAGGGCAGTTCGCAGGCTCGTGCGTACCACTGTCCAGCGAGTTGATCGGCCATGATGCTGTTGAAATAGCTGCTATCACTACTATCGTAGTTGTAGTACCGGCCATTCCAAAGGGTCTCTTCGTATGCAACCGTTCCTCTTGAATAGATCTCACGGTAAATTTTGGCCTGCTCGTCCTCGCCCAACAGTTCAGCCATTTCTGCAGCCGCGCTAAGACAGGCCAGCCAAAGCCCGCCAGTATAAGCACTAGCACCGGTTACCGACCATACATCGTAAGTCTGGTCGGGGATCCCCTCGTTTTCAATCAGACCATCGTCATCCTTATCAAACTGCCTTACATGCTCAATGGCTTCGTGGACCGCATCCCATACGTCAGCGACGAAGTACTTATCGCCAGTAGCAATATAATCGCGGTAGATCTGCAAAACGAACTTAGGGTTAAGATCCTTCCAGCGACTTGAGTCATGTAAGTTATAGGCGTTTACTTTTATCCACGGATCTTCACCCGGAGCGCCGATATCATGCGGCACGATGCTACGCTTCTTGCGTGGACTAAATTTACCTGTGCTAATCAAACGATGTTGTTCAGGATAGTCTGTCCTTACGCACTGCGCGATGTCACGTTGGAGGCTGAGTTCAAGTCTCGGCCACAGCATGTTCAACGCAAATGAAGCATAAAAATGTACGTCGTATGTGTTGTACATGCGATATTCCTGGCCCTCAAGATAGGCGAAGCGTCCGATGTCATCTCGCCATAAATCTTCTCCGTCTGCTCGATAGGCCCAAAGCGTTCCGCCATCAACGATGTAATAGAGTTCATTAAAGAGCGCTGTCTTGTACCATGTTGGCAATTCAGGATCGTCGAGAATCGGTTTTTGCCAAGACTCGATCTCGGTTTCCCAGGATGGGTAATTGATCAGCGCATCACGGGCAATGGCCGGCGCTGCCTCCCCATCTTGACCGTAAAACTTGGTATAT
The DNA here is from genome assembly GCA_030605795.1 of Anaerolineae bacterium. Classification (GTDB taxonomy): domain Bacteria; phylum Chloroflexota; class Anaerolineae; order Anaerolineales; family E44-bin32; genus DUEZ01. Next base: position 27,451 of record JAUWHR010000010.1, on the reverse strand, counting down.
CGGCGATAGTATTTCGTCCCCAGGCCAGATCGGACCAACGGCATATCCCACGCCAAAGAAAAGGCTACCTCACGCGAGCCTCCAGGCGGAAGTTCCACCGTAAGAGCCAAAGCCGCGCCAATTGCCTCACCTTCGGTTGAAAATCTCGCTTCATTGAGGTTCTCCAGCTTACCGTCCTGTGCAAAGTCAGCCCACACCTCCGCGCCGTCGCCTGTCGTGAGGAAGCAAGTGCGATAGCTCACTTGCACTTCGGGCTGCGCTTCAGCCGCGATTGCAAAAGTAAGTGGGTCTTCGAAGACTTCTCGGGCAGTTGACGACTGGTTATCCTCGAGGATTTTTGTTTGGCGGTGAGTGTGATGGAGCGCAACCCCAACTACTTCTCGCTTCATACCGTTGTCGGCAACCGCGGTGGTTTGGAATGGTTGGTTGAAATGCCCTCCCGCCATGTCATTGGGGGATCCAATACCATTTTGGAAAGTCAGCATCAGACTGATCGTTGCTTGCTTCGGGGCGAGGTTTTCAATCGTCCATACAAAAACTCCTACTGGGTAGGAGCTCTCGCGGTAATTGTGGGGGATTACTGGAGAGAGCTGCCGGCATGTTAAACGTATATCTGGTAGTGGCCGCTCATAAACTGTCCATGCTCGGGGGAACAATCCATAATAAGTTGCACAATCGGGGTTCAGGTCCCAGCGCCAGTTGCTCAAGTTTTTGTTTCCTGGATGGCCTGGAAAAAGCGTCTGGACATGCGGTTGTTCTCCCTGAAATTGTGCATAGACAGAAAATTGATCTGCGAACACGGGATTGTAATGGTAGATGCCTGGGCGGAGTTGCCAGCGTCTGAACTCACCGCGCCAGCCGCGGGTTATGCTGCCGCAGCCTATGCCTCCTAATGGAACGCCCATATGAGGACCCGGGCGATGTGAGGTGAAGGGATTAAATATCGGCTCGCGGCCTGCGACCCGGTCGCGTTTCAGCTGGGACCGTAGTCGTAAGATCAGAGGTAGCATTTCGACCAATCTGCGTAATGTTAATGGATTGCTGGGTCGAACTTGTTTTTCCAACTGTTGATCAAATCGGCGTTGCCAAGCTGCATCAGGGATGAGGACCGGCGGATGATTCATTTTCCCTTTCCTTGTGGACTTCTCGTGTTCAATGGTGTTAATTGTGATCAAGCTTATTTGTTGAAACTACCTGTCCCCCTAATCGAGCATCCTCAGCTGCAAACGCTAATAAATGGCTTTCCAGGGCTTGTTGGGCGAGCTCCAAAGCCTGCTGGGTTCTCCCTTCTTGAATATTGCGGACGAAGGCTGCTATCAACCCCTCGTCACCGCCTCCATGCGCTGCGCCAATCTCTGAAGTAGTGTCATGGCGAGTGGATCGGCCACTGCGATGTTCACTGACTTCAATCCACGATCCCCCCAGTCCGAAGAAAGCCTGTAATTGGCCGTGCGACCCTTCGATGCGGGTGCTCCGTCCTTCGATATGGGAATGCCCATGCATGGTAAGTGTGACCGAAATATCACCTTCAAACTGCATCAACACGACCTGGTGATCGACCACGTCATTGCCGCAGTGATAGACACAACGTCCATAAGGTCCCGTTTTCAGCGCCTCAAGCACTGATTCCGGTATCGGGTCCAGGGTCACGACAGATCGTGGCCAGCCGCGATAATCACTAACCTGACGCATGATCGGGGCTACGGCACTTAAGGCCTTAACCAGCCCGGGCGCACGGAGCTGTGCTTGTATTGCAAGGCGGATCAAGCCGGTGGAAGTTTCAGCTACATTACGCCAAAGTGGGAGCAAATCTACATATATGAAGGGGGCGTAAAAGGGACAAGTTTCACTGGCGGGACAGTCGTCGAGGCATCGTTCGGGAGCGTCGGCGGGTGCGTTTTCAGGGCGGAAGTGCACTAACTTGCCAACGCTACTCAAACGTTCACACTTGCGCCCCAATATCCACATGAGAATATCAAAGTCGTGACAGCACTTAGCTAAAATCATAGGGCTGCTCTCATCGCGATTTGCCCATGAGCCGCGCACGAAGCTATGTGACATATGCCACCACGAAACGTTTTCCCGATGATCCAGGTTGATAATTTGGCCAAGAACACCCGATTGAAGAATCTGACGCATGGTCTGGAAGTGGCGTGTGTAACGCAACACATGGCACACGTACAACTGCCGGTTCAATCCAACCGCGGTTGATACGATCTGACGGCATCCTTCTCGGGTTGTCGCGATAGGCTTTTCCAATAATACGTCGTACCCTGCTCGCAGTGCAGCTAGTGCCGGTCCAACATGCATTTGGTCCTGGGTGCAAATTAAGGCTGCCCGCGCCATTTGAGGATTAGCGAGCAAAGTTTCCCAGTTCTCAAATTGGTTATCAAGCGGTATTTGGTGCTGGAGGGCGAATCGAGCCCGACGTTCGGCTAATGGTTCGGCCACGGCCACGAAACGCAGTTGGTCAGGATAGCGGAGGGCGAAAGGTGCATAGTCATTCGCGCCACGCTGTCCAGCCCCAATTAGAACTGCATCCACCGTTTTCAATTCGTTCGCCTGGTTTTTTGTATGCCTACTCGCCTAGCAGGAGACTGATTATGATAGAAACCACACCAGCAATGATAGTTTTAGCCCCATACAGGATCAGATTCTCGTGGGAGATATGCCCCAGGAAGAGGCCCAGAGCAAATAATGTCAACAACGCCATTCCCAGGGAGGTATAGTAGACCCAGGTGATGGAAGGGAAGATCCCGAACGCGAAGAAAGGGGTGAGCACAAGCATTGCCGCCAAAAAGGGGGAGAGGCCGTCAACTAACGCCACGACCACTGCCGCTACCCGCGAAGCCCGCCCGATGCGGGTATCATTGAGATCAGTCAGGGTCTGGCTGCTCAACTCAACCAACCCCCGCTTTCGTTCTGCTGTTTCAGTTAGATAGGCTCCCCACAACCCAGAAACGCCCATGGCGACGCTCGTGGCCAGACCAGTGCTCACCACGATTTTGGGATTGTCCACTCCGGCGGTCAGGTTCCCCATCAATACTCCGATGATGGTCAGCACTCCATCAAAGGCGTTCATTGCAAAGTAGCGGCGCGCAATCTCGCCGATGTTGGCTAAGCTGTCGTATTCCAAAATACGTTGCACCATACTTCGAAGCAGATTCATTTTGTCAAACCTCTCAAACTACGCGACCCAGTCAGTCCTGCAAAGTGGCGGCATCGTCAATGATTTCCTTACCGGCTACAACCTCGTCGATGGAGTGAATTGCCCCACCCATCTCGTTGATGATCTCCTCCACAACGGAGTAGGAGATGTCTTCCCCTTCGATGGTGATCTTGGCGTTCTCCACCTTGCGATCCATCTCGTAAATACTGATGTTGACCGCGGTAATACCGCTTAGCTCGCTAAGCTGATCCGCCAACTCGATTATGCTCGGCTCGTGGGGTTTTAAAGTATCTAATACTAACCTGCGCATCTTTCCCATTGTTCTCTCTCGCTCCTTATATCATCTTTGGCTCCACTGAAAAAAGGCCAACCGTAAGAAGAGGACCGGTATATGTGGGGGTGCGGGAGCAGCCCGCACCCCCACATATACCCCTTCCCACTCCTCGAGGGTAGTTTTTTTCAGTGCACTCATCTTCGAAAAAGGCAACCTGGATGTTCATGAGACAGCTAATGCTGCACTTTCTCGGTGGCTTGATTTTGTATGATAATACCAAACCCTGTCCATAGCGAACCCGTCTACTATTCTCTGTCTGGACTATTCAGCGTCAAGTCAAGTTCTATGTTGGCGCGATTGTCTGGCGCCTTGATTTCTATTTCCAAACTAGTGCTAAGTCATGGTGGATGTGATAAGTTGTCATCCCTTCGACGGAGCCTGTCCTGAGTTTATTGAAGGGCTCCTCAGAATGACATCATTCCATCAAAACCATCGTGATTGACCACTAGTTTCAACCAAACTTTTCATCGAATAAGCAGCTGAATTAATACCTTCGTGTTCCCCTTATATCTTCAAGGTGGATGATGTAGTGGTAGAATGGCTTCTATGTCCTCATCATTAGTTCCGCCTTCATTACGATGGGTACCGGCATTTCTCCTTATGGTGATTATTTTCTTTATATCATCATTGCCAGGAAGCCGTCTGCCATATTTCGGTGCTTGGGATTTGTATATCAAAAAAGGTGGGCATGCCTTGGGCTTCGGGTTGCTTGGGTTAGCCTATTATTATGCACTTCCACGGCGTTTATCGGTGGGTTACCAATGGGTGCTGGCCTTTCTTATGGCGATCCTATTTGCCCTCAGTGACGAATTCCATCAGTCCTTTGTCGAGGACAGAACTTCGAGCTTGATAGATGTCGTCATTGACGGTTTTGGGGCAGCGGTGGCATTGACATTAAGCGCAGTTTATTCCTCAAATTCCAATTCGAAATCCATGTCTTGATCTCCCTGCCAGGAATCCCCTAAGGAGAGTTCAATCTCGCCGAATAAGGTGTCTTGCTGCACCGTTACTTGACGCTGCTTGATTAATTCTAGGAGAGCTAAGAAAGAGATGACAATCTCTAATTTCGACTTGGCGTTTTTAAAAAGCTTCTGGAAGGTAGTCCGGCCGACCTTGCGAAGTGCGGTGATGATGATCTGGATTCGGTCACGGATACGGATGCCATCGGCGATGACAACCTTGCTTAGAGCAGGACCAGTGGGTGCGGCCGCGAGCGCGTCCATAAACGCACGCTTTAGATCCTCCAGATCCACGTCGGCTAGATCAAGCATAGACTCGGGAGCTGGAGAGGCAGCAAGACGGAGGTAGGTTTTGAGGCCTGCTTGCGATCGGTCCGCAAGGTGTATAGAGAGTTGTTTATATCTCTTGTAAGCGACCAGTTTTCGGGCCAGAGCATCGCCTGGATCTTCCTCACCGGGTTCGAGCTCTGTTGGCCGGGGTAAAAGAGCCTCGGATTTGATCTGCAACAGGCGTGCAGCCATCAACAGAAAGGAAATTAGATCTTCAAGTTTGTGTTCCGAAACCCTTTGTAGGTAAGCGAGATATTGATCTGTGACCTGCGCCAATGCAACCTTGGTGATGTCGAGTTCGGCTTGTTCGATTAACTCCAATAATAAATCGAGGGGTCCTTCGTATACAGGTAATTGAATGGTGTAGTGCTGCTCAGTGACCATCTATCAGCGAAGTAGGAATATGGCTACGAAAAGAGCGATGGAAATGATGAACAAACCTGCGATGACGAGCATAATGGTGGAGACACGTCGTTGGTGCGCTTTTTGAGCTTCTTGAGCCTCGGCGAGATTCTGTTCGCGACGCCGATCAATCTCCTGTAAGGTCTTCATGCGATGTTGCGAGGCAAACTCCTCGCGTTCCTTAAGCGCAGAGGCTTGAGAACGAACTTGTTTAAGCCTAAACGGCTGTCTACTGCCACTATGCATGACTATTATTTGGCTCACGATCGTGAGGGGTTCCCCACAAACAACACAAATCTCAGTGTTGTAAATGTTCTCATGACTACATGCCGGGCATACTTTAGGTTCGCCGACTTGAATTATGCCACAATTCGGACAGTCAATCGTGCCGCCGTTTGTCACTTCAAGATCAGGTGTTGAGCAATTTGGACAGTTCGTTGTAGCCACTGAGAATCTCTAAAAGCAGTAATATATTTGGAATGACTCCACTGAAAAAAGGTCAACCGCGATAAGATGACCAGTATATATGGGGGAGCGGGCGCAGCCCGCACCCCCATATATACCCCTCTCCACTCCTCGAGGATAGTTTTTTTAGTGCACTCTTAGAATGCATTATATCACTCGCTATAGAGAAGGCGATATCTGGAGACCGCGGATAGGATTTTATAATGCGACCCGATAGGGGATGGTTCTTGGTCTTGACGCTGAACTAAGGAAGTGCAATTGGTCGAATATGATTATAAGTGCTGATGGATATTTGCCTAGATAAACATGAGACAATTTCTACTCAAGTTCGATTACCCATGGTATGATTTGGCTCGTGCATGGAAACCCTGGAGATGGATATGATTAATGAACCGATTCATGTAACCGATGATGCTTTTGAAAAAGTCGTGCTGAAGTCGAAAGTACCTGTCTTGGTTGACTTCTGGGCGCCGTGGTGTGGACCGTGTAAGATGGTAGAGCCTATTCTTGATAAATTTGCCGCCGAATATGCGGGAAAATTGCTTGTCACCAGAGTTAATACCGATGAGTATTCAAAGTGGGCGACCGAATATGAAGTTCAGGGAATTCCCACGATCCTCTTTATTCGCAGTGGAAAAGTCCTCCATCGGCAGGTGGGGGCTGTGCCCGAAGTATACCTTCGGGAGATGGTGGACACCATGCTAAACACTGCTGAGGAGGGCATCGAAAGCTGAATGGGTTGCCACTAACCGATAAGTAGGGGCGTCTCACCGGTCGGCGCGATAAGGTGTGAATCGCCCCTATCATTGTTTAAGGGTTGCCCATCTCCTCGTATGCATCTAGTCAACGAAGTTAGCTATGCTACAATCGTAACTACCTGATCTTTGAACAGGGCATTTCGCGGGCTCATTACCGCAGCTTTGAACGGCTGGACTGCAGAATAGTTATCTTATGAATGTGACCAGTAATTATGATTCTGTTAACTGGCGGTACAGGTTTTATAGGGCGATCTGTACTGCGAAAATTGGCTGAATTCGGATATCCAGTTCGCACGTTGCTAGGTCCATCTCGAAGCTCGCCGGATTTGCCGCGTGGTGTGGCGGTCGATGTGACCCTTGCTGCACTTTCAGACCGGCGTAGTATTCGGGCTTCATTGGTCGGAGTGAAGACAGTGATCCATCTGGCCGGCGCTGAAGGCCAATGGGGTGCAGAGAGTAGGCTTGCATCGGATGTAGCCGGAACCCATACGATTGCCGAAGCCGTAGCAGATGCAGGTGTGCAACGCATAATCTACCTCAGTCACCTAGGAGCTGACCGATCTTCTGCATACCCCGCTATGCGAGCCAGGGCGATGGCGGAAGAACATCTGCGGGTGAGCGGTGTGCCTTTCACGATTATAAGAACAACGGTTATTTTCGGTCGATTGGACAGCTTCACAACATCATTGGCGATAATGCTAGCAGTAGCGCCCCTCATCTTCCCAATCCCCGGTGATGGCTCAACCCTCTTTCAACCTTTATGGGTCGAGGATTTGGCAACATGTATCACCTGGGCGTTGGATGAACCTTCGACGATTGGGCAGACCATAGAGATTGGAGGCCCTGAGTTCCTTTCATTGTTACAGATCTTACACATGATCATGCGGGCAGCGAGCAGTCCAAGGATCCTACTGCCCACCCGACCGCCTTATCTAAAAGCGGGCGCCTGGTTGCTAGAGCGCCTCATGCCTCAACCTCCGGTCACAACGCTGTGGCTGGATTATTTGGCCGTCAGCCGGACGACGGATTTGAACACCTTGCCCCGCGTTTTCGGCTTACAGCCATCTCGGATGGAAGGGAATCTAAGCTATCTTCAAGAGCGGAATTGGGGTTGGGAATTGCTTGCCCGCCAGTTCTTGACTAGGCGGAGAGGTTAGTCGATGGATGATGAAATCATGATACGTCCTCTCCATACAAGCGGGGAGATGAAGCAGGTTGAGGAGCTGCAACGATTGATCTGGCCGAGCAGCATGATCAATATTATCCCAACCCATCTACTCATGGCGATCGCCTCCAATGGTGGTGCTGTCATTGGAGCCCTAGAAGGGGAGAAGGTCGTCGGTTTTATGCTGGGTTTCCTAGGGACAGATACAGGCGGCATGGATCAAGTGGCGATGGTGGGCCTAAAACATTGCTCTCACCAGATGGGTATCCAACCAATGTATCACAATCAAGGCTTGGAGTATCGTCTCAAGCTGGCTCAGCGATCGGCTGTAATGCAACAAGGAATCAGCTTAATCACCTGGACGTATGATCCTCTCTTATGCCTGAATGCTCACCTCAACATCCGTCGACTTGGGGCGGTTTGTTCTGATTACATTCGTGATGCCTACGGTTCGATGGGAGACGACCTAAATGTTGATCTGCCATCCGACCGCTTCCAGGTAGATTGGTGGGTGACCTCGACCAGGGTGGTCTCGCGTCTGGAGGGAATACGTCGTCCGCTCGATCTAACTAATTATCTCGACGCCGGCACTCAGGTGTTGAATCCGGCAATGTTTGGCGATAAAGATCTGCTTCGCCCCGTCGAGAGATGGATTGCACCAGAAGGAAATCTGGCGTTGGTTGAAACCCCGGCAGATTATCAACTTATAAAGAAGATGGACATTGGGTTGGCGCAAACCTGGCGATTGCACACCCGCGAGGTATTTGAGGGGGCATTTGCTGCAGGATACGTGGTGACCGACTTCGTTTACAGCAGGGACGAGCAACTCCCGCGCTCGTATTATGTACTTGCTCATGGTGAAAGGACATTGGCTAGGCATGAAGATTGAAGTTATTGAACTACGGCATGTACGGATGAGGCTATGTGCGCCATTTGAGACCTCCTTCGGTGTGGAGCTTGATCGGGATTGCCTTATCCTCAGAGTAGATAGTGAGGGGATGACAGGCTGGGGGGAGTGCGCCGCGGGGAGCACACCGGGTTATAGCTACGAAACAACCGAGACGGCGTGGCATGTATTGTCCGAATTTTTTATTCCGGCGGTTCTTGGGCGTCAGGTCGAAGAGATTGAAGATTACCGCTGTCGCCTAGGAGCTTATAAGGGGCACAACCTGGCCCGGGCTGGCCTCGAAATGGCGTTGTGGGATCTCCTGGCGAAGGTTCAAGGAAAGTCCCTAGCCGCAATTTTAGGTGGAGTGGTTGAACGGGTGCCGGTTGGTGTATCGATTGGCATCCAGCAGGATCCTGATGTTTTAGTTGACGTTGTCAGCCAATATATCGAAGCGGGTTACCGGCGGGTTAAGATAAAGATCAAACCAGGGCGGGACGTGGTCGAGGTTGAAGCGGTGAGAAAATCTTTCCCCGATCTGCCCCTCCAAGTAGATGCGAATTCCGCCTACACATTGGAAGATGTTGCGGTATTCAAATCGTTGGACGATCAACAGCTTCTGCTTATCGAACAACCACTAGCGGAGGATGATCTCATCGACCATAGCCAACTTCAGGCGCATCTACAGACGCCGATATGTCTCGATGAGAGCATTATCTCAGCCCGTCACGCCCGCCAGGCTTTGGAGATTGACGCCTGCCGGGTAGTCAATATCAAGTCAGGTAGGGTGGGCGGGTTGTTGGAGGGGTTGGCGGTACACGACCTGTGCTATAAGGCCGGCGTTCCGGTCTGGTGTGGAGGCATGCTTGAAACCGGGATTGGCCGAGCTGCGAACCTGGCATTGGCGTCTCTCCCTGGATTTACTTTACCCGGGGACATCTCGGCATCGGATCGATATTACGCTGAGGATATCGCCGAACCGCGTTTCACACTTAACGCCGACAGCACGATCGATGTGCCGACCGGCGCTGGTTTGGGGGTTGAGGTTGTTTCAGATGCACTTGAGCGGGTGACACTGCGCCGAGAGGTCTACAAACTATAGTTGCTGACCTATGAATTCCAAGATTGACTGCACTGAAAAAAGGCCGAAGGGGAGAAAAGGGGTTGGAATTCTGAAGGCTGTTATGGTGCGCCGCCCATCAAATTGAACAACCAGTCGACGGAAGCCGCGCCGGCGTAGGCGAAGAGGAGCATCTTTAATATCTTGCCAATCCAAGCCCAAAATAGGAAGACCTGAACCGGCATACCCAAAGCTCCTGCCGCAGCACCCCCCAGATCAAAGAGGGGATTGGGTATGAAAGCCAGGATCAGGATTGCCCATCCACCATGATGGGCGGTCCAATCCTTGATTCGTTTATAGGTTGGGTTGCTTTCAATAACTCCTCGACCGCTGAAACCTGCCAAGTATCCGGTCAACTCACCCAGAGCAGCGCCAGTGCCGGCAGCTAATGCTACCCAGAATGGGTGGAATACTGCTCCCAGAGTGAAGGTTAGCGCAACGCCGGGAACTGGCAGGATCAATGTCGCGTTGGCCAAAATGGATAGGAGAAAAATCCCTGGATATCCATATCCGGCAAGCTTTTCGGCTTGATCGCGGATCGAGAAGATATAGATCGTAATGGCGATGACCGCTACTAACGAAAAGACCCGGGTCAGGGTCAATCGCCAACCGGATAGCCAGGGTCGATCGCTCATGTCTCGGTGATCTCGACTGCCTGGATCGCTATAGCCGGTGGATGTGGGTCGTTAGGATCGCGTGGGGGGATAGACAATAAAACGTCAATCCCATCTACGACCTTTCCGAACACTGAATGGCGATCATCCAACCAAGGTGTGGCAACGTGGGTGATGAAGAATTGGGAGCCATTTGTGTTTGGGCCTGCATTGGCCATCGAGAGCACGCCTGGTCCGTCATGGCGAAGATGGGGGTGAAATTCGTCGTCGAATTGATAACCTGGGCCACCGCGACCGGTGCCGGTGGGGTCGCCGCCCTGAACCATGAAGTCGGCCATCACCCGATGGAAAATTAAACCGTTGTAGAAACCATCCTTCGCCAGGAAGACGAAATTGTTCACCGTCCGAGGCGCTTTATCTGCATGCAGATCAATTGAGATATCACCAAGATCTGTTTTAATGGTTGCTGTGTAACTTTTTGTCTGGTCAATCACCATCGGTGGCGATGATGGATATTGCTTGGCAGGCATGGTTTCTCCTTATAGGTTGATAGCGGGAGGTCATAGCTCTAGCGCTGGGCCAGTAATTCTTCCGTGCGAGCCACGACCATGTCCATCGCTACAGTGTTGAACCCACCTTCGGGTATGATTACATCCGCATAACGCTTAGAAGGTTCAACGAACTCCAGATGCATCGGGCGTACGGTGGTTTGATACTGTACGATTACCGATTCGACCGTGCGACTTCGCTCGTCAATGTCGCGCTGCAGGCGGCGGATGAATCGGATGTCGGCTGGCGTGTCGACAAATATCTTGACATCGAACAGCTTACGTAGCGCGGGCTCGGCGAAGATCAGAATACCCTCTACCAGAATCACTGGCCGAGGTTCAACACGCGTTGTATGTTCTGTGCGGGCGTGTGTGGTGAAGTCGTAAATCGGAACTTCCACCGTTTGCCATTGGTTAAGCTTCTTGATGTGCTCAACAAAAAGCGTTGTTTCGAGAGAATCGGGGTGGTCGAAATTGATCATATCACGTTGGGCGCGTGGTAGATGATCGAGGTCTTTGTAGTAGGCATCGTGAGCCAGGAAGGCGATCTTGTCTGCACCGACCCGATCAAGGATCACGTTGGCAACGGTTGTCTTGCCAGAGCCGGTGCCCCCGGCGATGCCGATCACAATCGGTGAAAGGCGCTTGACCATACTTTCATTATACCCACTCAGGATGAAAGGAAAAGCGCCCATATCGGAGCGCTCCAAGCCAGCGGGGGGACTCGAACCCCCGACCCATCGCTTACGAAGCGATTGCTCTGCCGACTGAGCTACGCTGGCATCGCAAGGGATTATACCAGCCGGTTAGAATCCTTGGCAAGAAGAAGGGGCTGATGGATAATACAATCATGCGAATCGCGATGCTCTCCTACCATACGTGCCCTTTGGCAACCTTAGGGGGTAAGGACACCGGGGGGATGAATGTTTATGTGCGCGATTTGACCCGTGAACTCGGTCGACGTGGCGTGGGCGTGGATGTCTTTACCCGATCACAGGACGAGCATGTACCTCGTGTAGTTCACAACCTGGGTTATGGAAACCGAGTTGTACACGTCCCGGCTGGACCGGAAACCCCAATGAGCAAACCCCACCTGGCTGAGTATATCGATATCTTTACCGAAGGGGTTCTGAATTTCGCCGAGACGAAAGGATTTGAATACGATCTAATCCACAGCCATTACTGGCTTTCGGGTCTGGTTGGTTTGGCTTTACGACAAGCCTGGAATATCCCACTGATACAGATGTTCCACACATTGGCGGTGATGAAGAACCGGGTGGCGCGCAGCAAAGAGGAGGAATCTTCAAGCCTGCGTTTGGAAACGGAAGGCCGTCTGTTGCGGGAGGCAGATCGAGTAGTAGCTGCTACACCAGCGGAGGTGGCACAGATACAATGGTTGTACCGGGAAGACATCAGCCGTGTGGTAGTCGTCCCGCCCGGTGTAGACACAAGTCACTTTTATCCGATTCTGAAGGACGAGGCGAAAGAATTTATTGGCGTGCCTTGTCATGACCGAATGCTGCTCTTTGTCGGCCGCATCGAGCCATTGAAAGGCGTCGATACATTGATTGAGGCGGTCGGAATCCTGCATGGAGAGGGAGTATTGGATGAGCATCCCTTCTGTCTGGCCATAATAGGTGGGGATCCTCAAGTTAGCCAGGAACAGATGACCGCCGAGATGGAGCGTTTACAATCGCTACGTAAGTCACTTGGAATCTTGGATCTGATCACCTTCCTTGGCAAACGAGATCAAGACACACTCCAGTATTACTACTCCGCGGCTGAGGTGGTCGTTGTGCCCTCCCATTATGAATCCTTCGGTTTGGTAGCTCTGGAGGCGATGGCCTGTGGAACTCCCGTCGTAGCTTCAGAGACGGGAGGTTTAGCGTTTCTGGTTCGAGACGGTGAGACAGGTTTTCACGTACCGACAGCTGATCCAAAAGCGTTGGCTGAACGGCTCCGGGTTATCATCCAGGATGACGTCCTAAGGGCGAAGCTGGGGAATCAGGCAGCCAAGTATGCGAAAGCTTATGCTTGGAGTGAGATCGTCGAACAGATACTCGACCTCTATTCAAGTTTGCAAGGGAAAAAGTTAGCTTAGTAGTAAGTGGATAATGCCAGTGAATTGGAGCTGTCATCTGGTGATACTTACAGTCTATCGTCCATCCAATGTGAAGTTAGGAGAAATAATGATTGAAGATCAACCGTTGCAATCGTTGTAATCTTTGGTGTTATTATGTGCGATATATAATAGGATGGGTGAGTGGAGGTGCTAGTTGATATTTAAGCGCACTGAAAAAACTACCTCTCCTCTTCTCGCGGTTGACCTTTTTTCAGTGGAGTAATATTTATAACTGGAACTTTAATTGGGTGGAGGTCTTAAATGTTGCCATACGTGGCATTTCTCCTAGCGGTTGTGTTCCTGATACTTAAGTTATCCAGTGGGTTGGATAAATTCACTGAATTCATGCGTCAAAGATGGGAGGGCCAAGTACGGAGCACTCCACCCATGCTGGAAGAACCTATCGAGGATGAGGAGTTAGAAGGTCGGCTTGAAGTATTTAGAGAGTTTCTCGAAGGTTGGTCAGAAGAGGATAAGGAAAGCTAAGTGGGAAGGATCTCCGTTATGGGGTAACCTCTATGTCTTCTGAGCAGAACTCTAAAGTACCGGCAAGGTCAATAAAAGGTCGCACGCCCCCCATTACTTCGATGTATCCCTCAGCTATGATGCAGGTTCCCGGTTTCACCTCAGGGTAAGATCTCGTGTGGTCAACGAAAATAAAGGTCCCCTTCTCTTCACTAAACAGGGCGATAAAATCGATACCAGCATCGGAGTACCATCGTTTGACTTCACCATAGACGCAAATGACAGTGTCGGCGTCTTCCAAGCTGACCTGGTCCCAGAGAACGCAGGATGGAGTTGCTGTAGGTGCTGCGACGATGTGGGGGGTATCGGTGACCTCGGCTCGAGGAGTGACGGTAAGCGCAACGGATGTAGTGGGAGAGGGTAGGGGTTGAGGTGTGTTGGTAGGGGCTGAGGTGAGCATTTGGTTTATGAAATCTTTACCAGGTCCCATTACCAGAGCGACGATTGCGACGACGACGGCTCCTCCGAGAATAACGGGGAGCGTCCGTCGTATTAGGGAAGGCAACACGTTCAGCAAACCTTTTCCATCCTTTTCGGTATCGATCTGGCTGGTGCTGATACCTCCCAAGCCCCTGAATATTTGCGGCTCATCCAGGAGATTCCTGCGTAGGGATGTTCCCCCATCGTCTGTTGGTGACATACCCGCTGGAAACGGAACGGTTTCCTCTAGAATATCCGGGGAAGGTCTTGGAGGTGAGCGTCGGGGTTTGGGTGGCGGTTTCACTGGTGGAGTATCAGGCATCAAGACCTGGTCGCGTAGGTCGGAAACAAAGTCGGGCGATGGTTCTTGTATGAAAGGGGGGATCTTGGATGTTGGTTTGACCGATAGGTTCTTATCACAAAACTGGCAGATATTGGTTTCGACCTCGATCCACTCAGCGCAGAAAGGACATCTCTGCATGTCCGCCAGCCAAAGTGGTGGTTCGACATCACGTCGGCAGTGGCGACAGAAGATCGCTTCTTCCTGAATCTCCTTGTCGCAATGAGGGCATTTCCACATAGAGCGATCCCATATTCAAGCGTAAGGATATTTTAGTCATGTTTACTATCTGCGCAATGAAGTACAGAGTGCAAGGACATTTTTGAGTGCGGCATATGTGGTGTATGATGTCATGAACTGCCGGACCATCAGAGTTTGGTGATTGAAAGCAGATCTGAGAAGACCTGAGCTGTGATCCTATATATGGGTGGTAGGAGCGCGAATTCGTTAACCGAATCAGCAGGAATTACTGTCTTGAGGAAGAACAATGCGCATAGGCATCGATATTGGCGGCACTTTTACTGATTTTGTGACATTCGATGAGCAGTCAGGCATATTTAAAACTGATAAATTCCTATCGACACCCCAAGATCCCGCTCATGCTTTGCTCACTGAGATGGAGAGGATGCATCCAGCGACTCAACCATATATTGTCCACGGTTCAACAGTAGCCACTAACGCGATCCTGGAGAGGAAAGGTGCACGCACCGCACTCATTTCTACCCGTGGTTTTCGGGATGTGCTCGCTATCGGTAGACAGGTCCGCCGTGACTTGTATGATTTCTGTAATACCCGACCTCAGCCATTGGTGCCGGATGAAGGGCGTCTGGAGATAACAGAGCGCGTCGATCACCGTGGTCGAGTACTTACGCCATTAAATAAAGATGAGATATCCATATTGATCGACAAGCTGCGGATTATGGATGTCGAGTCTATTGCAGTATGCTTGTTGTTCTCATTCATGCATCCTGATCATGAACAGATTATTACCCGGGCTTTGCGCCAGGCCGGCTTCACCGTCTCGCCCTCATGTGAAGTACTACCTGAGTTCCGGGAATACGAGCGAACCAGCACAACCGTCATCAACGCCTATGTATCGCCTATAGTTGATCGCTATTTACGACAACTCGAAGAAGGATTGAAGGTCGCTGACTTTCATATCATGCAATCCAATGGGGGGAGTATTCGCGCCGCTGAAGCCCGGGCAGGTGCGGTGAGGTCCATATTATCGGGACCTGCTGGAGGTGTCGTGGGTGCATTTCACGTTGCGCAGGCAGCTGGCTTCGAACAGATAATCAGTTTCGATATGGGAGGCACCTCGACCGATGTCTCCCTTTGCGACGGAGCGATCCGGGTCACGAACGAGGCAGAGATCGATGGCTTACCAATTCGCGTCCCGGTGATCGATATTCACACAATTGGTTCTGGAGGTGGCTCCATCGCCTATGTCGACGCCGGTGGTGGGTTGCGCGTCGGACCTCGGAGCGCTGGCGCTGATCCTGGACCTGCCTGCTACGGTAGAGGCGGTATGGAGCCCACAGTGACCGATGCCAATCTGCTTCTTGGTCGTCTTGCGCCTGACTACTTTCTCGGTGGTCGAATGGCGCTTGACATTCAAGCCGCTGAGGAAACACTGGAGTCGTTGGCTCGAAATGCGGGTTTGACACCTCGGTCGGACCTGACTGGGGCTCAAACCGCTGCATTGGGTGTGATCCAGATCGTTAATGCGCATATGGAACGCGCGTTGCGAGTGATCTCCGTGGAGCGAGGTCATGATCCATGGGATTTCACACTTGTCTCTTTCGGTGGCGCGGGTGGGTTGCATGCAGTTGACCTTGCCCGAGCCTTGGGGATGCCGAATGTGCTGATTCCACCATGCGCATCGACTCTGTCGGCCTTTGGAATGCTAACCGCTGACGTGATTAAGGATTACGTTCAAACAGTGATGATGCCAGGGGATACACCGTTCGAACAGTTAGAACAGCTGCTCGATCCACTAGCAGATCGAGGTTACCGGGATGTACAGCGAGAGGGTGTATCTGTGGATCGAATCACACTGCATCGAGAACTCGACATGCGCTATGTGGGTCAGGGGTATGAGCTCACTTTGCCACTAACACCAGATTTTGTACACGTTTTCCACACTCTGCATCAGCGGACATATGGGCACAGCGCGCCTGGGTCGCCAGTAGAGATCGTTAATATCAGGCTCCGTGCTGTCGGAGGTGTCTTGCGACCGGCTCTCCCACGCTCTCCGTTGGGAGCAGAGGATCCGTCCCAAGCCTTCATCGGTCGTCGTGCTTTTGTGCAAGGTGATGGAGGATTCGCCCATGAACCCTTTTACAAGGGTGAATACCTTCAACCAGGCCAGGCCCTCGCTGGTCCAGCAATGATCGTCTACAAGGACACGACGGTCTACCTGCCTGAGGGGAGTCGGGCCAATGTTGATGAGTATTTTAACTTGGTTGTTGATGTGGAGAGTGAGGCATGAAGGGAGGGGTGAAGGGAATTATGAGGAATGGGTGAAGACTGTTCCTGAGGTGATAACTGGTGATTCTTTGTGGAAGGTTGAAGACTACCGTTTGGCGTTGTTTGTTACAGAACTGGGTTGGTACGATATTACAAAAATGATGCAGGATAATAGGATACATGGTTTAACTGATCAACTATACCGAGCTCTGGGATCTATCAGTGCGACTATTGCTGAAGGCTATTCTCGTGGTATGGGTAAGGGAAGGGCACTTTTCTATGAATACACGCTGGGGTCAGCTCGTGAGAGCCGTGATTGGTATTATAAAAGTCGTCATGTGTTAGGAGAGGAGGTCGTCGCACATCGCCTTTGTCTATTAACACAGATTATCCGCTGGTTATTAACTATGGTACCTCAGCAGCGTGAGCGTAGCCTCGGTGAGTATGTTGCTAAATACAAGCGAAATTCATTCGATCTTGAAGCACAAAGGTATATTAGTCCAAATGAGTTGGAGGAACTGCTGCAATATGTACGTTCTCCAGATATGTAGTTATCACGCTTCACGCATCACGTTGGTTTTCTCTGTCCTTCGTATGTCTTAATGAGGAACACGCAAGATGACCACATTCGACCCAGTTCGTCTCGAAGTCTTCAAACATCTATTCTCCTCCGTTGCCGAGGAGATGGGCATGGTGTTGCGCCGTACCGGATACTCACCCAACATTAAAGAGCGGCGTGATTACTCTTGCGCCCTGTTTGACATCGAGGGACGAATGTTCGCTCAGGCTGCTCATATCCCAGTCCACCTGGGCTCTATGCCGTTGTCGGTCAAGGAAGGTATCCGCGCATATGACTTTTCGCCAGGAGATGTTGTCATCCTGAATGATCCATATCATGGGGGTACGCACCTTCCTGATATCACTTTGATAAGCCCGATTTTCATTGGCGAGGGCGGGGTGCAGGAACTATTTGGCTTTGCAGCAAACCGCGCTCATCACTCGGATGTCGGAGGTATGACACCCGGCTCTATGCCCCTCTCCAACGAACTTTATCAGGAGGGTATCATCATCCCACCGCTCAAGATGGTTCAGGGTGGGGTGGTTAACCAAGGGGTTATGGACCTGTTGCTTGCCAACGTGCGTACGCCGGAAGAGAGGGCGGGAGATCTGCGGGCGCAGATAGCTGCTAACAATAAGGGGGTTGAGCGGATGGGGGAGCTCGTGAATCGCTATGGTCGCCAGGAAGTAGAAAAATACATAAGTGGGCTGCTTGAGTATGCTGAGCGTATGACTCGTCGTCTGATTGGTGACCTTCCCAACGGCACGTATCGATTCATTGACCGCATGGACGACGACGGATTGAGTCCAGAACCAGCTGACATCGCGGTAGCCATCACGATCCAGGGAGACGAGGCCATTGTCGATTTCTCGGGCACCTCTCCCCAGCGTAAGGGCTGTATTAATGCTGTTTACGCCATAACTCTCTCCGCCACGCAATATGTATTTCGGACATTAATTGGACTAGATGTTCCCTCTAACGCTGGTTGCCTGGTGCCGATTGAGATAGTCGCTCCTGAGGGAACCTTGGTCAACGCTCGACCGCCGGCTGCAGTCGCAGGGGGCAACGTGGAGACTTCCCAACGCATCGTGGATGTGCTGTTGGGAGCTCTCGCTCAAGCATGTCCCGATCAGGTACCAGCGGCAAGTCAAGGAACGATGAACAATCTGACGATCGGAGGGTGGGATCCGGAGCGTAAACGATCCTACGCTTATTATGAGACGATAGGCGGAGGAATGGGCGCATGCCCTGGAGCGGATGGAGCTGATGCAATCCACTCTCATATGACTAATACGATGAATACGCCAATCGAAGCGCTTGAGTATACTTACCCCTTTCGTGTGCAGCGCTATGAGATTCGTCGGGGTTCTGGTGGGGAGGGTTGTTTCAATGGAGGCAACGGTATTTGTCGACAGATTAAGTTGCTGACCGAAGCGCAGGTAACCATACTCTCTGACCGACGCCGTTTTCGCCCATATGGACTGGCGGGAGGAAATCCTGGACAGTGCGGTAGCAACGCGGTGATCAGAAAGGGCATTGAACGAACGTTGCCGGGTAAGGTCACCCTTGAGATCCAAGCAGGTGATGTAATCAGCATCTTTACACCCGGTGGTGGAGGATATGGTAAGAAGAAGGTTTAAAGGTAATTGGAACGAAGATCGGCCTAGCTAACGATATCCCCCATGTTAAAGATGTGAAAATCATCTCTGTTAGATTGGCCAACAAATCATTATAATAATTCTATGTCAACCCAAGGTGACCCTAAAGAGGTAGGCTATATGGAATTGTAAAGTGTCAGAAGGGTTGAGGGAGTTCTACAAATGAGCGTGAGTCAACTAGCGAGGGAGATCAAAGAGTCGCCGACCCTGAGGCTCAACGAAGAAGCCAGAATCCTGCGCCAAAAGGGTGAGCCTGTTATACACCTTGGCATTGGTGAGCCCAAGAATCGTGCTCCTATCGCGGCTATCCTGGGTTCGGCGGCGAAGTTGCATACTGGCGATGTGAAGTACACTCCAACTGATGGTTTACCGTCGCTGAAGAAAGCGATCGTCCACTTCGTGGAAGAGCATTACGACAGGCTCGTAGCGCCGGAGAACATCATTATCTCAACCGGCGCCAAGCAATGCATCTACAACGCGCTTTTTACGACTGTCAACCCGCAGGATGAGGTCATCCTCCTGGCGCCATATTGGGTCAGTTACCCAGAGATGGTCAAGATGGTCTACGGCATACCAGTTATCGTTACGCCTGAGGATGGCACCTTCCACCCAAGATTAGAAGATATCGAGCGGGTGGTTACCTCCTACACCAAAGCGATCATTGTCAATAGCCCAAACAATCCCTCGGGGGTCATCTATTCGGAGGAGTTTATCGCTGAGATTGTTGAGTTCTGTGAGCGGAAGGGTATCTACCTGATCCTGGATGACATCTACCATACGTTGGTTTTTGACGGCCAACGTGCCCCTATTGCCTACAAGTACACTGACAAAGACCTCGAGAATAGCAAATTAATTGTGGTTAATGGCGTCTCCAAGGTCTATGGGATGACAGGATTTCGAATCGGATGGGCTGTCGCACCCAGGAAGCTAGTGGAGGTGATGACAAATATCCAATCACAAACCACCTCCAACGCCTCGGTGATCTCCCAGGCAGCAGCTGAGGGTGCGCTGACCGGTGTGCAGAGCGTGATTGAGAACCTGAGATTGACGATGCAAAATAATCGCGATGTGATGATGCAGGAGTTAATCGCCTTCAACGGCATACGAGTAACTAGACCGTCTGGTACTTTTTACTGTCTGCCAGACTTCCGTGCTTACAGCAATGACTCGATCGAATTATCTAGGTTCTTATTGGAAAAGGCTTTGGTGGTTACCGTTCCCGGAGTCGCCTTTGGGATGGAAGGTCACCTGAGGTTGAGCTATGCGGGGTCGGTGAATGACATCACTAAGGGGATCGAACGCATAAAATGGGCTTTGGATCCTGGGTCGCCTAACGAAATATATATTGGCGACCGGAAGATATTAAGGGATTGATTATGAACAACCTATTAAACATCAAGACCCCCGCCCAATCGGAAGCGAATGCCTTGAGGAGTGACTATGGTCTGGAGAACCACGGTCTGACCAATTTAAATATCGTTTATTGGAACCTTCCGACCGAGGCTCTGTATGAGGAAATCACCTTCCGCGGGGAAGGCAAAATCACCCACCTTGGTCCAGTAGTCGTCACCTCTGGTAAGCATACTGCTCGAGCGCCGAATGATAAATTCATTGTCCGCGAGGCGACAACTGAGAACCACATCTGGTGGGGGGAGTACAATCGTCCCTATGCTTCAGAGAAGTTCGACGAACTATATAGCCGCCTGCAGGGTTTTGTCCAGGGACGGGATCTGTTTGTGCAGGATTGCTATGTTGGTGCGGATCCGGAATTTCGCATGCCGGTGAGGGTCATCACCGAGTATGCCTGGCACAGCTTGTTATCCCGCAATATGTTCCTGCTACCGAAAAGCACGGAGGAGTATCGTCAACATGTGCCGCAATTCACCGTTCTCTGCGTGCCTTCTTTTAAGGCCTTCCAGCCGATCGACGGGACACGAACTGACACGTTCATCACGATCAATTTCGAGCAGAAGCTGTGCATCATCGGCGTCTCGGCCTATGGCGGCGAAATTAAGAAGTCGATTTTCACCGTAATGAACTTCCTGATGCCGTTGGAGGGCGTCATGCCCATGCACTGTTCTGCAAACGTAGGGAATGAGGGAGATGTTGCCCTCTTCTTCGGTCTGTCTGGGACGGGCAAGACCACTCTCTCCGCTGATCCTAAACGCAAGCTGATTGGGGACGATGAGCATGGTTGGAGCGATCGGGGCATTTTCAACTTTGAGGGTGGGTGCTATGCCAAGGTCATCAAGTTATCCCCCTCGGCCGAGCCGCAGATATATGCCTGCACACAACGCTTTGGGACCGTTCTCGAAAACGTGATCTACGACCCGGTTACCCGCCTGATCGATTTGGATGACGATGAGATAACAAAGAATACGCGTGCCTCCTATCCTTTGGATTACATTGAAAACGCGGTTCAGGAAAAGATGGCCGGGCATCCGAAGAACATCATCTTCCTCACATGCGATGCTTCCGGCGTATTGCCCCCCATCGCTCGTCTCACGCCGAACCAAGCGCTCTACCAATTTATCTCTGGATACACCGCCAAGGTGGGCGGTACCGAGGTGGGGTTGGGGGAGGAACCAGAAATCACCTTCAGCACCTGCTTTGGCGCGCCATTCATGGTGCACTATCCGTCTCATTACGCTGATTTACTCAGGCGTAAGATTGAACGCTATGGGGTGAATTGCTGGCTGTTGAACACCGGTTGGGTAGGGGGACCTTACGGCGTGGGTAAGCGGATTAGCATAGGCTATACCCGCACCATACTTAACGCCGCTTTGACTGGGTCGTTATTAGGAAAAGAGTTCACCACCGACCCAATCTTCGGATTTGAAATCCCGCTGTCATGTGAGGGTGTACCTTCTGAAATGCTTGATCCATTATCCTCCTGGCCCAGTCGTGAGAAATACATGAGCAAGTATCGACAATTAGCGGCGCGTTTTATTGATAACTTTAAAAAGTTTGCCTCGGACTGCCCACCAGAAGTGGTTGAGGCGGGGCCAGTTTTGTCATAGGAATCTCAGTTGTGAAAACCACGGGGAGCACGGAGGGAGTGCATTTTCTTTCGGTGCTCTCCTGGTGATAACCGGCTCGAACACTCCATTGCTTATTAAAGACTCCAATGAAAAAAGGTCAACCGAGAGAAGAGGATAGGTATATGTGGGGGTGCGGGCGCGGCCCGCACCCCCACATATAGCCCTTTCCACTCCTCGAGGGTAATTTTTTCAGTGCACTCATTAAACTTACTGCCAAACGATAGTCATAGTAGGGATAGCGATCCTGTACTAAGTGAACCTTTCGATGTTGTATTGTTGGAGCGGAGGTATATCCCTTATCATAGTATTTGTAGGTAGTTGACTATGTTGGTGTGCTGGTACCATGGCGTATGAATTTGTTGTGTTTAAAGAAATTGACTAGGATGGTGGCTATTAATGATCATGAATAGATGTTTTCTTGGCATCACCGGATGGCAACCCCGACATGTGGGTAAATATTGAGTAAAATAGTAACTACTCAGTCTGTCATTGCGAGGAACGAAGTGACGAAGCAATCTCCACCGTTGCTTACATGTTGAAGGCAGGAGATTGTTTCGCGGAGCCGAAGGCCCTGAGGTATCGAAGGGCTCGCAATGACATCAAAAAGCCGTTTCGTGAGTAGAACTGCCTATTTCCAGACGATGCCTGAGTAGTTACGTAAAATAGTGCATATTACAATGGGTTCACCAATATGCGATCAACTCTAGATAAGAGGCGTTTAGGTAATATCTCTTGCTACACCTGGGTCTTGCGCGCCTTGGCGCTGGCTTTCGGCTTGAGCACTCTTCTAGTAGGGATTGTGATCTTCCAGCTAGTGCAAGATTTCACCGTTGGCTACACCGGTGTCGGGCTGAATCCTTTCCAGGTCGTCGATCAGGGGCTCTCCACCACCCCACTACCCGGTACGACCCCAACCATGGTGCAACTTCTAGAATTGCCGCAGCCCTGGGATGGGAAGGCTAGGGTGACTCTTCTGGTCCTGGGGATTGACTATCGAGACTGGGAAGCAGGCGCGGGTGCACCGCGAAGCGACAGCATGATGCTCGTGACTATTGACCCAATAACGATGCAGGCAGGGATGATTTCCATTCCACGTGACCTGTGGGTCGAGATACCGGGATTCAATTTCAATCGCATCAACACTGCCTATATGTTTGGGGAGGCTTACCGACTACCTGGTGGGGGCCCTGATCTGGCAATCAAGACGGTGGAGGGTCTGCTTGGTGTGCCGATCCAGTACTTCGCGGTGATAGATTTCCAAACCTTTGAACGGATGATTGACGAACTCGGCGGTGTCGATGTGGAGGTCAAACAGCGGATCGTGATCTCAGCGATCGGCGGGCATCAACGTTGGCTTGAACCTGGGCTTCATCACCTGGACGGTCCTGACACGCTGGCTTATGCGCGCGTGCGGAAAGGCGCCGGTGACGACTTCGGACGCGCAGACCGGCAGCAGCAAGTGTTATTAGCAGTTTTGGAACGCGTTGCCAGCCTTGACATGCTCCCCATACTCATCTCTAGGGCGCCGGCTCTCTACCAGGAATTGTCATCAGGGGTGAGAACCAACTTATCTTTGGAACAGATGATCTCTCTTGCATTGTTGGCGGTGAAGGTGCCAGGTGAAAATATTCGGAAGGGGGTTATTGCCCCCCCCAACATGATTGGTTTCAACACCCGGCCGGATGGCGCCAAGGTGCTTCGTCCAGTGCCGGACCAAATTCGCCGGCTTCGAGACCTGATTTTCACCGAAACCAGCGCCTTCGGCCCTTCGGCCTCATCTTCTCTGTCAGATGGAGCATCGCCATGATTGGCGATGTGGAGTTTGGATATGCATAGCCCGACAGAATCCGATGCGACCAAATTGACACCTGCAAGGCAAGGTTCGCTTTCAGCCGATGACACCCAACCTATGCAGGTTGTCAATGTGACCGGAAAGCCCAAAACTACGTGGATATGGTTGATTGCGGTTCCGGTATTTGTGATCTTGGTCTGGGGCGGGGCAGCAGCCAGCGGTTACATCGTCGGGTTGGATAAGCGCCAAGCGAAACAGATCCAGATGGTGGCAAAGGCTAGTCAAGAGCAGTTTGACCTTGGGGTGGAGGATTTGCTCGCGGGCCGTTTTGAGCTCGCCAGACATCGTTTTGAATATGTCCTCAGCCTTGCCCCCAATTATCCGGGCGCGGCTGAACTTCTCGGCCGGGCTTTAGAAGCGCTTAACCAGCCAACGCCCACGGCGAGCCCTATCGCCTCACCAACTCCAACTGAAACGCCAGATTTGGGATCATTTGAGGGTATGTTCCAGAGCGCCAAAGCGGCTTTCGACCGAGGGGATTGGAGTACAGCGCTGGATATCCTGATCCTCCTACGTGGAGAAGATCCAAACTTTCGGCTGGCTGAGGTCAACCAAATTATGCGCTATGGGTTGCGAAACAGGGGGATGGACAAATTGTTCCAGGGCCGGCTGGAAGAGGGGATATATGACCTCAGCTTGGCAGAACGCTTTGGCTCTCTGGATGCTCAGGCGCTTAGTTGGCGGCGTTCGGCGGAGTTCTTCATTTTCGCCAATAGTTATTATGGTCTTGATTGGCGCTTGGCGTCGGAATATTTGGGCCAAATCTGCAAGGCGAATATCTGGGGTGCATGTTCAAAATACGCCCGGGCGGCGCGCGAGTTTGGCAATGAATTGCTGGACGAAGAGCAATACTGCCTGGCAACTTATAATTACGAGCAGTTCTTCACCCATTTGAATGATAATATTCTTGCTCCAACGGCAACTGAAGTGGCGATCATCTGCATGACGGCGACGGCGCCGACACCAACCCCGACATCTACCATGACCCCTGGTACAAGCACGCCTGAGGGTACGCTCACCGTCACATCAACCTCAAGTTCAACCTTTACCCCCTCACCGAGTATGTCAGCCACGGCCTCGGCGACCACCGATGGAACCCCTACAGAAACGGCAACTCCCACCGCGACCTCGTCTGCGACGATGACCCCCACAGCTACACCAACCGCAACGGTCACCCCAACTGCAACACCCTCTCCTACATCAACGTCTTAGAGGATGGAATTGTATGTTTCGAATGTGCTGGTCTATATGATAGAGATGCCTGGGTGTCGCACTGTGCAAAAAATCCCGATGCCCATGCGACGAATATTCCGGACCTGGTGGCCACTTGCTGCCAGTTGGCTTCTTATGGCGGTCGAAATCCCCATGCTAAGCGCAGTTGTCGCGCGCTTGCCGGATCCGAGGATCAACCTCGCCGCCTGGGGTGGTGTTGTGTTCCCGCTGGCGCTGCTCATTGAGGCGCCAATCATTATGCTGCTAGCGGCGTCGACGGCGCTGAGCAGAGATTTGGACTCATACCACAAGCTGCGCCGCTTTATGATGAGCGCCGGGGCAGCACTGACCGCGATTCATGTCCTTGTCGCCTTCACCCCGCTTTATGATTTGGTAGTGGTGGATCTCATCGGAGCACCAGACGAGATTGTAGAGCCAGCTCGGCTAGGTATACGCCTGATAATACCTTGGACCTGGGCCATTGCGTATCGTCGTTTTAACCAAGGGGCTTTAATACGCTTCAGTCATTCAGAAGCAGTTAGTATTGGAACAGTCATCCGGCTCAGCGTAGATGGGGTGGTTCTAGGGATCGGTCTCCTTCTAGGGACCGTCTCTGGTATCGTGGTGGCCGGATCCGCTGTCGCCTTGGGTGTGGTATGTGAGGCAGCCTACGCTGGGTGGCGGATCCGTCCCGTGCTGCGTGACCAACTCAGGATCGCGCCACAGGTAAAAGACCCACTCACGCTGCATTCCTTCCTGAATTTCTACATCCCGCTGGCGATGACGTCACTACTAACCATGTTGGCGCAACCATTGGGCAGCGCAGCTCTGAGCCGAATGCCGAAGGCGCTGGAATCGTTGGCGGTATGGCCGGTGGTCTCTGGAATGATCTTCATGCTCCGCAGTATGGGTGTGGCCTACAACGAGGTCGTAGTGACGTTGTTGGATGAACCAGGCACGACCCGCTCTTTGCGGCGCTATGCAGCGTGGATGGTTGGTGGTACGACCTTGCTGATAATTCTCATCGCTGGGACGACGCTCTCGACTTTCTGGTTTGGGCAAGTATCAGCGCTTGCCCCGCCGCTGGCTCAGTTAGCGAGAGATGCGTTGTGGTTCGCGCTCCCATTGCCTGGGTTGAGTGTCCTGCAGAGCTGGTTTCAAGGGGTAATTGTCCACTCGCGGCGCACACGAGGAATCACCGAAGCGGTTGCGATTTCTCTCCTTATGACCGGTGTCATTATGATAGCTGGCGTCTTATGGGGCCAGACGACTGGGCTGTTCGTGGGTTGGCTTGCATTCAGTGTTGGAGGAGTGGCGCAGAGCGCCTGGCTCTGGATGCGCAGCCGACCGCTAGTCAAAGAGCTGGAGTTGAGCAGCGTGGTACAGAAAGCGGGTTAGTGGATTACTTATTTCTGAAGTGCTCGAAGAGTCGACATTGCTTGCGCTCGGTAGGGGAGCAAAGTCAATATATCCAGATGAGTGCACTGAAAAAACTACCCTCGAGTAGCGGGGTGGGGTATATGGGGGGGGGCGGGCTGCGCCCGCACCCCCACTTATACCGGTTCCCTTCTCGCGGTTGACCTTTTTTCGGTGGAGTCACAGATATAAATTTCCACAATAGATATCTGCGTAAGCAGGCTCAATCCAATTGAACTACCTGATTAGTTCGGGCTGCTTGATACAGTGCTGCAACCGTGCGAATGTGATCCCGGGACTCATCCAGGGTGAGATAATTTGGGGCGCCGTCGAGGATAGCGGCATGCATGTCTTCAACTTCACCGAGATAGAGTCCTTTCTCAGGGACAGGGATCTCGATTGGTTCACCATCACTGGGGTGAAAGATCATTTTGCTTTGTTCGTCCAGGACCCCGAAAGGTTGATTGAGGGTCAGCCTACCTTGGGTTCCGATGATCTCAGCATTGGTGTAGAAAGGCGTGCGGAAAGAAGAGTTGATCTGGGCGATGCGGTCACCGGAAAAGTGCAAGATGCCGGCGAATGTCTCATCAACACCTGTCTCACCGATCCATTGGGAACCTGAAACCCATTGAGGCGGTTCACCGATGATGAATTGGGCAAAGCTAACCGGATAAATACCTACATCCCAAAGGGAGCCGCCGCCGTATTCCGGAACTAGCCGGGTATTATCCTGACTTCGTAAAGTAAAGTTGAACACGCTTCGTACAACGCAAATATCTCCCAACCGTCCGCTGTGCGCCCATTCACCGGCGATGACCATTTGAGGGTGATGGCGGTACATAAAAGCTTCGGCCAACACGCGGTCATATCGCTGGCTGGCGGCGATCATCTGATCGACCTCATCAACCGAGAGAGCGAAGGGCTTTTCACATAAAACATGCAACCCTTTTTCCATCGCCCTGATGCTCCATTCAGCATGTAAATGGTTGGGTAGACTGATGTAGACCGCATCGATGAGGTCGGAGGTGAGCATCGCATCATAGCTTCCAAATGCATGGGGGATTTCCCATTTGGCCGCGTAAGCTTG
>JAUWHR010000055.1 GCA_030605795.1 Anaerolineae bacterium | reverse complement strand
GTAGCGAGGAGTCTCCCCGCTACTAACTTTCGTCCCTAACGATGCTCCAGAGGAAATCCTCCCCATTAATGTCACTCCGAGCAACTATGTTGCGAGGAGTCTCCACACTACCAACTTGATTCCCTAACGAAGCTCCGGAGGAGATCCCTCCCTCGCGGGGCTCGTTCGGGATGACATGCGCCCAGGGAGTCTCCACACTACCAACTTGATTCCCTAACGATGATCCGGAGGAGATCCCTCACTCGCAGGGCTCGTTCGGGATGACATACGCCCAGGGAGTCTCCACGCTACCAACTTGATTCCCTAACGAAGCTCCGGAGGAGATCCCTTGCTAGAATAACCTATCCTGAACCCGTTGAAGGTCGCCTCAGAATGACAACCAATAAAAATTACCTTGATGAGGTACTAGTCGTCAGTTTGCTGTCGAAGAGTTCCCTTATGAGGTATTTGCCCAAGGCTAGTCAGATGTTATTTTCTGGTAAGAAAGATGGGTATCCTCCAGCCTGCTTCGCCACCAACCCGTATCTCCCTGCGCTGAAAGAGCCACCAAGAGAACAGTATAAAGAGGATCGCCACCCCTAAAAGACCGGCTAGCCAATCAAATTTCAACCCCTGCATTGCATTAGCGCTTTGGTAATAAGTTAATGGGGAGAACCGGGCGGCTTCTTCTAGATCACTGATGATTTCAGCAAAACCGGTGATGAAAAAGCTAGCAACCAGAATCAAACCGGCGGTCATGGCTGCAACGCGGCGAGACGGGAGGAGCAAACTGAGGAGGATGGCTATTGATCCGAATAGCATGATTTCAGCTAGTAACGATGCGAAAGGCAGAAGAAGCTTAGCAATATCGATCTCCATAGTGCTCCAAAGCATGGGAACAACTAATCCTACCCACGCTATAAGACAAATAAGTATCGATGAAGCTACGAAGGCGAATAATCGTCCGAATAGCATTGCACTACGTGTGACTGGGTGGCCTAAGATCAGATCAAGTCTGCCGCTCTCTTCATCACTTACCAGTAGACCACTTCCGGCTAATATTGGGAAGATGCCTAGGATAAGTGGCATATATGAAAAGAATTCGATTCCTAAAAATCCTTCTGGGGTAGCGAAATTGGTAAAATCGCCGAAGAAAGCCATGATCTCTTCGGGATAGATTGCTAGCAACTCGTTCAGCGCCTCTTGTTGTCCAGCGAAGCTGTCAAAAACGGAAACCAACATTAGGCCAAGCAGGAAGAGTCCAATCCCCCAACCTATGATCTGTCCGCGAAAACGTTTCATCGTGTAGCGAAAGACGGTAACCATGTTTAGAACTCCTCTTGATCATTCTTGTAATACGCTAGGAAAATCTCCTCCAGCGAAGGACGTTGTGTCTCAAAATCCGCAACCGGATATTTGGCCAGGGTTTTTATCAATTGGTCCATGTCGCCTTTTACTTGTAGCAAGAGGCCGGTTTGATCGCCCTTTCCAAGCAACTCCACTTCCGGCAGCTGGAGGATCGGTTGAGAGCGACGGAGAGAGACCGGGATACTAAATCGGATATGAACTCGCCGTATGGCACGTTCCTGCAACGCAGCAACCTCAACCACTTCAACCACAATCCCCTGACGAATGATGGCCACCCGCTCAGCGAGTGTCTCTACTTCGTTGATGATGTGCGAGGAGAAGAAAATCGTTGCACCATCGGTCCGGGCTTCGCGTAGCAGCCGCAGCACCTCTTGTTGCATTAAAGGATCCAAGCCAGTGGTCGGCTCATCGAGCAATAGAAGTTCAGGTTGGTGCATCAGAGCCTGAATGACGCCGATTTTTTGTTTGTTTCCGTGAGATAGATTGCGAATAGGTCGTTTCAAATCGGCTTTAAATCGCTCGGCAAGTCTATTTACATATCCCCAATCCACAATGCCACCACGAAGTGAGTCGAAGTAAGTTAATGCACCTTGACCGGTCATATTGTCATCCAGGTGAAGCTCCCCTGGGATATAACCGGATCGTACTCGGATGGCCATGGGGTCCACTTGTGGGTTATATCCCAGCACACGAAGCGTGCCTCCCTGGGGACGGATGAGATCAAGCATACAACGGATGGTTGTGGTTTTTCCAGATCCGTTGGGGCCAAGGAAACCAAATATCTCACCGCGCCGCACTTCCAGGTCCAACCCGCGTAAGGCGCGTATACTACCGTAATTTTTGATAAGCCCCTTGGTTTGAATTGCGAGCTGTTCTGTCATATTAAAGCTCCTTATACATTTTTTTAATAAGCAGCGTGACTACTCAGTCTACCCTCCCGCAGGTTATGACTGAGAGCATTTATTGGTTTGAATATCCGGTCAAGACGCGATTCTATGTCAAAACGACATCTAAACCTGCGGGAGGGTGAGTAGTTACTAAGCAGCAGTGGTTGGCTGTTCATCTGATATTCTTGAGATAAGAGTTATTTCTTGCTTTTTTCTAACCCTCGCTCCAAATGATCAGGTAGAAAAAATAGGTAACCGTTGAGCTCGTGGATTTGAGCACAATACATTTATATCGGATTTGATTAAATCTTCCCTGTCGGGTTCAGGACACCTGGCTGACAACCTCCAGACGAAGGAATCCCAATCTGATCGCGGCATTTGACACCGAACCAATCTTTTACAAAATCGGCCTTTCGACTGCAGGCAGGACACGCCTGCACCGACAGGCACGAATTGATAGCTGCGATTTCCAATTGCCAGCGAAACGAGCCATCGGTAATAACGATGGAAAGGGTATTTTCTGAGTAGTTGTTACGGACATTTTTCTCAGATTCCTGCTGAACACCACATTCTCATGACCGGTAAGGATCACAGAACGAAAGCAACCGCGCGCCATATTTGTGCCACGAGGTAGATTGTCGTGAACCCCAAGCCCAGGGGTAGAAGTGTAGCAACGATTGTCCACTTCCAGCTTCCAGTCTCCTTGTAGATGGTATAGATTGTAGTGCTGCATGGGTTGTGGATCAGGCTGAAGAGCATCAAATTGACCGCGGTCAGCAGGGTCCAACCCCCTGCATTGAGAATGTCCAGTGTGCCAATTGCAGATTCGAGTTCGAACATTACCCCTGCCCCTGCGCCAACTCCTTGGAGGCCAGCGACCATGACTGTCAGCATGAGCACAGTGGGGATGACAATTTCGTTAGCGGGAATCGCCACGATGTACGCCAGTAGAATCACGCCGTTAAGGCCCAGTAGAAGGCCAATTGGATCCAAGAAGTTGATCAGATGCTGAGCGATGCTCAATCCACCAACATGGATGTTGGTGCTGAGCCATATGACTGCGCCAGCAGGCAAGGCGAAGATCACTGCTCTCCAGAGTACGAAGATCGTCCGGTCAATGATAGAGGTGTAGATGGTCTGTAAAATACGCGGCGGTCGGTAAGGTGGCAGTTCGAGGCTGAATGTAGATACTTCCCCTTTGAGCCAGGTCTTGGAGAGGAACCAGGACACGATGAAGGTCAGCAAGACTCCCAACAGGGCGATAGACACAACCGAGAGGGCGGAAATTAAACCGGCCAGGTGGGTTGGAACCAACGTCCCGATAAAGATCGTGGCGATGAGGATCTGGGTCGGCCAACGTCCATTACAAAGGGCGAAGTTGTTGGTGATGATCGCGATCAAACGCTCTCGGGGGCTATCAATAATGCGGGTGGCGATGACGCCGGCTGCATTGCATCCAAATCCCATCATCATGCTCAAAGCTTGTTTTCCGTGGGCGCCGCATTTTTTAAAAATATTATCCAGGTTGAACGCTACCCGAGGCAGGTAGCCAAAATCCTCCAGCAGGGTGAACAGGGGGAAGAATATCGCCATTGGAGGCAACATGACGCTAAAGACCCACGCTGTGGCTAAGTACATACCATCGATCAGTAGGCCGCTTAACCACCAGGGCAACCCGATGTTAGCTGCGCCGTCACTCAACACTGGGTAGATGGTATCAATTAAGAACGACGCAATTATTCTTGAGGGGACATTCGCGCCTGAGATCGTGATCCAGAAGACTAGTGTGAAGAGCAGTAAAAGTATGGGGAAACCCCAGATTCGACTGGTAACCAGATGATCGATGCTGTGGTCCAGGTCGAAGCGTGGGCGTACCCCCTCTCGAGTCACTGTCCGATCGGCGATCCGGGCAGCATCGGTGTAGATCGCCTCCACCAGCTTTTCATGAATGTTGCCCCCGATTTCCCAGCGTAAAGCTTTAGCTGTTTGTAAAATGTCTTCCGCTGTAGTTTCTCCACGTTTCTTCACTATACCACCTTGACTTATTGACTTCGATCGATGACTGGTTGATCCTCTGTTACACTGCTAAGTGTGCTAAGTTCCCCTCGCTGAATAGCCTGAGCAATCCGTTGGTCTCCGTCAAGCAAGCGAAGCGCCACCCAACGTGCATTTGGTAATCGTGGATAGTGGGACTCAATTTGGGCTGTAAGCTGTGATACTGCCCGTTGTAAAGCAGGTGTAAGGTGTTGGATGCGATGTGGCTTGCTTACGCTGAAGCCAGTGGCTATGTCAGCGATCACTTGCAGCAATTGATCCAATCCTTCTCCGTAGCGGGCGATTGTTGGCACAACTGGCACACCAAGGTCTCGTGCCAGTCGGCGGTGGTCAATCTGTAAGCCATGCCGGCGAGCTTCGTCCATCAGGTTAAGGCAGATTACGACGCGATCGGTGATCTCAAGCACCTGTAAAACTAGGTTGAGGTTGCGTTCTAAACGAGTCGCATCCACTACTACCACCATTACATCTGGCTGACCGAATAGGATGAAGTTGCGGGCGATCTCTTCATCCATGGTAGTCGCAAGAAGCGAGTAAGTCCCGGGAAGGTCCACTAATTTATATCGGTGTCCTCCGTAGTCGAAGCCTCCCTCAGCACGGGTGACCGTCTTGCCAGGCCAATTACCTGTATGTTGTCGCAATCCGGTTAGGGCATTGAAAACTGTGCTTTTACCAGTATTGGGATTTCCCGCTAAAGCTACGACGAAATCCCAATCGGTCATGTTAACCCCAAGCTTTAGCAGGTTCGCGGCATGGTGAACGGGGCAAGAATCGCACACTGGTGAATGAGATTTATGAGCTTCTGATGTCATGCGACATTCTCCTCGAGCCGGATGATATAAATGTGATTAGCTTGCTCCTCCCGCAGAGCGATTACGGCCTCACGGATGCGATAAGCCGTTGGGTCGCCTCTAGGGCTGGTATATTCAGCTTTAATAACAGTACCTTGAAGGAGACCGAGGTCCATCAGGCGTCGGCGTTCCGCGCCTCGACAAGCAGGAGAGTAACCAAGTACCTTTGCCTTCTGGCCAGGCTTGAGACTTGACAAACGCATCCCCGGGCTAATTTCTGGCTCTTCAAGCATAGGTACAACAGTGATGTTGTTGGCTAAAATAGGCGCCAGAATGTGCTCGTCGCCATCAGCCCAAAAACGGAATCGCTGATGTGATTTCTCGATCACCCGCACTTGCATGCCAATGTGTAACCCCTCGGCCACCAATTGAGCGTAGATTGCGGGGGGCTCGTCTTCGATGTGTACGATTCTGACTGGCACATCGATATCCACGGCCGTCAAATGGGTACCCTGGTGGTCGACTAGTTCACCTTCAGCAGTAGGGATTGGATCGCCGTGTGGATCGTGGGTTGGGTGACCCAATTGATCGGAGAGGGCGTCGACCTCAGCGGGTGAAAGATAGTGTTCGAAGTAATCGGCTTGGAGATGCCATTCAGACTCGGCGAAGCCGGTTTCATCGGCTAGGTATCGCTCCCAAATGCGATGAGCACGAAGGATGTGGAGCGCAGACTCACGCCCGGTCGGGGTGAGGTGTAGGGTGCCCTTTTCAAATTGAACTAAATTGCCAGCATCCATTTTGTTAACCAGCTCTGATGCCTTGGTAGGGTTTATTTGTAGCGCGCCAGTGATGCTCTGTATCGTTGGGCGATCGCCGGTCATCTCACAATTGTGAATATGTTTGAGGGCGTCCTCGGTGAGAACGCGATCGGTCACTCTTCGTGCCCGCTGCCAACGGGAGAGGAGTCCACGTTCTGGCCAGAAGAGGGACAACCCCAAGGTGACCAGGAGTGCGGCTACCAGAAGGGAGGTCAAGGGATCTAGCATGCAGTCGTCTCCATTAATTACAGTATCCTGCAAAGCTGGTTCTGATGAAACCACCAGCGCAAAAATAGTATTAACTAATAATATATTTAGGTTATCCTAATCATTTTCTATTCTATGATGAGCATATTCGACTGTCAAGAGCTAGAAACTCTGCTCATAGCGATATAATGCTATACACGATGCACCCTAAAAGAATTATATTACCGATCAATCATTGGCGGGCCATGCTGGCCCACGTGCGCAGGTGTACGCCGGAGGAAGCGTGTGGGCTTCTGGGAGGAGAGGCGGATAAGGTCCACTGTGTACTTCCGATAAGCAACATTGCTCGAAGTCCAGAGCGCTTCCGCATGGACCCACTCCAACAAGTGGAAGCGTTGATGCATATAGATGAGTGGGGTGACCAGCTGGTTGGTATTTACCATTCGCATCCTTCTGGTCCAGCTACACCTTCCGAGTTGGATATCAAGGAAGCTGCTTATCCGGAAGCTGCCTATCTTATATGGTCAAAATCGGGTGAGGAGTGGCAATGCCGAGCTTTTTTCATGCTGCCTGAAGGATCGCGGGAGATTCCAATTCACCTGGAAGAATGAGTAACTGTGAACTCTTGAAAGGGTTATCAGAAGTATAAGTAAGATCCCGAAGGAGGATGGCATTTATGCAGGTTGTAGAAACCATCGGATCGCTCGTCGGAGCTTATTTGCTCGGATCATTGCCAATCGGTATGTTGATTGTGAAGATAGTGAGGGGGCGCGACATCCGATATTGGTTCAGTGGCAGGACCGGGGGCACAAATGTCATGCGTATGGCCGGTTTCTGGGCTGGCATGACTACAACGGTTGTGGATATTTTAAAGGGAGTGTGTGCTGTGTGGCTGGCACGCGCCCTGACCAGGGGATCGGTATGGGTAGAGGTGATAGCAGGGTTGCTGGTTATAGTGGGACATAACTACTCTATATTTCTGCTGCAATATAAGGAAGGTAGGATTCGCTTACATGGTGGGGCTGGTGGTGCAGCAACGATAGGTGCAGCCGCTGGGCTCTGGCTGTGGACTTTGCTGGTTATTTTGCCTGTCGCGCTCTTTTTTCTATTCGGAGTTGGTTATGCATCCATGGCAACGATGAGCATCGCGCTGGTCGCCACAGGGGTATTTCTTTGGCGAGCCGTCGTTGGGCAGGGACCGTGGGCATATGTTATGTTTGGCGTAATTGCCGAAGGGTTACTGCTTTGGGCTCTGCGCCCCAACATACGCCGGCTGCTGAAAGGTGAGGAACGATTGGTAGGTTGGCGGGCTCGTCGAGATCGACCGTCCAAACCAGCTAGGTGAGAGTCCTTCGACTGCACTAGCCACTTTGTGGCTCGCGGAGCCGAAGGGCTCAGGACGTTAAGACATATTGCAGAAGCTATAGAGAGCCGAAGTCGAAGGATGATCAATAGCATCTTTCACGGTTGACAATGCGCTAGATTAGGACCAGTAATTCTCCCAAGTTGTAAGATAAAATTGCAGATCAGGCCAAAGTAAGAATTGCTACCATGGCAATTAAGCCTACGGCAGCAAATTCGATGATCCTTATCCTTTCAAGCGTGCCCCCTTCGTGTGCCAGTGCGAGCCCGTTTCCCAGATAAACCACAAGTCCAAGGATTAATGCACCGGTTAATGGAGGTAGCGGCCAGTAATGGATGCCCCACGCAATTTGGGCTGTCAGTCCGCTGATCAAGAGTGCATACTGCACTGACGAATTCCCAACCTGTGCTAGGCGTAATAAGCGCCAAGCAACTGCACCGCTGGCGAACAGGATGAGGGGAATGGCGAAGGCGGCTCGTAGACCGATGGCGCGTATCGCGAAGAGCGCACCGATCAGGAGCAGGTACGCCAATGCGGTGAGGCCAATCGCGGCGTTGTCGCAGCGGGGATCATCAGGATCGAGAACTATAAATTCCGAAATGAGCACGGCGATCAGCAAAGTCGCAGTTAGGATCAGGCCGATCCAGAACGCGGGGCCTTCAGGGATGCGGATTAGAATCGCGCCGGCACCGAGCGCCGCCAGTCCGGGGATCACCCAGTGCTCGAGCCTAACTCGCCCCTCTTCAATCCCCGGATGAGAGCGGATGAGCCAATCGGAACCCGCTACGGCAAGAGCGGCGGCTAAAGTAAGCATTATCGAACTGGTGCTGAACTCGAAGCGTATGACCAGGCCAAGCACATAGAACTCGGTCTCTAGTGATGGAAGAACAACGATCCGAATCAGTGTATAGGTGAGCAGTAGCAGCGCAGTTAGGGTGCTTACCCGGTCTCGATCAGGCTGCGGTAATTTGCGGTTCACGTCCGCATTCTAGCACTAGCTGCTGACCCTGTCTATTATCCCTACCTTGTTCATCGGAGATTGCCAGGATACACAACAGCTTGCCCTGGGGTGGTTTATTCTTGCCATATTCCCTGAACACTCATTGAAGACTACAAGCTTTAGAAGCGGTTGGAGGGAATTGGGTCTCATTTTTTCTGGCACAAGGGCTGTATAATGGATAGTCATGGAGGCATTGATTGCACTGCTTGGCTTGGGGTCTGGCGGCTTGATCAACATGCTGGCTGACTGCATGCCGTTTAACCGCCGACTTGCATTCCCTCATTGTCCGACCTGTACCGCTCCTCGCCCATTGGCAGCATGGTTTGGCATAGGAGCATTGTTCGCTCGCGCCTGGCGTTGCCCCTATTGTGGAACACCCCGTTTGTGGCGTGTTCCGCTGGTCGAAGCAGTGACAACCGTGGGAGCAATATGGCTGTATCGAAGGGATCCAACACCGATCTCTTTCTGGCCTGATGGGTTAGTCCTGGCCTTCTTTATCTTGATTGTAGTGATTGATATTGAACACCGGCTGATCTTGCATATCATCACTGGCCCGGCGGCGCTCGTCTTTGGTTTGATCGGTGTTCTTAAGCCTGATCAGGAATTTGGGATGATACTTCTGGGAGGGTTGACCGGTTTTGGTCTGGTCTTAGTTTTGTATCTCTTGGGGTGTGTCTTCGCTCACTTGCTCGCTAGGTTGCGGGGGAAGGTTTTAGAGGAGGTGGCTTTTGGGTTTGGGGATGTCACCCTGGCTGGGGTGCTTGGTCTGATTGTTGGATTTTATGGGGTGCTCGTGGCGCTATTCTTGGGTATTCTGGTCGCTGGCTTATTCAGTCTGGTCTACTTACTATTCATGTTACTTCGCCGCCGGTACCAGGCTTTCCTACCCATTGCTTATGGCCCGTTCCTGGTATTGGGAGCATCGATCGTTTACTTCGGTGGTCGTACCGCGATTGAGTCAATATTTCCCTACGGTCTCATCTGGCTGTTGGGGGTGTTGATCGTGTACTTCGTCGGCCGAGATGCTTTCGAACGTCTCAAAGGTAGCCAGGGGTTTGTCAATCCTGAATAGTTTCGTAGGCCATCCTTCGACTTCGGTCTGAGCTTCGCTCAGTTGCCGGAGTTTACCTCTTCGGCAAGCTCAGGACAATGCCTGAGTGGTTATCATAAGTACCTCAGCAGAACATGCCACAGCCTGCTGAAGATCTCAGGATAAGCTCATACGAGGTAAGTCGAAGGGCTCTGGATGCGGATATTTTACGGTGAGCATCCTGAGCAAGACCGAAGGGAATCTCTTTGCTTCAATTGCAGAATGCTATTCAACAATAAACGAGATTCTCACCCTTCGGGTACGATGTCGTCGCTTCGCTCCTCAGAATGATATTAACCTGTCGTAATCATGTTGGCATAGTTCTAGTAACACTTGCTGGTAAACCGATATGTTTGCTTTTTGTTACAATTGCGTTTCTGAAGCGCGACAAATAGCCCTGTTGGTCCATCCGTACTACCATCTTCAGCAGATGTTCCCCGTATAATAAAGATGAAATTCAAGCGGATAGCTGAATTTCGTTTGACATACTTGCCACAACGATAGGGAGTAGCATGAAAGAAGGCGCAGCTAGAAAGAAAAGGAAGGGGCGCAAACCCCTCGGCCAAAGCCTGGTCGAATTCGCTGTCCTGCTGCCGGTTTTGTTAATGATGCTTTCCGGGCTGATTGAGTTCGGTTTCCTGCTTAACTACTACCTTGACCTTGTTGATGCTGCCCGAGAAGCGTCTCGGTTCGCGGCTAACGATGATCCCCTCATTCGTGAAGGAGCCCTGGCGGGTCAAACCGATAATACATTTTATGTTTTCGCCCGGGACATGGTCCTGCAATCCATCGATATCGGCTCGGGCGGACAGATAAGCCTCGATACCACCGCCAACGACGATATTGTGATCTCCGCTTTTTCGATTATGAGTGGGACGATAGACCGACGATTCCCCGATCTCGATGCCGACAACCTCTGCGATGACACTGACTTCTATTCGTACGCCAACAATAGGGCCTCCGATTTCAGTTGTGCAGATATTACTGCAATGCTTGATCCGCTTGCACCGAACTCCGGCATTGTTCTGGTCGAGGTTTATTACGATTACCACATGATTTTAGGACTTCCTTGGATCACGGCGTTCGTGCCAGATACGATCACATTACATGCATACAGCATGATGCCTAATTCAGCCGCCGAACCAACACCTACTCCACCATGAGAGATAGTATGAGTAACCAACGTCTCCAGCGCGGCCAAGCCATGATATTGATCGCCATGGCCTTCATCGGTCTGGCGGCCTTCATCGGTCTGGCAGTCGACGCGGGCATTCTCTTCATCCAGGTCGGCCATCTGCGCCGGGCGGTGGACGCCGCCTCGCTGGCGGCCGCCAACCAGTTCCGTGAGGGGCGCTCGATAGACCAGATTGAAGCTGCAGCAAATGAATTTATCCGTCTAAACAAACTCAATACAGCCTCCACAGAGGTTTTTGTTTGTGATCTCTACCCCCCCTTAGATCACCATGATCCGGACCTGTGTCCCCCACCGGGCGATCCTCCGCGGAAGTTTGTGCGGGTTGAGGCAAGTATGCCGGTTGAATTCGCCTTTCTACCAATTATCGGCTTTGGATCGATTGATATTAGCGCTGAAGCGATCTCTGAGACTGCTTCGGTGGATATTGTGTTGGTGATCGATACTTCCGCCTCTATGGCGTTTGATGCATCTTGTCTCGACGGTGATGATGACGATGGAGATACAATAATCGACGATTGTGATCCGGCACAATATACTTGGCCTGGAGCCCCTGACAGCCCTGCCCCTGTAGGATGGGATACTCCAGATGATTACTACCTAAACCCGAATATATGCAATCCCGTGGGAGAATGCCATCCATTTGAAGAAGTTCGAACGGCCGCCCTGGCGCTGGTAGGCCGCATGTATTTCCCCTATGACCGCATGGCGGTGGTGACTTTTGATCGATACGCAGGTATCCCTGCTAATTTGCCTCAACCCCCATCGGCTGCTTTCGTTTCGGATATAACGCAAATTCAAAATGCGATTAACAGCCTCCTGATCACACCCGACCCAGACCCAGCCACTGATCCAGAATGTACGGGGTGGGAAACCGGTGATCCAAGGGGATGTACTTCGACAAATACGGCACAGGGTTTAAAATATTCGGCTGCTCAGTTCGGATATGATCCCCGTCAGGAAGCAGTGTGGATTGTCATCCTACTATCGGATGGCAGCGCCAATGCCGCTTTAGACGAATCCAACGAATGGATTTGTCCTGGAGGAATCGGAGCACCAACCTGGTTGAGCCCGATGTGTCGTGACGCCGAGTTCGAGGCAGGGGATGGAGACTTTGGCATTGATGCGGAGGATGCAGCCGTGACATGGGGGCTAGTAAATGGCTGCCCGGATGAATCTTCCATGCCCGATCCACCTGATCCTGACATCACAACCTGCGACAATGCAGGCCAGGGCGCGGTGATCTTCACCATTGGTTTGGGAGATATGGTGACGAACAACCCATACTGTCACGATTACTATGGTGGTAGTTGCGAGCCAAACCAAGGAGAACAACTTCTGCGATACATCGCCGCTATAGGGGACGATGGTAATCCTAGTACAGATCCTTGTGATGGTGTGGATATCGGGGACGACTGCGGAAATTACTATTTCGCGGAAAAAGGCTCCCTTCTACTGGAGGTCTTCGAGGCGATCGCCTCCCGAGTCTTTACCCGTATCACGCATTAGTAGAAGGGTCGTTTCAATGAAAACCTTGCCAGCCAGCCATTCCGCGATAATTTCACCTCGTCTCCGTCGTTTTAGTGGGCAGGGATTGGTAGAATTCGCCCTCGTCCTGCCGGTGATGTTGATCGTTATCTTTGTAATCGTCGAACTTGCCCGTGTGTTGCACGCGTGGCTGGCGATTGAAAATGGAGCGCGCTTCGGGGTACGGTACGCTGTAACCGGTGAATATAACGACCTCTACTGCCTTGGGGGTTGCGACGAGCAGGCTGAGGAGGACGCGGCTCGCATCCCCTCGGCCAAGGACGCCGCCCGCGCTGGCTCGGTCGCCATCCTACGTAACGAGAGCCTCCTGCCGGGACAGCCCGGATATTATAAAGTGACCGTTTGTTCGAATAAAGATGGCGTGGTTTATTTCCCGTCCGATTCGAACACGAGTACCCCAGCTGATTGCCAACCGGGAGAGGATCCTGGAGGTCCGGGCGATCGAGTATCAGTAACCGTAGACTTCGACCACCCGTTGATCGTTCCCATTATCAGCTCCTGGTGGCCGCAGGTGCACCTGACCGCCAAGCGGGAGGGGATTGTGGAGCAGTTCCGTGTGGCTCGGGTAGTGGGTTTGCCGGCCACGATCGTCTTACCGTCTTTTACCCCCACCGAATCGCCTATGCCAACTGATACGCCCACTGTGACAAATACACTCCCCCCGACCGAAACCCCAACCATCACCCTCACGGCGACGAGTACGCCCACGCCTGATTGCAGCAAGATTTATATATCAAGTATGTGGGTGAGTTCGGATGATGTGTATGCGAGGGTTTACAACGACAATGATGCCGATGCAGATCTGATTAAGACATATTTCGAGTGGCCGGACGTCCCGTCTCCAGCGTACGTTGACTGGTTTGAATTCGACTACAGGTACTGGGGAGGTAACGAATACAACTCACCCACCACCGTTAGTAATACAGAGGTTGAACTTAGCGGAAACGATGATGAAAGATGGGAAACGGACTTCGACAATGCCCCCCCGGAGGGCATCTATGGGTACTTTTATCTCCAATTAACCTTTGACTATCCAGATTGGGGCATCTGCGTCATCTCCAGGAGCACTTATAAGTCCCAGCCGCCGACCCGCACACCGACTCGAACAGCGACTTGGGGTCCGTCGCCCACCCGCACGCCGACCAGGACGCTAGCACCGAGCAGGACTCCGACTCGAACGCCCACCTGGGGACCTTCGCCCACACGTACCCTTACCAGGACGCCAACCAAAACACTGACCCAAGGACCGACACGAACGCCAACATCCACTGAACCTGGTGAGACCTCACCGACTCCTCCACTGGATGGATAGTCCTGATGGAGAAACGGGACTGTCCCAAAAGGGCAGCCCCGTTCGAGTTATTTACATGAGTGAATACAATTATGAGATATTGAAGGTTTATGCTACGGATGGTGGAAAAAATGAAAATCGAGTGAGGGTTGCTCTATATCGCTCACAACATGGCAAAACTGGCGACCTAATTCCCGCCAGTTTTTTTTTATAAATATTAGATTTTTTCAAGTTTAGGATGTTGTCCAAAGTTACTTTTTAAGCAACTTCCACAGTCGTCTTGCCTGGTTGGGTTCGGTAGCATACAATCAACTTATGGCAGATCGCTTCATCTTGGGAAAACGATTCTCTCAAAGCGGACCGCTACTTTTCGGTGGGTCAGTTCTGCTGTACATGATCTGGTTCTGGCTAGCTCCTACTTCGGAGGCTTTGGGTCCGATAGGTTCTTTGTTAGTTTTCATCTCCCGTGCACTGGCTGCGCTGACTACGCTAGCAGCCGCACGAATTACACAATTGTCTGATAGTCGGCGTTCCTGGCGTCTTCTAGGTGTGTCACTCACCATCTGGGCTGTAGCGGATGCTCTGAAGAGTACTTCGTGGGTGCTCTATGGCACACCACCATCACTACCTTCGGTGGCTGATCTACTCCGCTTGTCTGGCTTTATGGCAGCCTTGGCCTCGCTCATCACCTATCCCGCTTCTCCTCCAGGGCGTTTTGGTCGCTTTCGTGACCTGCTTGATCAGATGATTCTCGGCTTGGCGGTCCTCGCTCTTGCATGGTTGGTTCTTATTCAACCGGTTCTTGATGTTGGCATGGGCGAACCAATTCAGATTTTTTGGGCCGCGGTCTCCCCGATCTTTGATATGGTCCTCCTTGTATTCATATTACGAATTACGTTGCTTGAATCCCATCCCAAGCAGAGGACCACTTTTAGATTGCTGGGATTGGCTGTGTTAGCGCTTGCGGTCGGTGATTTAGGAGATGGATATCGGATCCTTCAAGCGGAGCGAACTTCGGTGGGGTTGGTTGAGGCGGGTTGGATGGCGAGCAGCGTCCTGGTTGTCCTAGCCTCACGTTATGGTGCGTTGCCTAAAACGAGCCAAAAAGGTGGTTTATTAAGGGCAACCGACAAGCGAGTATCGGCCAGATTGGAACCGCTCCTGCCGATCGCCTTTACTTACGCAGTTGTTGGTTTCACTGTTATTGATTGGTGGTCGTCGGGCCAGGTAAATTGGATCGCAGTGGCTGCTGCCGGGGGCTTGAGCCTGCTGCTGGTCGCTCGTCAGGGTATCATCGCCGGCCAGTTCGAAATGCGCCAATTTGCGGCGTTGGTCAACGCGTCAGCTGACATAGCATTCATTTGCCAAGCGGATGGCCAGATTTGGTTTGCCAATCCTGCTTTCAATCGGATTTTGGGTTTGGCAGTCGGAGCGGATGAGACTAACAATCTAGTGGATTTCACCGTCGCCGAGGGTGGGGTAGATACAATTCTCGCCCAGGCGCTGGAGCAGGGCTGGACGGGAGAGGCTTCGTTCAGGCGCAACGATGGAAGCACATTCCCGGTATCGCTTTCGCTTATGCCGGTAGATGACGTACGGCAGGCGCGTGCGATGCTCGCGGTCACTGCACACGACTTAACTTTCATCCGAGAAAGAGAAGTTGCATTGCGTAAGGCACTCGATGAAGTAGCTGAGGCGCGCAGCGAACTGGAAGAGCTCAATGCTGCATTGGAAGAGAAGGTGGAGGCCCGCACCAGCGAGCTGGAGGCTGCGGTGGCTGAATTAGCGGCCCTGATAGAAGAGCTGACGGTGCTTGATCGTATGAAGACCGAGTTCGTCGCCTTGGTGTCACACGAATTGCGCGCGCCGCTCACTAACATTCGTAGCGGCGTCGAACTTATCCTAAACAGCGACTCTGGGCTCACAACCTCCGTACGTGAATCTCTCACTTTGGTTGAGGCTGAGACACGACGCTTGGCTCACTTCGTTGGTACTATTCTCGATTTATCAGCCCTGGAAGCAGGCCGTTTTCCACTCCAACCTCACCCGGTGCCCGTCGAAAGTATCGCTCGGGAAGTCTGCAGTAGGTTTTCAGAAGCTCATGGTGGAAATAGGCTAAGCCTTGATCTCCCCCATGATCTACCGGCAGTGATGGCTGATGAGCAAGCGTTGGAAAGTGTCTTCTTTCACTTATTCGACAATGCGCTTAAATACACGCCGGAGGGAGAGATCTGGGTAAGGGGGTGGGTAGAGGGCGCTAGTGTTTATATCGCCGTCAGTGACGCCGGCCCCGGGATCCCTCCTGAGGAGCGTGAACGGGTATTTGAGCTATTCCACAGGGTAGACACGAGCGATTCACGCGAGGTATATGGCTATGGGTTGGGCTTGCCTATGGTGCGGCGTTTGCTGGAGGCCATGGAGGGGGGGATCCGCATTGAGCAGGATCCGCGCGGCGGAGCCCGACTGGTATTCTGGCTGCGGCTGGCCGGCTAACGAGCCGTTACCTTTCTCGCGCTCGGGCTATTTTCAG
The DNA here is from genome assembly GCA_030605795.1 of Anaerolineae bacterium. Lineage (GTDB taxonomy): Bacteria > Chloroflexota > Anaerolineae > Anaerolineales > E44-bin32 > DUEZ01. The sequence goes on along the minus strand of JAUWHR010000055.1, from coordinate 8,147 downwards.
TGCGGTCAGATATATAATAGGATGTAAGCTTGGTGTTTACGAGAACAAACGTGGAGGGAGACCGTGCCGATCTGTGTTCTGGTTGTTGATGACGACGTGACTTTGTTGCGCTTCCTCAAGGAGTATCTTCAGCTCGAGGGATATAAGGTCGTCACTGCCAACCGCGGCCCGAAAGGTCTACGGACTTTCTACCAGGAGCGACCTGACCTAGTCGTGCTGGATGTGATGATGCCGGGGATGGATGGTTGGGAGGTATGTGCCCGTGTTCGGGAACTGTCGGATACCCCGATCATTATGCTTACCGCGAAAACCTCCGAGGCTGATAAGCTGAGAGGTTTTAAATTAGGGGTCGACGACTACATCACCAAGCCCTTCAGCTTAGAGGAGCTCGCCGCCCGGATGAGAGCTGTCCTATCACGTACAGCGTCGCAGCGAGAGGGGGAGATACATTTTTATCGAACAGGTACCCTTACCGTCGATATACGCAAACGTGAAGCATGTCAGAAGGGGCGTCCGATTAAACTGACACCGACAGAGTTTCGCCTGCTCGCGGCGCTGGCCCATCGTGCAGGAGAAGCTGTTTCACAGGATGACCTGATCACTGATGTTTGGGGGGAGTACCGTAGAGAAGGCGGCAGCGCATTGCGACGTTACATCTGGCTATTGAGGCAGAAGATCGAGATCGATCCAAAGCAACCAACCCGGCTGGTAACTGTTCGGGGATACGGATATCGCCTGGAGCAGTGATTGTGTTTTCTATAAACGTCTATTAATCTAACTTGACAATGTTAGATTTCACTTTAGGTGTCATTGCGAGGCGCGCTGTTTGCGCCGAAGCAATCCCCTAGCATGCTTGGAGATTGCTTCGCTCTGCTCGCAGTGACAAATGTAACATTGTCCAGCTAATTGCTAATAGCCACGAAGTCTGACACAGCTCATTTATCCCGTGTGCAACTTATAGGTTCTTATCAAGCTCCGTTTTCTCATGCGGAGATGTTAGCCTTGCTTGTCATGAGATTTCGAAGGGGTCTCTCAGATTTGTCTTACGCTCATCGAGGTGGCTCGTGACCTTCGGCTCCGTCGAAGGGATGACATTCCATACACTCGGTCTTTCTTGCTCATTGGCGAATATTTTCTGGGTAGCTAGCCATGGTGGTGCGTCGGTACTACGGCGGGTGAAAATGATTATCAACCTGGTGGAATTTACGGCAGTTGATACTGCACTAACATTTGCAAAGTCGGCCCTTCGACTGCGCCGACTAGCACGAAGGTGGTCTTGGTATAGGTAGCTGCGACTTTAGTCGCCTGCGAAACGAGACGACATTAAAGAGATGGAAAAGCAACTTATGACTACATAAGCTACCCAATTGAGGTGCCCGGTACTTAGACCATTCCATTGGAAAGCCGAAACCATTGTTTTCGACACATCCTTGATGCCCTGATACTCTCACTTGAAAGTGCCGGGCACCTTTTCTGTTTTCTAGGCAGTTGAAATCTATTCTCGTTTGTCGGGGTCTGCCTGTCCTGAGCCCTTCGATTTTACTCAGGACAGGCTCCGCCGAAGGGTGACCCCCGAAGAGGTTATTACGCGACCGGGCTTCTGGGTGAGCTTCATGGCGAGCTTTTCGAACCATTAGCCGGATAGCATGAAGGCCCAACCTGTTTATTGGAAACCGCTATAGCAGTAAGTTGAAGCAGTTTTAGAGCCTTGAGAATGCTGCCATAAACTAGGTGACCCTGGTACCGGTCTCGTAAATGGGACTGTAAGGAGACTGTAAGGACGGAAGAGTATTAACACCGATAGACTACATGTATTGAGGAACGCCCGAAGGGGTTGGTCCAGATATTTACTTTAATTCAGTGGAGAAGGCAGGATGTTAAAATTTAAACCAAGACGGCTTCGTTGGAGGGGACAGGGTTTGGTTGAGTTCGCGCTCATGTTGCCCTTGATCCTGCTAGTCCTTTTTACGATTATTGAATTGGCGCGGCTTATGCATGCCTGGGTCTCAGTGGAGAATGGCGCCCGCTTTGGCGTTCGCTACGCTGTCACTGGCGAATACGACGGGGGTCACTGTGCAGGTTACCCGGGTGGTGTGTGTGATGAGCAAGCGGAGGAGGACGGCGCTCGCATCCCCTCGATCAAAGACGCTGCCTGGGCGGGTTCGGCAGCGATTTGGCGAGATGGCGCAGCACTAGTGGGAAATCCTGGGTTCTTCAAGGTAACCGTTTGTTCTAATAAATCCGGGATTGTGTACTTCCCGTCCGACCCGGATACGAGCATTCCGGCGGATTGTCAACCTGGCGAGGATGCAGGCGGTCCCGGTGATCGCGTATCGGTGACGGTGGATTTTGAGCATCCTCTGATTACCCCGTTGCTCAATACCTGGTGGCCAAATCTGACCCTGACCGCTCGGCGCGAGGGAATAGTGGAACAGTTCCGTGTGGCCAGGGTGGTGGGCCTTCCGGCGACGATCGCTTTGCCCTCGTTCACGCCAACCGAGACTCTAACTCCCACGATTACCGAAACTCCAACGATCACGATGACACCTACCATCACTGAAACATACACCCCGACGCCGGATTGCAGCAATCTAACCGTGGTTGATACGCGGATCAATGGCGATGACTTTGAGGTCCAAGTGCGGAACGATTTCGGATTTACGGTCAACCTGGTTGATTCGACCTTCTTTTGGCCGGATGAATTATCACCGATGTACTATCACAAGGCTGAGTGGAACGACGTCCAGTACTTTTATGGGTCAGAATACACTTCTCCGACTACAAAATCAGCCCCGTCTATAGCTTTCGCGGGCAATGGCAACACGGATTGGTGGGAAGGGGATTTCACCAATTTCCCCGAAATACATCCTGGGTACTACGCTGCGATTCTGACTTTCCGATTGACCAGCGGAGAACTTTGTCAATTATCCAGTGAAATTGACCTCTCTCCTCCACCGGCGACGAATACCCCAACCATAACCCCCACGCCGGACTGCAATGACATCTACATAGAATCGATTTGGATCGATGGTGACGATCTGCGGGTGAGGGTCCGAAACAACAACCCGGCTTCGATATTTCTCTCAGGTTCATCTCTATCATGGACCGAGCTCTCTGAAAGTCAGTATGTGAATTACTTCCAATACGACTGGGATACATATTACGGAGGTAATGACTATGATTCCCCGACCAGCGCCAGTCCCAGCATTCCCACTGATTGGACCCATCCTTCGGGTTCAGGCCGAACCTGGCGGGCTGACTTTAATAACGTTCCTGGAGGGTGGTTGTGGGGAGATTTCTCGGTTACATTGACTTTTGATTACATCTGCCCTGTGTCAGCGTCGCTTTCAACGATTCAACCAACACCAACCAACACACCGACAATTACCCGTACACCAACCATCACCCTTACGCCGCCAGCTCCGAACTGCAGCGATGTTACCGTCTCGGAAACGCGGCGCAATGGTGACGACTTCGAGATACGGGTCCTGAACAACACTGGCTGGACGGGGTATCTGATCAACTCTGTCCTTACCTGGCCAGATGACCATTCTTTTTATTACAACAAGGCTACCTTCAATGGTTCACAATACTATAATGGAGATTCCTACAATTCAACTACTACAGCCTCGGCACCTTCAATAGCTTTCAATGGTAATGGCAACCAGGATTGGTGGGAGGCGGATTTCAACAATGTTCCCCCTTCAGGGCTGGACGGATACTTCAAAGGTGTTCTGACCTTCGATTTCCCCAGCTGGGGTATTACGTGCACAGTTACCGGTAGTAGGACCTTGGTTGCCCCTACATGGACGCCAACCTCAATACCAAGCGAGACGCCGGTACCTTCAATAACCCCAACGCCAACCAAGACCTACACTCAGGGACCTACACGAACGCCAACATCCACCGAAGAATCTGGTGAGCCTTCACCGACTCCTCCACTGGATGGTTAGTCTTGTTAGAGAAAAGACACACTGTGGCCCCGCTTTTGCGGGGCCACAGTGCTTTTAAAGATAGTAGGCAGACCTCCGAGGTCTCTCAGACCTCGGAGGTCTGAGACATCTGTCGGTTCCTTTGGCAATGAAAGGAAACAGTCAATAGGTGTAGTTATTTCTAGACCTATCACGGCTGGTAGGAGTATGTCTATGTCAAGTTATGTCAGCATTCCCTTGTTTTTACAGGAGAGCCATTCTTACAGCTGATTACGGTATGGCATGAACTGGCTGGTTGGTCTGACCCTTGCAACAGAAGAATTGATCAGCAGGGTAGGGTATGAATTAAAACATATGTTCTTTACAAAATGATTTTTGGGATATCAATTTTGACTCCACTGAAAAAAGGTCAACCGTGAGAAGAGGACCGGTATATGTGGGGGTACGGGCGCAGCCCGCACCCCCACATATACCCCTCCCCACTCCTCGAGGGTAGTTTTTTCAGTGCACTCAATTATTTGATGAATAGTGGCTACTTTGATGATTATTTTAGGCGTTGGAGGGTGGGGAATTAGCGACTACGGATGTAGGTTGATTGAAAGGTCGCAGGATTCGTTGATCGGGTATGATGATGGTGGATTCCCAGGTCGTCATAAGGAGCCCGCAAGGGCAGTCATGTTAATTGGGGAGTTCGAGGCAGCCACCTGGAGGTCGCCGATATTGGTAGAAGATAAAGTGGATAAAAGCAACTCAAAAGAACGGATTCTGATCGCGGACGACGACCGTGATTTCCGCCAGATTCTGGTGCGGCGAGCGGAGCGCATGGGTCTATCGGTTATCGAAGCCGAGGATGGCCAGCAGGCAATCGATGCATTGCGGCAAGGCTCCTTCGATGTCGTTTTAGCGGACTTGTATATGCCTAAGCATAATGGGTTGGAGGTGGCTCAGGTTGCTCATGAGGTTGACCCGGATCTACAAGCCATTATTTTAACTGGAGGGGCTACGGTCGAAACAGCTGTCGAAGCGCTTAGGGTTGGTGTCTACGACTATCTGACCAAGCCGCTTGAGTCGTTGGCCGAACTTGACTTATCACTCAATCGAGCTTTAGAGCGTCGCCGTCTGGTCAGGGAGAACGAGCGATTGTTCACCGAAGTCCAGCGCTTGGCGGTGACTGATCCACTGACCGGTCTTTACAATCGGCATAAGCTCGATGAGGGACTAGCGATTGAAGTCGAACGTGCCCGACGCTACGACCGACCATTGTCTCTGATCATGATCGATCTAGACGGTCTGAAAGCTATCAATGACAAGTACGGTCATCCCGCTGGAGATAAGGTACTTAAACTTGTCGCCGAGGCGATCCGAAGCCAGATTCGCACTGTCGATCTCCCAGCTCGCATCGGGGGGGACGAATTCTTGATCCTGCTTCCAGAAGCCGATCTGGATGCAGCCACCCTGGTTGCCCAGCGGGTTTGTTCAAAAATTACCAGCACCAGTTTCAAGGGCGAGCTGTTGTCAGTCAGCGCGGGTGTAGCTCAATGGTCACCGACGCACGGTACCGCGGAGAGTTTCTTAGAGGCAGTTGATCAGGCTATGTATCAGGCAAAGTGGGCTGGTGGGCGAAGGATCTTTGTCCTCGCTCCACAACATATGTGAGGGGAAGATGGAACTAAGAGAAGGTCTGCTCGAACAACAACCTGTCAGGGTTAAGGATATTGAGGGGGTGCAGAAGACGTTCTTTGATACGATTCTGGATGTCTTCTCCGGTTTGCGGGCGAAGTTGATCGTCCCTTACGTTTTATTGACGATGGTGATCGCCATGGTGGGTGTTTATGTAGTCACTAACTTGGTAACCTCTTCGATCCGCGAGCGTTTCATCAATCAGCTCTTCGAAGCCAGTCGGGTGGTTGCTGATGGATTTGTCAGGCGCGAGAGTGGCCACCTGGAAGACTTGCGCCTGATGGCCTACATGGAAGGTGTCTCTGAAGCGATCCAAGAGCGAGATGCAGAGGGTCTTCAAAACATGCTTTGGCCAATTGTGATGAATAATCAAATAGAAGCGGTGACTGTAATCGATCTCGAGGGCCAGGAGATCATGACCCTGGCAGTAGAACCTGCTACAAATCAGTACCTCGTCTCCTCAGGAGGGGATTTCTCGCAATTTGACATGGTGATGAACATCCTCAAAGGAGAGATGGACCAGATTGGGGATAAATACGCTGACTTCATGATAACCTCGTTTGGACCCTACCTGTTCACTGACGCGCCGGTTCGTGACTCGTCCGGACAGATGATTGGCATGTTGATGATTGGCACTCGTCTCGAATCGGTGCTGGGAGATCTCAAGAGTCAATCCCTGGCTGACATTACAGTTCTTGACCGTAGCGGTTCGTTTGTGGCCACAACACTTGTTATGCCTGAAGAGGGTGTTGAGGTGCTTGAAGTAGATCCGCAGACCATCACTCAAAGCGATGCATCGATGACCCATAAGCTTGAGTTATACGGCAGAGACTTTCAGGCGGTAATCGCCCCATTGATAATTCGGCAGCAGGAGATGGGCATCCTAAGCGTAGTGTTGCCGAGCAACTACATCGTATCGACCATGGCTACCAGTCGAAACATCTTCAGCCTGATTTTCGCCTTAGGCACCATCGCCACAATTGTAATCGGTTATGTCTTAGCCCAGAGTATCGCCAGGCCGATTCTGCGTTTGCGGTCTATCTCACAGGCGGTGGCAGCAGGGGATCTGGATCAAAATACAGGTTTCGAACGATCAGACGAAATAGGTGAGTTGGCGAGTGCGTTCGATACCATGACCATGCGCCTGCGCGATCGCACCGCAGAGGCAGCCCGCTTATATGCTGAAACGATTGAGCGAAATAAGGAATTGGCCGATATTAACGCCCGACTGCAAAGTACCCAAGCGCAGTTGGTCCAATCAGAAAAACTGGCTTCGGTTGGCCAGTTGACAGCCGGTATTGTCCATGATGTGAAGAACCCGTTGGCGGTGATTAAAGGCTTGGCCGAGGAGCTACACGAGGAACTTGGTCTTGATCCTAGCACCCGAGCCCAATTGACGACCATCCGGGATAGCGCCAGTAGGGCGAGCAACATTGTGACCGATTTGTTAAAGTTTGCCCGCCAATCCACTCCCGAGATGCAACGGCGAGACATGAGGGAGACTATACAGTCCTCGCTACGGCTGACCGAGTATTTGACCCGCAAGGGTAAGGTTGAAGTAACGATCGATCTTCCGGATCAACCAGTAATGGTGACATTTGACGCCCAACAGATTGAGCAAGTGTTGATTAATCTATTCACCAATGCTGTCCAGGCGATGGATCATGGTGGATCCCTACGGATCAACTTGGGTAGAGCGAAAGGAGCGATTGCAATCGCCGTTCAGGATACCGGGATGGGGATCCCAAAGCAAAATATTACCCGCATATTCGATCCCTTCTTCACGACCAAACCAGAAGGAGAAGGCACTGGTTTAGGTCTCTCGGTTAGTTTCGGCATTGTTTCCAGGCATGGTGGAACGATTGAGGTTGAGAGCGAGCTTGGGTGGGGCACAACGTTCACAGTTCTACTACCCGAGGAGCCGACGCAACCGATTAAATGAGCAGGCCTGAGTGGATGAACGAATACAAAGGATAGGTAATAAGAAGGAGTTAAGCTTATCGTCGCTTGAGGGGGAACCCCTCAGGCGACAACGGTGTAAGAAAGAGATAGCGAGAAACAGTCTCGAAGGGCAAGTGGCACTTCGGGCAATTGGGCATTTCACCGTCCTTGAGATAGATACGAGGTTGTAGTGCTGAAGGATTGGATCGAAGACGAAGATACTCAGGAGCATCTGCGCAGCCTGGCTCGGTGGCTGATCATCGTGCCTTTAATCCTGCTGCTCCTCTTCGGCTGCGGGTCGCTGGCCTTACTCGAAACCCGTCCGGCTTTCGCCGACACACGCTCACAGCTCAAGGCCGATTACAGCCAATGGCCCTTCATGGTGATCCGGCCGATCAATCCCGAAATCATCGAGGAGATCCAGCGGGACAAGGAACGGTATGAAGATCCTGCTCATAATGAACCGGAACCGGTGGTCGTGCCGGGGCCGTTTTGGAGCACACCGACTCCGACTCCTGAAGTTGCTCCACCCACCAGCACGCCGACCGACACGCCGATCGAGACACCGACGCTGGTAAACACACCAACTGAGAC
>JAUWHR010000016.1 GCA_030605795.1 Anaerolineae bacterium | reverse complement strand
CCTCAGCCCCATCGCCTTGGACGGTACTGAAGCGCCTCCGCTAGATGAGCGGGAGCGATCGCTTCCTCACCGGCCAGGTCGGCGATGGTGCGAGCCAGCTTTAAAACTCGGTGAAAAGCCCTGGCGGTAAGTTGGAGCTGGCTCATCGCCTGGCGCACCAGTGACCGCCCGGTCTCCTCTAGTGGACAATACCGCCGTACATCCCCCACTCCCATATCAGCGTTGCACGTCAGACCGGTTTCGTACAGGCGGGTCCGCTGGCGCTCCCGGGCTGCTTCGACTCGTTCTCGTACAGCTGCCGACGGCTCTCCCAACCGGTCGTCAGTCAACTTATCAAAATCCACCCGAGGCACCTCGGCATGGATATCAATTCGGTCAAGCAAGGGACCTGAGATTCGCTTCTGGTAGCGAGTGACCGTCGCTGGAGTGCACGTACATTCTCGCACCGGATCGCCGAAGTAGCCACAAGGGCAGGGGTTCATCGCCGCGATCAACATGAAGTTGGCTGGAAAGGTCGCCGAGCCGCGCGCTCGACTGATGGTCACCACCCTGTCCTCCAGCGGTTGACGTAGTACCTCCAGCACCCGCATACCGAACTCTGGCAACTCATCCAGGAAGAGCACCCCGCGGTGGGCAAGCGAGATCTCGCCCGGTCGCGGCCAGTTGCCACCACCCACTAAGCCGGCGTGAGAGATAGTATGATGTGGAGCGCGGAAGGGTCTTGTCCGGATGAGGGAAATGTCAGAGGGAAGCTTATCAGCAACGGAATAGACCCGGGTCACGTCAAGCGCTTCCTCCACCGTCATAGCAGGTAAAATCAACGGCAGAGCACGCGCCAGAAGCGTCTTCCCCGCCCCTGGAGGTCCGGTCATTAGAACGTTATGACCCCCAGCCGCCGCGACCTCCATCGCCCGCTTGACATGCTCCTGGCCCTTGATCTCCTGCAAGTCGGTCCCGCTGAGCTCAATATCCTCAGAAATCTCAGGCTGCTCGAATGGGCGAATAGGCACTACCCCTGACAGGTGGTTCACAAGATCCGTAAGCGATTCAACTGGAATGACTTCCACATCGGGCATCAGCGCTGCCTCAGCGGCGTTGACCGCAGGTACCATCAGCCGGGAGATGCCCTCTTGTCGGGCAAGCGCGGCCATCGGCAGCACCCCCCGCACATGCCTCACTGAACCATCCAGTGACAGCTCGCCGACGACCAGCGCCCCCTCAAGCCACTCGGCGAGGACCTGCTCCGAGGCTACCAGCACGCCGAGGGCGATCGGCAGGTCATACGCCGGGCCCTCTTTGCGTAGCGCGGCTGGCGCCAAATTCACTGTCACTCGTTGACGCGGGAAAACCAGACCGGCGTTCTTCACCGCTGCCTGGACGCGCTCTCGGCTCTCCTGGACAGCAGTATCCGGCAATCCGACTATGGTGAAAGAGGGAAGCCCGCGGGAGGTGTCCACCTCAACTTCGACGATTGCCCCCTCCAGCCCAACGATAGCTGCAGCGTGGATCTTAGCGAGCACGATTCCAGTCTAGAGGATATACCCTAAAAGGTCAACCCATAAAAGGGTGAACATAGTAAGCAATATCTACATCACCATTTATATTGCGCCCTAGATCAAGGCTGTATCAGACCGATCAACTCACCCTCCGCTATCGGCGTAAGAACACCGTCGAGCGTGAGTAGATAGATTCGAGTGATCTCCGCTTCCGAGCCTTGCACCACCATCCGATCCTCATCAACCCAATAGATATTCCTGAAGCTTCCGTCGAGCACTGAGACGATGGATTGGGGATCACCCCCCGGATTAAGGCGGACAGCGATGTAGCCGTCAATATCGTCCATACCCCCTCGGACATAGGCGTAGGCCAGTCTTGAGCCAGAGGGTGAATAGGCAGCCGAACCTGATTGATCCTGGTTGGGCAGCAACGGCAACACGGTCTCGATCCCTGTGCTCACCTCTCGCTCCCGTACGCCAGGGATCTCCGATTCACCCATACAGGTTCCAACCAGGTAGAGATCATCATCTGAGACGATGCTCCAACATGGCATACCACCACCCGCCGGCGCCTCACACAGCGCGGCGATCTCACCGGTCGCCGGACGATAACGGTACATGCTGGAGTATCCAAAATATGCCAAGTTGCCAATACCACTAATCTGCCATGAAAACAACAGATCTCCATCCACGGTCCAGCGATATGTTTCCAGGACGTAGAAATCCTCCAGCCCAAGGCTGGGATCACTTTGGATGATTAATTGCGCTCCACCGCCGTTGATATCTGAGGTCCATAGCTCACTGTTTCCCCACTCCCCTGCAGCCCAGGCGATTTTAGATTCATCCTCTGATACTGCGAATGTGAGGGTCACTAGGTTAGGGACAGTCGTGAAAGCGAGATCCTCAACGCCGGCTGCGGTAACCCGTTTTACATTACCGCCCAGGCCGTCACCACCACTGTCCACATAGTAGATCGTATCTCCGACCACCTGATACGAGTTGGGTTGAGCCCATGTATCCATACCGGTCGCTAAACGGGTTTCTACCAACGACCCGTCCAGGGCATAGATATGGAAATGATCTCCCTGATGCACTGCGACCAATGGATCTGGCGGCGGTTCTGCGGTTGGCGGCTCTGATGTCGATGTAGGCAGCTCGGAGGTTGGCGGCGGGGCTTCAGTTTCCAATGGCGGCTCAACTTCAGTTGCCGACGGCGTGGAAGGTGATGGAAGGTTACAGGCAAGCATAGCCGCGATAAGTAGCATCGCACAAACGAAAGGTATATTCCGACGCCTCATAAGATCTCCTATGTCGAGTATTTAATAGTCAGCCTGGTTATGTTACCGTCTATCTCAAATCTTGACAACATACCACAAAATCCGGTTATTGGATTAAAGAGTCTTTTAAAAAAGTGGTCACCGGCGGGAAAAAGGGGGTATATGTGGAGTGTGGGCGTTGCTCACATTTCTTTCTTGCACATTGGCTTTTTTTCAGTGCACTCATTCATTAAATAGTTGTGAAGCGCATCTGAAGCGCATGTATTAATTCAGGCACCCTGCGGCTGAGTAGACTGAAGGTTGCTCGTGGTGGAATCTCGGGCCCCAACCCGATCGAGAGGAAGCGGTCATTTTCCAGGAGAACCATCAGGAGCTGTCGTCGCGAACCAGCGACACTGGCGTAATGGATTTGGCCGCCTTCGATCTCTTCCAAGACGCGCTCGCCAGTTATTACCAAGGCCGCCGTCATCGCCGAAATACCCTCCGGATCCACTGGAGGTTCAGCAGGAACACAAGCCATAACCAGGCCATCACTGTCTACTAGTGCGACCCAAACAGGATCAGGCAGTTCATCAGCTAATTGACTTAGCACACGAAGCAGCTCTGATTGACGTGTAACCATCTCATCACCCCCGCACCATCCACGGTCTTTCGCGATCTATGATCCAAGGGTATCCCGAATAGTCCGCCAAGGCAAGCTTCCACCCGGTGGATTACCCATATTTTTCCCTTTCAGATAAGAGTGCACTGAAAAAAAAACTACCCTCGAGGAGTGGGGAGAGGTATATGTGGGGGTGCGGGCGCAGCCCGCACCCCCACAGATACCGGTCCTCTTCTCGCGGTTGACCTTTTTTCAGTGGAGTCATAAGATATCCAACTCAAACATATAACCCGTTTGGCCTGACCGTGTGTTTGGGATACAATCTCGGAACGATGGATGTTGTACCTCTTTACCGCCGTCCTGGTTTTATTGCCCTCCTCGGCTTTGGGCTCACTGCCGTACTTTATTATTGGGCGCTTAACGCTGCAATCGAGATTACTACCCCTGGTATACTTCCCGCTGATACTTTATTGCTCCTAGGTCTGCTATCAGCCATCGCGCTCTTTGTTTTTATCGCCAATCTCCTATTTTGGATCCGTGAAACCCAACGAACTCTGGCTGCATTCTTTCGCCTTGCAATCTTGGGAGCCTGGATACCGATCAATATTTACGTTCTGCTCGACGCAAGCGCATCTATTACTCGCACGGTTTTCACCCACCTAGGTCTAGGTTTGCTCACCTTGCTGCTTACGACCGGTTTCATCGCCCAATTCGTACTTCCAGTTGGTAAACTGAAGGAGCGCTTGGCCGTTATTCGTCGCCTGCTGGGCTTTTTAGTCGGCGAGCGCGGCCCGGCGACTTTCATCCGCAACGGGGAAGCCAAAGAAGCATATGGAGAGCAGATGCGCAGAGCACCGGGTGTGTTTTTGATAGATTTTGCCAGCACCGCTGTTTTACGCACTAACACCCAATTCACCCGACCTGTCAGACCTGGTGTAGCTTTCAGTAACCGGGGAGAGTGGCGAGCTGAATCGCTCGACCTCCGCCGTCAGGTTCGTATGACCGAAGGCTTCACCCCTCCAGCTGGTGAGCCGGTCAAACTAGATAAGGTCAATTCATTCGCCATCACTCGCGATGGAATTCCCGTCTCAACCGACTTAAGCGTCACCTTCATGCTCGACCCAGGACACAACGACGAACCACGCGAAGGCCGCGATGCCAATAAACCACCTTATGACTTCAACCAGACAGCGGTGGAAAGGGCTGTCTACGGTCACGCTTACAGTGAATTCGAAGATCTACCTTGGACCAAGCTTCCCCTGCGCCTGGCCATTGATCTATGGCGGGAGATGGTCAAAGATAAAACACTGCAGGAGCTGGTCAATCAGACGAAGACCGATACCCCCCCATTGCAGGTTATCAAAGAACTCATTCAGGCTCGATTGACCTTCCACACAGTAGAGACCCGTGCGCAGAACGGCAAGCGTCAAGTGGATGTCAGCCGTGAGTACTCCATTCTTCTCTCACGCGGCATTCGCGTGCTGAGTGTGGGGGGGATTACCGACCTTTACCTGCCCGATGATGTACGCAAGGAGCGGATGTTGCGCTGGCGCGAGGCCTGGGCTGGCGATGTACAAGCAGCCCTCGCCCGGGCAAAGGAAGAGGTAAAGGATGCTCGCCATCGAGGGGAAGCGGAAGCGTGTGCCACCCTCATCCGTGATCTGACCACCGAGTTGCGCCAGCAACTGGGAGAAGGCAAGACACCCCATATGCGGGACTCACTCAGGTCTGTCATCCATAGTGCCATCCGCCTTTGTAGTCAACGAGGCCTGGTGACCGACAGCACCAACCTGGTGATCCAGCTGAATGAAATTTTGGATGACCTTTCATCGCTGAATGCTAATTGCTCAGAAACCAATGCTGGAGGAGGACGATGAGCCAGCAAGCATATGTCCGTCCAACCAGTGCAGTACAGTCTGTCGTCAAACCCTTTGCAGATTTGCTTCTCGCCAAGAATAAGACCAGCGCGGTCATCCGCCTGTCTCTTGTAGGCGTTTCCTTTGTTCTTTATTGGTTTATTATCGTCTTGCTGGCAGACTTTCCTGGTGAGCTACCCCTCGAATGGCAGCTGCGATTGCCAACTGTAGTTTACATTTTAATCAACACCTTTCTTCCATTCTTCCATCCGCGAGTGCTCGTCCATCTGCTCCCTGTCGTAGCGGCTATCCTGAGCGGTCTATTCGTCGGATCGCTGTACCTCACTGATCTTTTTGAACTTGACTCCTTTTGGGTCGCGGCCAATTATCTCCTTGGCGCACTCTTCGGATTGGGTTACCCGACACTCATGATCAACAGAGGTGATATCAACGATCTGGAAGCCGAACATTCCAACAATCCTCTACTGCGAATCGGCGGCCCCGGTTACATTAATGTGCACCTCGGATTTGCAGCTGTTTTCGAAACCGAGGAAGGTCTTCCAAGAGTCTATGGCCCGTCTACAGATGACCAAAAAACGAGGAGACCCTTCATTGAGGGTTTTGAACGTTTGCGGGGCGTCGTCGACCTTCGAGACCAGCTTGGCAAAGTCGATGAGGTGCGAGCCGTGACCAGGGATGGCATTGAGGTCTATGCTCGCGACGCACAAATGCTCTTTAGAGTCTACAGTGGTGGGCAACAGCGTAGTCTGCAAAACCCCTACCCCTTCACGGAAGATGGCATCCGTCGCTTGGTATATGGACAAGCCGTAAAGAAAGAGGGGCAGCGTAAATGGGAAGATACGCTCCCTGAAATTGTAAGCCGGGAAATCCGGAAGTTTGTCGCCCGGAACACGATTGAAGAGTTTCTCGCGCTGCAGCCTTCGCGCATGCTGGAAGAAGGAGAACCTTCGCCGGGAAAGGCCGACCAGCCAGAGGATCAAGGGTCGCTCATCCAGATCCCTCGTCGTCAGCTTAGCGAACATTTCCACACCGAACAACTGAAACAGGACCTGCAGGACAACGGCCTGGAGTTGGCGTGGGTTGGCGTGGGCACCTGGGAAGTGCGTGACGATCAATTCCCCTCTGCACCGAGCGATACCGGTCCTGCCAAGACAATGATGGCCACCTGGAGGGACCTACAAAGAGCTAACCTATACGACTCAGCAGATTATCAGGCTCGCGAGCACGATCGCTACTTGGGTGAGCGAACTGCAGATGGAATCCAGGAATTGATCAGGACATGGAAGCATGGGGAGTTACCCAAAAGTTACCGATGCTTCGAGATGCTCAGCGTTTTCCACCAGCAACTCAATCAGATGGTTCATCGACTGGAGACCGAGCCAGATCTGAATCCTCCTCCAGACATCAACATGGTTGTTGATCACATCCGTTTCCTGATTCGATCGAAAGAAATTGGAGATGCCGAGGCTTAAAGTATCGAAACCTATCCCGCGCGGCATTCCCTCCTGGCTCCATGTCCACCCGGATGTCGCCGCCGCTATGGTGGCCGGCGAACCGGTCGTGGCGCTTGAGTCGGCTGTCATCACCCACGGCCTGCCCCGACCGGTCAACATCGAACTTGCCCGTCGCGTAGAGGCCGAGGTCATTTCGGTCGGCGCTAGTCCGGCTACGGTCGCCCTGCTCAGCGGTCAAGTCCACTTCGGAATATCTAGAGAAGAGCTTGAGCGCCTAGCAATAGAGACGAAGATGTGCAAAATAAGCCGTCGCGACCTGGGAGTGGTAAGCGCTAAAAGCCAGAGCGGGGGCACTACAGTGGCAGCGACTATGTATGTGTCGTACGCCGCCGGGGTGCAGGTTCTTGCCACCGGCGGTATCGGAGGGGTTCATCGCGGCAAAACAGGTGACGTCTCAGCCGACTTGCTCGAACTGGCCCGCACACCGGTGGCAGTGGTCTGCTCCGGCGCTAAAGCCATCCTTGACCTGCCACGCACACTGGAATGGCTGGAGACTGCCGGGGTGCCAGTTATCGGATGGAAGACTGATGAGTTCCCCGCTTTCTTCAGTCGGGGTAGCGGATTGCCGGTTAGCACACGCGCAGATACGGCTGCCGAGGTTGCCGCTATCCTGAGTTCGCATTGGGGTATGGGTTTAGGCAGCGGAGCCCTGATATGCATCCCGTGCCCTGAGAATGTCTCCGTACCGAATGAAATAGTTGAAAAGGCTCTGGTGCAATCTGAAGCAGAGGCTCAGGCATCAGGGATCACTGGCCAGAACCTTACCCCTTTCCTGCTGAGTCGTCTGGCCGACCTGACCGGTGGCGCCACCCTTCAGGCGAATCTGGCTTTGTTGCCGAACAACGCCTGTGTGGCAGCCGCCATTGCCCAAGCTATTACTTGATTTTATCGGATGTTAATCCGGTGGGGCCTGTGAACCCCACCGTAGTAGCATATCGAATATCCGGCGCGATAAACACTTTCCCAGAAGCTTAAAACCTCCAGGAAGGTTGGGGGTGACTATCACCACCATTAAAAAAACCAACCATCACGGCTCCAACCGCAACCGCACATCCATCGCCATTGCCCCATCCTCACCGGGAAGAGCGCGCAGTGGATTGATCTCTACTTCCGCCACTTGAGGTAGATCAACCGACAACTGCCCCAAGCGCAGCAAGACATCCACTACCGCCGCCCGGTCAGTTGGTAGTAAGTTGCGATAGCCCTGCAAACGGCGACCAGCCCATGTCCGCTCCAGCATATCCTCGGCTTCATGCTGAGTGAGCGGCGCTAAAGCGAATGCGACGTCCTTTAGAGCTTCTACTTCCACGCCACCCGAACCAAACATCATCAGAGGACCGAACTGCGCATCCCGCACTACACCGACGATCACATCCTGGCCTGGGGGTACCATCGCTTGAACTATCACTCCCAAAATGCCCGCCTGCACCTTGGCTACATCGGGGATATCGCTCACCCGTTTAAATCCCTCCGCCACTTCCCGTGGAGTCTCCAGGTCGAGTAACACACCACCAACATCAGACTTATGAGGAAGATCAGCCGAGACGATCTTGAGCGCTACCGGGTAACCCATTCGATTGGCGGCCTCCACTGCCTCCTCCGATGTGTGGGCAAGGATTGTGGGTGGTGTTTGGATACCGTAGCTCTCCACTACCTTGGCAGCAATTACTGCATCCACAAAGCCGGTCTCACCCACCTCAGCTCCGTTCAGCGCCTGCCGGGCTGCTTCAATTCGGATACGCGTCAGGCAGGGTAGTGTCTCAGCTGGCTCCACCAGCTGCCGAGCGCGCTCCACCAACACCTGCATAGCAGAGGCGGCTCGCTCTGGAAAACGGTAATCGGGGATATGCGATTGCCTAAAGAGTCGTGCCGCATGAGCAATTAACTCCTCTCCCATTAACGCGATTACAACCGGTTTTGAAGTCGAGCGAATAACCGGGATGATGGCACCAGCCACTTCCGCTGCGGTAGTCATCGGCGGCGGTGGCAAGATCACAATCACACCATCCACGCCACTGTCGGCCAGGGCCATCCTCAGCCCATCGGCATACTCCCTCGGTCCGGCGCCAGCCAACATATCGATTGGATTACGTGTGCTAGCAGCCGGTGGAAGTAGCTCTCGCAACTGATCCTGAGTCGATTCTGCTAATTCGGCCAATTCCAGACCAACGGCTTCCAGGGCATCGGCTGCGATCGCACCTGGCCCGCCAGCATTAGTTAGTATTGCCATCCTTGGGCCGGTTGGCAACGGACACCAAGCCAGCGCTCGTGCCCAATCGAACATTTCCTCGCTGTGGCGAGCCCGGATCACACCCGCCTTGCGAAAGGCGGCGTCAAAGGCCACATCCTCCCCTGCCATGGCGCCAGTATGAGATGCGACCGCCCTCCGACCACCCTCCGAGCGCCCTACCTTGATCGCCACTACCGGCTTCTCGCTTGTCACCCGTCGGGCTTGCTCGATAAAGGTCGGTCCATCCCCAACCCCCTCCATATACATCGCTACAACCCGGGTATTAGGATCGGTTGCTATCGCCGACAGTAGATCACCTTCGGTCAAGTCCATCTGGTTGCCCAGACTGACCAGACGTGAAAGGCCAAAACCTTGGCCACGCGCCCAATCGATCACAGCTTCACAGATAGCCCCCGAGTGAGACAGGAAGGCTATGTCGCCTGGGATTGGTCCTGGCAGAGGTAGAAAGGTGGCATTAATCGGAAGGTGGGTGTCTAAATAGCCGATGGAATTCGGTCCAAGCACATGAATACCGTGGGCGTGGGCGATTTCCAAACAACGCCGCTCCAACGCCTCCCCCTCAGGTCCGATCTCTCGGAACCCCCCTGCGCCGACAATCGCAAAACGGATTCCCCGCCGGCCACAGTCCTCCAGCACCCCTGGCACCAATGCAGCCGGAATCATAACCATCGCCAGGTCGACCGGGTCAGGTACACTCGCCAAGTCGGGGTAAATCGGTCGGTCGAATAGCCGCCCACCACGAGGGTTTATAAAATGTATTGCACCGCCATAATTGGACACAACCAGGTTACGGGCGACTCCGTAGCCTAATTTTGTCGGGTTCTGGGAGGCTCCGACTACCGCCACACCTCGTGGAGAAATTAACGCTTCAAACATATACCGTTCCCTTTCACGCACTTGGGCTTTTCTCAGTGCAGTCATTAAATAATATCAGATATCAGTCTTTAAGATTAAAAATATGTTGATTGGTTGCACCTCACTTTAGCGTATGTTAGAATGCCGTAAACTCACTTCTGCGGTATAGGCGGAGGCCAGAGGATGGTAGAGGTCGTAATTGATAGCATTAGGGTAAGCCTGATGTCTCCACAAAGGATCGTCATCCTCAAGGAGATGGATTCGGAGCGATTCCTTCCTATCTGGATCGGTCCTTTTGAAGCAGATGCCATCACCCTCAGCCTGCAGGAGTTGGAGGTCGCCCGCCCAATGACCCATGACTTGTTGCGTAACGTGCTTAAAGTCCTGGGCGCCCACGTGTTACAGGTCAGGATCACCGAATTGCGCGACGATGTTTTTTACGCCCGGATCGTGATCAGCATGAACGGGCGGGAGATGGAGATCGACTCCCGCCCCTCAGACGCCCTGGCGCTGGCTGTGCGGGTTCACGTACCGATCTTCGTCGCCGAGGTCGTCATGGATGAAGCTGCTTCCATACCGGAAGCGGAAGTCGACGCGGACGACGCCGCTGAGGAGAGCGACAAGCGGTTGGATGTCTTCAAGGATTTCGTCGAAACACTAAACCTCGACGACTTGGATCTATCCAAAGAGGATCCAATCGACTGATCCCCTTGCTCAGCATCGCCATCCTAGATCGCTTAGCACCAGAACAATGGTCACTTTAGATCCTGGCTGCTAACCAAGCATTACCCAGCTTAACAACCGAACCCATCGGTCAGATTCCTACATGCCATGAGCGAGATTCCAATCCCTCCCCCCAACCCAGAACCTCCTGGCGACGGTCGCCAAAGACAAGAGGTGCCATACGATCGCCAGGCCGAAGAGGCTGTTCTGGGCTCCATACTGGTCAACGCAAAGGTCTATTACGACGTCGCCCATTTCCTGTCAGCCGACGATTTCTTCCTTCACCGCAACCGTTGGATCTGGGAAGCCTTTATCGGCCTGCACGAACAACGTCTACCGATTGATATCCTGACCATCTCGGAGGAACTAGATCGCCAAGGGCGTCTTGAGGAGGTTGGTGGTCCCGCTTACTTGACGGCGCTGATCAATAATGTTCCTTCCTCCCTCCACGCCGTGGCTTATGGGCATGTAGTGGAAGAGGCCGCCACCCGACGACGTCTGCTCGAAGCTGCCAACCAGATCGCCCGGTTGGCCTTCCAATCGGGGACCCCCGTCGAGGATGTGGTAAACGACGCCGAGAAAGCGGTTTTCGGCGTCAGCGAACGCAGGCTCACCCACCAACTTCGGCCGATCAAGCAGGTGATGAGCGAGTACTACGACCGCATCGATTACCTGGCCCGCCACCGGGACCAGATGATCGGCGTACCTACTGGCTTCATTGATCTTGACCGCCTGCTGGGAGGCATGCAACCCAGCGACCTGCTGATCATTGCCGGACGACCCGGGCAGGGGAAGTCGGGTTTCTGCATCTCTGTCGCCAAGAATGCAAGCCAATTGCACAAAAAACATGTCGCCCTTTTCTCGCTTGAGATGTCTAATGAGCAGCTTGTGCAACGATTAGTGGCCCAGGAGACAGGCATCGACTCACAGCGTCTTCGACTAGCCAACCTTCACGATGACGAGTGGCCGATATTTACCCAAGCGGTCAGCGCCCTAAGCGACACACACATCTACCTCGACGATACCCCGTCCATTACCCCTCTGCAACTGCATACCAAATGCCGTCGTCTGCATATGGAGGTCGGACTGGATTTGATCATCGTCGATTACCTGCAGCTCATGACCGGCGATACCAGGATGGAGAACCGAGTCCAGGAGGTTTCCTACATTTCGCGCAACTTGAAAGCATTAGCCCGCGAGCTTAAAGTGCCCCTGCTGGCTGCCGCACAGCTTTCACGTGCAGTCGAATCCCGTCGGCCTCCTCGACCTATACTGTCGGACCTGCGAGAGTCAGGCAGCTTGGAGCAGGATTCGGATGTGGTGATGTTCATCTACCGCCCAGACCAGTATGAGGAAGACACCTTGAAACAGAACATAGCCGAGATCATCATTGCTAAACACCGCAATGGTCCGGTCGGCAGCACTGAGCTGGTCTTTCGAAAGACATTAGCCAAGTTCGAAAACGCTGCAAGGAAGGTCGATCTGGCCCCGGTTGAATAAAACCAAACAACCATCCAAGTATTGGGTGACCAGCACCAGGTCGAATATATTATCCGCGTCTTATATCGTACGCGAACGACCGGTAAAGAACAGAGCAGTGAGGCATGAAATCTCAAACGGGCTTCCCCGGCTTTCCAGAAGGTAAGTTGAAGC
The DNA here is from genome assembly GCA_030605795.1 of Anaerolineae bacterium. GTDB lineage: Bacteria > Chloroflexota > Anaerolineae > Anaerolineales > E44-bin32 > DUEZ01. The sequence goes on along the minus strand of JAUWHR010000016.1, from coordinate 20,848 downwards.
TGACCCCGATTCCTAACTTATTCTTCAGCGAACTGCTCCCGGCTATTGACCACCTTGGCGAGATCAAGGTTACCCTTTACGCCTTCTGGGCTCTGGCCCGAAAAGAAGGACGCTTTCGTTACTTGCGTCATGAGGAGATGGCCGCTGACCAGATCTTATTGGAGGGACTGGCTTCCCCAAGTACTCCTCCCTTGGAAGCCCTCGACGAGGCTCTCGAACGCGCGGTTGCCCGCGGCACGCTGCTCAAAGTTTCGATCGAATTCGAGGATGGCACAGAGACCTTTTACTTCCTTAACACACCCAAAGGCCGGGCAGCTTTGACCGGCATCGAACGTGGCCAATGGCAACCGAGCGGCTTATCAGAAGCCCCGCTGGAGTTGAGTGTTGAGCGGCCAAATATTTATATACTCTACGAGCAGAACATCGGACCACTGACCCCGATGATCGCCGAACGACTGCGTGACGCCGAGCATACCTATTCAACCCACTGGATCGAAGACGCCATCCGCATCGCCGTTGAGAACAACGTCCGCAAGTGGCGTTACATTGAGGCCATCCTTGAGGATTGGCTAACTAGAGGAAGAGATGAGCGAGAAGATCGAGGAGACTCTGAAAAAGCTCGCCGACGCTATGTCGAGGGTGAATTCGCAGACTTCTGGGACTCCTAAACCAGACCGTGATCTGAAGTCAGGGCTTGGAGACCCGGACTGCCCTCATTGTCATGGATTAGGATATCTAAGTCAGGATTTACCCTTGGGACATCCGGACTTCGGCCGGCTGGAGATTTGCACCTGCCGGCAAGCTGACATTCAAGATCGAATCCGCCAGCGACTGTTCAGTATTAGCCACCTCGATGAACTACGAGATTTGACATTTGATTCGTTCAATCCACGCGGTCGGATCGGCCTGGGACAGCAGCAACAAGATTCAATTGAACGCGCCTACAACCAAGCGCGCTCCTACAGTAAAACACTCAAAGGCTGGCTGCTGATCCAGGGTGGCTATGGGTGTGGAAAGACTCACCTGGCGGCTGCCGTCGCCGATGAATGTGTCTCGCTTGGCGTACCGACCCTGTTCCTCACGGTTCCTGACTTACTCGACTCATTGCGATTCGCCTACGACGATAGAGAGGTCACTTTCGAAGAACGCTTCGAACAGATCCGTGACGCTCCCCTGCTGGTGCTTGACGATTTCGGCACCCAGAGCGCCACAACCTGGGCACGTGAGAAGCTCTTCCAGATCCTAAACTATCGCTACATCAACCACCTACCGCTGGTGCTCACCACAAATTTAGCCCTTGAGCAGATCGAAGGCCGGATGCGGTCACGATTATCAGATCCCGACATGGTCGCCCACGTTTACATCCACGCCCCGGACTACCGCCGTCCGGTTGACGACAGTGGTCAACATGAATTATCGTCGCTGGCTCTGCACGACCACCAAACTTTCTCAACCTTCAACCTCCGAAAGGGTGAGAAGCTTCCGGTGAGTGATACGCGCACGCTGGAGGACGCCCACCAAGCAGCGTGGGCTTTCGCCCAAGAACCCAAAGGCTGGTTGGTCCTTATGGGAACCTACGGCTGTGGTAAGACCCATCTGGCTGCCGCAATCGCCAACTATCGCGCCAGCCAGGGTTTCCCAGTCATGTTCGTAGTGGTACCAGACATGTTGGACCATTTGCGGGCAACTTTTAACCCCAACAGTATGATGTCCTATGACAGACGCTTCGAGGAAATCCGTGCAGCGCCATTGCTAGTCCTGGATGATCTGGGCACGCAAGCGATGAAGCCATGGGTGCGAGAGAAGCTCTACCAGTTGTTTAACCACCGTTACAATGCCAGACTGCCAACCGTGATAACCACCGCCGACTCGCTTGACGAGATCGATCCTAGGCTACGAGCTCGTATGGGCGACCGCCGGCTGGTGGTTGGTGTTAGTATCACTGCACCCTCTTTTAAGGGTAAACCAGACCGTCGGCGCTCGAAGCGTTGACCGTTTTTAACATCGCATGGTAAAATCACACCCTCCGCCCCCATCGTCTAGGGGACCAGGACGTAGGCCTTTCAAGCCTAAGACCGGGGTTCGAATCCCCGTGGGGGCATAGGGCCGCGCTAGAAGCGCGGCCACAAGGTTCTGATTATGCTGGCGTCGGTTTAAATCATGCAGGGGGTAAATGCATGCCGTCGATTGATTTCCTTCCCCGACGGCATGGTCTCTTCAGAGGAAGACGCTTTATTTATCCAGGATAGGTTCCCAAGGTGAGATACGCCGAATTTTTTCAATCAAGCGCCTTTGCGTTTTGGTATCTTGGGTTTCCTCCAATCTACTCTTGAGCTCACGTAATTTGCGCACCCGACGTTGGCGTCGGCGCAGCTGTCGTTGCTTATCCGTCATGGGCATATTTTCACCTCGTACAGAAACTTACGTAAACTATAACGGAATTGCGATTGAGTTTCAAGGTTTGGAGTAGCGCGATTCAGCGCTCAGCCATTTCTGATATTCGCCGGATGAGTTCTTTTGAATCAATGTCTTTCAACAGATACGAGGTTGCACCTGCTCGGCTGGCCGCTTTCTCTTCCCACTCTGATGGGTAGGAAGTCAATACGACCAGTTGGGGAGGTTTCGGTAGTGCCGCGATCTGGCGCATAATTTCCAACCCCAACCCGTCGCTCCGCTTTACTTCAACCAATACCACATCCGGCTTCTCCTCCCGGATGTCGTGTAACCCCTGCCCCGCGTCCCCCGAATGTCCCAGAATAGTCAAGCCGGCGGCCTGATCAAGACGATCGGCGAGCGCAGATCGCACAGAATCATGTTCATCAATAATGTAAACCCGCGCAGGGCACACGATTCATTACCTACATATGAATTAGCTCCAGTATATGATTACCCCCGGCAAGGCTCTAGTGACCTCCTTCCCAAAGTGCTTTGAAACCTGTCACGCATGGAGAAAAAGATCAGGGAACAGGTTTTAACTGAGTTCGCTGAGATAGCTGATCAACCGGCAGACGGACGGTGACTGTCGTCCCCTCGCCTGGGCTTGAATCAATTTCCAACTGGCCCCCCACCTGGCGCGCCCTTTCTGTCATATTGGATAACCCATGCCCAAGTGTGCTGGGTTCCTTCTCGACATCGAATCCCTGTCCATTGTCGATGATCTGAAGCAATATACCTGACCCAGTTGTCCGCACACTGAGCAATACCTGGGTGGCATATGCATGCTTGGCAGTGTTGGCGAGTGCTTCCTGTGCAATATGAAACAACTCAGTCGCTGTTCGACGTTCTAATAGCTCGAGGGCTTCTGGTTCAGCCTTCAACTCAACATCCACCAGCGTATTCGCCTCGAACTCATTCGCCAGACGACCCAGTGCTTGGCTTAGGTCGTCGATTTGAATGCGGCTTGGTTGAAGGTCGAGGATATAGGACCGGATGTCACCAATAACGGTATTTAGGTTTTGGATCGCTTGTTCCAGTCGTTGACCAGCCTGCCCTGGATCCTCATTTACCATGAGACGAATGTATTCTAGAACCAGACCCACGGCATAGATCGATTGGATGATCCCATCGTGCAAGTCCATGCCAATTCGCTCGCGTTCCTCAAGCACTGCCAAGCGGCGTGCTTGGCGATACAGACGGGCGTTCTCAACCACCATCCCAACCCCAGCACCTACCGCCTCCAGCAAGCCAATTTCCCTTTCATCGATCATGCGCTCGCCTTGAAATGCCAAGCTAAGCACACCCACCACCTGCCCAGGCGCAGTGAGCGGCACGCACACCAACGTCCTAAAACCAGCCTCGATTGTTGTTTGACTTAGGAAACGCTGCTCTTCCGCCAGGTTATGGCTCCACATGAGTTTCCCTATTTTAGCTACTTTGCCGACTAGACCTTGACCAGATCGAAATTGGTTGATCGCCCACAAATCGTTGACCGCGTCACCGAGATGAGTCACCTTGCGATAGATACCCTCATCTTCTTCCCGTAGAAATAATTCGCCTACCCCGGCTCCAAAAAGCGTTATGAGCCGTTCAAGCATCACTTCAAGCAGAGCGTCGGGTTCAGTTGTTGAACTAGCCGCGGTAGCAATAGAATTGACCAGTTCCAATTCCAGGTTCCGCTGGGCAAGTTCGGCCTCGCTGTTAACCACCTTCCGGTAAAGTCTAGCGTTCTCAATAGCAGCCGCGGCGTGTGCAGCTAGCATTTCGATCAAACGCTGATCCTCAGCATCAAAACAATCAGCCCCCTGCTTATCGGTCAAATATATCTGACCCAGGGGGCGGCCATAGGCGGCGATCGGAACACCGAGGAAGGAATGCATCTTAGGGTGCTTAGGCGGAAAACCAACCGAGCGGGGGTGATCAGCGATTTCTGAGATGCGTATGCTACGACCGGTCCGCATCATTTCCCCAATCAACCCGTTGCCGACCGGCTGGTGCGGACCGCTCGTCCGGCTTGACTGGATGCGCTTGATCTCCTCATCTGTCATACCAAGGGTGATGAAGGTCTCCAGCCCACCCTTACCATCAGGGATCCCCAAGGCGGCGTAGCGAGCATTGGAGAGCTCGCGTGCAGCTTGTATAATGCGGCGGAGAACGCCGTCAAGCGATAAATCGGAAAAGAGGCTCAGTGTGGCCCGGTGCAATGCATCCATACGGTTGTCTGCACCGGAATGATTTTCAGGGACGCGCGGTTGACTTCCTTTAGGTGGAGGGGTATTACTCACCATATACCTTCCCTTAGGGTGGATTTTACCCCATCCCTTAGTACTCGCCAACTGTTGGGCAACCTGATAGTTTTTGCTAGAGCAGGGGACGTATACAAGTGTAACGACATCTGGTCTAGGAGAGTAGTTATGTCTTCAAACCGGTCTTCTCGCCTCCCCGGTTTCTTTAACCTGCCCCTCGAACAGCGCCTGGCAAAGGTGGTCGAGGTCGGAGATCTGAATCTTGAAGCGCAGGCTGCACTACATGGAGAAAGTGGCCTGACTTTAGAGCAGGCTGATCATATGATAGAGAATGCAATTGGGCTCTTCAGTCTTCCTCTTGGGGTGGCGGTAAACTTTATCGTCAACCAACGTGAAGTACTGGTTCCGATGGTTATTGAAGAGCCTTCTGTTGTCGCCGGCGCGTCCCATATGGCTAAACTTGCCCGCGCTGGAGGCGGCTTCACCGCCAGAACCACCGAGCCCGAAATGATCGCCCAAATACAGATTCTCGATGTGCCGGATCTAGAGGCGGCAAGCCAGCAATTATTACGGCATAAGCAGGAATTGCTTGCCAAAGCAGACCTAGTTGACCAGGCGATAAACCGTCTAGGCGGCGGTGCTCGCGATCTTGAAATCCGACCGCTGCATGATACGCCCGTTGGCCCGATGCTGGTGGTTCATTTGATCTACGACACCCGCGACGCAATGGGAGCAAATGTTGTCAATTCAGTAGCCGAATCCCTTGCGCCCACAATCGAAAGCCTCACCGGTGGGCGAGTACACTTACGTATTCTATCCAACCTTGCCGATCGTCGCCTGGCGCATGCCAGCTGTCGAATCCCGGCTAAGGAGTTGGCCTTCGGCCAGTTCAGTGGCGATCAAGTCCGGGATGGAATCATCGAAGCCTGGGCATTCGCTGTAGCAGATCCCTATCGAGCAGCCACTCACAATAAAGGAATCATGAACGGAGTCGACGCTGTGTTGATCGCCACCGGCAATGACTGGCGCGCGGTTGAGGCTGGCGCGCACGCCTATGCCGCACGCGATGGTAGCTACACCTCACTCAGCCGATGGTGGGTTACCAAACAGGGCGCCCTGGAGGGAACACTCGAGATGCCCTTGGCGGTTGGAACTGTTGGCGGAGCCACACGCGTTCACCCTGCTGCCAAAGCTTGCTTGAGGTTGATGGGCGTAAGCAGTGCCCGGGAACTAGCCGAGATTGTCGTCTCTGTCGGCTTAGCACAGAATCTGGCCGCATTACGCGCGCTGGCCACCGAAGGTATTCAGCGCGGTCATATGGAACTGCACGCCCGTCAGGTGGCCATAGCCGCAGGCGCCCATGGGGCGCTGATCGAACGTGTGGCTCGACAACTTATTGCTGAAGGGGTTATGATACTCGAACGCGCCCAAGAAATGGTCCGCAGATGGAATGAAGAATAGCCAATTTATTATTGGCTTAGACCTTGCACATATGAGGTATCATCTTAGGACTGCGAACCGAGGATTAGATGGACATCATGCGCCCCCCTTTCTAGACAGCCCTCAAACTGTGATATGGGTAAAGGTTGGTATCCTAAGGAAGGAATGAATGACCGATCATAAAGTTCCGCCCATCCTCAAGCCAATTCGCGATGTTGGCATCGTTGGCTACGGCGCCTACATCCCGCGCTACCGCCTCCCGGCCAGCGAAGTCGCCCGAATCTGGAAGGCAGGTAGTGGTGGTCTACTGATCGAGGAGAAGGCTGTGTCCGGTCTAGATGAGGATGTAATCACAATGTCCATCGAAGCCGCACGCAACGCCCTAGCCCGGGCGGAAATTGATCCATCCGAAATTCGCGCGGTATGGGTCGGTTCAGAGTCCCACCCTTACGCTGTCAAGCCCACCTCGACAGTTGTTGCTGAAGCCATCGGCGCCACCCCGCATACCCAAGCTGCTGATTGGGAGTTCGCCTGCAAGGCAGGGACTGAGGCGATCCAAGCGGCAATCGGCTTCGTTGGCTCTGAAATGGCGCGCTTCGCTCTCGCCATCGGTATGGACACGGCCCAAGCCCGCCCTGGTGACCCACTGGAGTACACTGCCGGCGCTGGTGGAGCTGCTTTTCTCCTCGGCCCAGCGGAGATCTCCCTGGCGACGATCGAAAGCTCCTACTCCTTTGCCACCGACACACCGGATTTTTTCCGCCGGGCTAACGAGAAGTATCCTGAACACGGGGAGCGCTTCACCGGCGAACCATCCTACTTCAAACACATCACATCTGCTGCCCAGGCCTTGATGCAGGCAATCGAAGCATCACCCTCCGATTATCAGCATGTCGTGTTCCATCAACCAAACACCAAATTCCCTCAACGCGTAGGCCGCGCCTTGGGATTTAAACCTGAACAGATCGAAACCGGGCTGCTGGTGCCACTGATCGGCAACACTTACGCTGGATCAGCTCTGGTCGGTCTGACAGCGGTGCTGGATGTCGCTGAACCAGGTGATCGCATCCTGCTGGTCTCCTATGGTTCAGGCGCCGGATCAGATGCAATCAGCCTGCGCGCCACTGAGTTGCTTCCAGAACGTCATAACCTAGCTCCCCAGACACAGGATTATATTGCTCGCCGCACCGAGATCGATTACGCAACCTACGCCCGCTTTCGCGGCAAATTGACCATGAAATGATTGCACTATAAAAAACGGCGTGATAGAAATGGTAAATAAGATAAAGACTTTACACGACATCCTCATAGTTGGCATCGGTATAACGCCAGTTGGCGAGCACTGGGAAAAATCTATACGTGAATTGGCGTTGGATGCCATTACCGCCGCACGCAGCGACGCGGCTGGGTTAAAACCCCAGGCACTATTTGTTGCTAATATGTTGGCGCCTTACCTCTCCGGACAAACACAACTGGCTGCCCTACTGGCAGACTTCGCTGGCTTGCGTGGAATCGAGGCTGTCGCCCTCGAGGCGGCCGGCGCTTCAGGCGGTATTGCACTACGCCAAGCATACCTGGCTCTGGCATCCGGTTTGGTCGATACCGCCCTGATCGTTGGAGTAGAAAAAGTTACCGACCACGCTAGTGCTGAACTAGAGGCTGCCCTGGCTACCGCAAGCGACGCAGATCATGAAGCTATCCATGGGACCACATCCACTGCTCAGGCAGCTCTCCTCATGCGGCGCTACCTCTACGAGCATAATGCACCGGCAGACGCCTTGGCTTACTTTAGCATCAATGCCCACGCCAACGCGGCCACCAATCCGAATGCCATGTATCGGCGGGCGATACGGATCGAAGATTACACACATGCTCCGATGGTGAGCGAACCAGTTAACTTGTTCGATACTGCTCCCCTTGCAGACGGTGCCGCGGCGCTGATTCTAGCTCGAGATGATCGTTTACCCGAGACGCTTCCCCATCCAAGGGTTCGGATCGCGGCCTCCGCAGCTGCCAGCACTACAGTGGCTTTACACGATCGAACTGATCCATTGAAGCTTTCCTCGGCAGCAGAGTCTGCCAGGCTGACAATGCAACAAGCTGGTTTGACACACGACGACATTGATCTATTTGAGTTGCACGACCAATATTCGGTGTACGCGGCGCTGTCCCTGGAGGCGGCTGGATTCGCCAAACGCGGTCAGGGTTGGCGGCTTGCCTTGGACGGAGCCATCTCCCGAGATGGGCGCATCCCCATCTGTACCTTTGGTGGTTCTAAAGCCCGAGGCGACACTGGTGGCGCTACAGGGGTATACCAATTAGCAGAAGCAACGCTTCAGCTTCAAGGCCGGGCCGGTGAGAACCAGATCGCCAACGCCAAAATTGCGTTAGTGCAGTGCCTCGGAGGTGCTGGAGCGACAGCTTCAACACATATTCTTGAGTTGGTAGATGGCTCTTGAGAGGGATCTGATAGCTCCTGAGAGTCTCGAAGGCCTAAACTGTTGGATATCACATTTGCCTGAGGCGAATTATGGAAGCTTCACGACACTGGAGATTAAAACAAGAACGGTACACCTTGATGGGTGAAATTTGCCCACATTGCGAGGAGAAAATCTTCCCCCCCAGGGATATTTGCCCCGCGTGTGGTGAAAATGCCCGAAACCTATATAAATATAGCGGCCGGGGTGAAGTTTATTCTTTCACCACGGTATATCAAGCACCTGCGGGGTATGAGGAAAATGCCCCTTATACCATCGCCCTAGTCCGTTTGGAAGAAGGCCCAATGCTCACTGCTCAACTCACCGACCTGGGAGATGAGACTGTTGAAATCGGCATGCCAGTTGAGATGGTAACCCGCAAATTACGCTCTGATGGTGAGCGAGGGATGCTAGTCTACGGCTACAAATTCCGCCCCCAGCTAGCCCGAACAATTTCCGCATGACCTCATTCCGGTCAGATTTACGGCCTGGCCAACTCAATGGCCAGGCCGCTTCGCGTTGTGCAGCTTCAGTGCACTATCAAAGCCGATCAACATTATGGCACGCCTCTTGCAACCTCATCATAGGCGGCCACCCCGCTTGACGCGCTCAAATACCTGTGCTAACATGCGCGCTTGAAGATCACTTTGGGGCAGCTTTTCACCCCAGTTTCGCGAACGGTGAAATAAACTCATGTCGACTGGATCTAAACAGATAAGCTTATTCAGGAATGGGTATGTGACCCATACAAACCAATCCGTTGATCCACTAGGAGGAGCCAATGGGTAAACAGCGCCTGCGATACCTTGTGCCAGCTATACTTGTCATCATCGCCCTCAGTTTCACAGCCTGCACACGTTCAGCCTCGACGCCACCACCCTCCGACGAAGGAGAGACGCAGGAAGCGCCGGTCGACGATACGCAGGCCACGATGGACGCTGTACGCTCGAGTATTCTCACCCAAACAGCGCAGGCCTCCGAAGGTGATGAGGGTGAACCAACTGCAACCAACACTCCGATAGTTGCCGGAACACTGGTTGTAGCTACCCCGGAGGCTACCCCCACAACCATGGGGGTGACTGAGTACACCGTCAAACCGGGTGATTGGATCTGGCAAATCGCCCGTAGTTTCGACGTCGACCCGCAGGAGATCATCGATCTCAACGATTTGACGTCACCCGGTTCGATCCAGGTGGGCATGGTCCTGCAAATTCCCGTGCCTTCTGTCTCGCCTGAGGCGACTGGCACGCCCGGAACTACCGAGGCAGGCGGGATAGTGCATATAGTTAAACCAGGTGAGTGGATCTGGCAAATCGCCCGTACATACGGTGTCGAGCCTCAGAGCATCATCGACGCCAATGATCTCGTGAATCCGAGAATGATCCAACCTGGTCAGGAGCTGGTCATTCCCTGAACAAACCGGGACCTGCATCAGATCTCAGCGGAATTTGTTTCTACTAAGGACGGCGATCCCAATCTAGCTCGCTCCGCAGTCGCAGATGCATCCGCTAAGCTGACCGACATTTCGACAAAAGGAAATCGCAATCAAGGGGCAGACCTATGTGTCTGCCCCCGCTCACGTCAACCCATCAAGGATGCTGGCCAGCGTTAGTTTATATTAGAATGAACACCTCAAGATATACATATTTACCACATCCAAGCGAGTTCCCCTTCATATAGGAGAGCACAATGGCATACCGCGTGCTACAGTCAGAGACTATCTTCCAGGGAAAGGTGTTCGGAGTGCGCATCGACCAAGTTGAAAGCCCAACTGGCCAAACGATGCGGGTCGACGTCGTCGAGCATGGTGGTGCTGTAGTCATGATCCCTGTAGATGATAACCAGCGCATCTGGCTCGTTCGCCAATACCGCCACCCAACAGGTAAAACACTGCTCGAGTTGCCCGCAGGCACATTGGATCCAGGGGAGGACCCCAAAACTTGTGCTGTTCGAGAGTGCCGAGAGGAGATTGGCATGTCCCCCTCATATCTAGTTCCCCTTGGTGGGGCATTCATGGCTCCCGGTTACTCGACCGAATTTCTCCACTTCTTCCTCGTTGGCGATCTCACACCGGCGCCACTCACCCCCGATGCCGATGAAGACATATACGTTGAGCGTCTAACGTGGGACGAAATCATGGAACTGATAGCCCGAGGGGAATTACAAGATACGAAATCACTGGCAGGATTGTTCCTGGCCCGCGATCACCTCCGCAAGGCCATCTCACCAAGCTAAAACAGGGTGGATTTCTCCAAGATGGCAACCTTGCCTTGGCTTACTTAGTCCTCTGGAGTCCACTAGCTCTGCTTGTGGCTGGAAGCAAAGCTTCCGGACTCCAAAACCTCGCACCCAAAGTAATTTCATCCACAACATCGAAATGGGAGACAATCGCCAACATCTGGAGCGTACTTCACCTTTTGGTTGCTTAACCGTTTTCTGTGTTTTCCAGCACCTTACTTCCCTAGACGCCCCAACCATGGATATGATATACTTCGGCCCGTGCCGCTCGATATACCGCATTTTCCTGCTGGCGGCTGCTTTTTCAGCAGATTCAATATTGAGTGCACTGAAAAAACTAACCTCGAGGAGTGGGGAGGGGTATATGTGGGGGTGCGGTCGCAGCCCGCACCCCCACATATACCGGTCCTCTTCTCGCGGTTGACCTTTTTTCAGTGGAGTAAATATTAATAATAAGGCAAGTTATCATGACCGATTTGGTGAAGGCACTGGAAGCACCAATAAATCCTAACATCCCTGAATTGCGCCCAGGTGACACCGTTAGTGTGCACTTGCGCATCAAAGAAGGGGACCGCGAGCGAGTTCAGGAATTCCGAGGGACGATTATCCGCATGCGCAAAGGCGGCAACAACGCCAACTTTACTGTCCGGCGCACCGCCTCCCACGGTATCGGCGTCGAGCGAACCTTCCTGCTGCGTTCACCGCGCATTGAGAAGGTAGATATCCATCGACGAGCACATGTGCGGCGAGCCCAGTTGTACTTCCTTCGGGACCGGATCGGCAAACGAGCCCGTTTGAAGGAAAAGCGCCAGTCATAAAGCAAGCCCTTGTAATCCAAGGTGCAGTCTAACGAGCTGCACCTTCTTTCTTCCCCCTGATAGAACATGACTACCCAACTGTACCCGGAATAATACTCGACCGATCAGAAACGCAGCCCCTTTTCATCGGCTTGACCAATTTAGCGTGCAAGTAGTACCCTTCTCACTATGGACCAAAGGCCAATTGGTGTCTTCGACTCAGGTGTGGGTGGTCTCTCTATACTTCGCCAGATCCGAGTGTTGCTCCCCAACGAGGATGTGCTCTTCTTCGCCGATCAAGTTCACGTTCCCTACGGCCCACGCCCATTAAGTGAGGTGCGTACATTTGCTGAGGGCATCACCAACTTTCTGCTGGAGCAATGTTCTAAGTTGATTGTCGTGGCCTGCAATACCGCCTCAGCGGCCGCCCTGCATCACTTGCGGTCCACTTTCCCCACCATCCCATTCGTCGGTATGGAACCGGCCGTCAAGCCAGCCGCCCAGACTTCACGCAGTCGAGTCGTTGGTGTGCTCGCCACTCCGGCGACCTTCCAAGGTAAACTTTTCACTTCCGTCGTGGAACGCTTCGCCAGCGACGTCACAGTTCTCCAGCAAGTCCTTCCTCATATGGTGGAATTAATTGAGGCGGGTAATCTAGATGGACCGGAGACTCAAGAGATCATTCGACAGGGGGTTACACCCCTTCTTGAACAAGGAGCAGACACCCTGGTTTTGGCCTGTACGCACTATCCCTTCGTCATCCCACTTTTATCCAAACTAGTGGGACACAACGTGCAGGTAATCGACCCCGCCCCAGCAATCGCCCGGCAGGTGGAAAGGTTGCTCAAACAACACGATTTGGATGCGCCGACAGAGAACACCGGGCGAGTGACCTACTTTACTAGCGGCGATCCCGAACGGCTGAGTGAGATGTCACTGCGATTGATCGGTGAAACTGGAGACGCGAAACAAGTTTATTGGCGGGGAGAATGTTTACACCTCAAGGCGAATTGAAGAACACACACGGGAAGATTTTCCTGTTAACCAAACCTCCAATATAGAAAACACCGACCCTAAGCCACGCAACAAGCATCGGATCTCCGCTAAGTTCACAATCGTTCTATTTGGTTAGGGCATGATGTCGGCACTGCGCGCCTCAGAATGACAGATACACCTGGGTATTGGATGTAATTCGGGTCGATGTCCTAGCCTGGATTCAACCCCTCTGGCTTGAAATGAAAATACGAACGAGGGCAACATTAGAGCTTCGATCCGCTTGTTGAGAAGAAAAATCCCCTCTAACCAGAGGGGATTTTTCACTAGTGTTCCACCAGCCACGTCAGAGGGTCAGTTCTCCACACCTGCCAGTTTTAGATCCTTGGCTGCAATACGCGCCACCGAGGCCACTATTTCACCCTCTTTCAGGTTGATCACCCGTACGCCCATGGTCGCTCGTCCAGCTTGCTTGACCTGTTTCATTATCGTGCGTATCACGATCCCCCCGCTGGAGATGATCGTCAGATCGTCCTCCTCGCTCACTACTCGCGCCGCAGCAATAGGGCCGGTGAAATCACGCTTGCTCCGGCTGAGAGTGACTACGCCACCAGTGGCGCGCCCTTTCACTGGGTACTCCCTCAACGGCGTGCGCTTGCCATACCCGTTTTGGGTTACAACTAGCAGATCACCATCAGGGTCGACCACATCCATGCTAGTCACATAGTCGCCTGCGTGTAGTTTAATACCTCTCACGCCAGCTGCCGGGCGTCCCATGGAGCGTACTTTCTCCTCATGGAATCGAAGCGCCTGCCCCTGTTCGGTGACGATGATGATCTCATCGTCGCCGCTGGTAAGGCGGACCCACCCCAACACATCGCCCTCTTCTAAACTAATTGCGATCAAGCCCGAAGGTCGTACAGCAGCGAATTTCGGAAGCTCGACACGCTTGATCTTTCCATTTCGGGTTGCCATCGTGCAATAATTTGCCGCGCTGAAATCCGGAACTGCCACTGCAGCCGTAATCAACTCCTCAGGGGACAACGCCAGGATATTCACTATTGGGATTCCGCGTGCCGTGCGGCTAGCGTCAGGGATCTGATACGCCTTTTCAGAATAAACCTTACCCCGATCCGAGAAGAACAGCACAGTATCTAGCGAGCGGGAGGGGAAGAGCATCATCACCTCGTCCTCACCCCGCATCGAATGTCCTGTCACCCCTCGACCACCTCGTCCTTGCCGCCGATAGGTTTTAGCCGCAACACGCTTAACATAGCTGCGTTGGGTAATACTGACCAGGACCGCCTCGTCCGGTATCAGGTCTTCATCGCTAAACTCTTCGCTAGCATCGGGAGCGATACGCGTTCGCCGCGGATCCCCAAACCTCTCCACCAACTCGCCCAGATCTTTCTTGATCAATTGCAGGATCTTCTTCGGACGCGCCAGCAGATCCTCGAGGTCCCTAATTAATTTCACGATTTGCTTGTGTTCAGTTTCAATATTCTTTCGCTCCAGCGCCGCTAAGCGTCGCAGTTGCATATCGAGTATCGCTTGCGCTTGGTTTTCAGTTAATTTAAAGCGCCCCATTAGACGCTTTTTTGCCACCTTAACATCGCGCGATTTGCGAATGGTAATAATGACCTCGTCGATATTCGCCAACGCGATCAGCAGGCCATCGAGGATATGTTCCCGAGCACGAGCCTTCTTCAAATCATGCTCTGTACGTCGGGTGATGACTATCCGTCGGTGCTCGATGTATAGCTGTAGCAATCGTTTGAGTGACAACAGTCGTGGTTCCCCATCCACCAATGCCAGCAATTGGACACCAAAGGTGGTCTGGAGTTGGGTATACTTGAACAACTGGTTCAGCACTTTCTTTGGCTGCGCCCCACGCTTGAGTTCAACTACGATGCTTAACCCACGTCGATCTGATTCATCACGTAGGTCGGAAATTTTTGATAGTCGGCCACCCCGTACCAACTCAGCAATTCGTTCGATAAGGCTCGACTTGTTCACCTGGTAGGGGATCTCGGTGATCACGATGCGATGGCGCGATTTACCGATCTCTTCGATGTGCGCCAGCGCTCGCATCACAATACGACCTTTACCTGTGCTATAAGCCTGCTTGATTCCAGCCACGCCGATAATCAACCCTCCGGTTGGGAAGTCAGGCCCAGGGATGAACTGCATTAGATCGTCAATGGTGACTTCATCTAGCTGCTCATAGTTGTCCACCATGTGGCGGATGGCGTCTACCAACTCACCCAGGTTATGAGGAGGGATGTTAGTTGCCATACCAACCGCGATGCCGGAGGCGCCATTCAGCAACAGGTTTGGCAGACGAGCTGGCATCGCCGTAGGTTCTTGAAGCGAACCGTCGAAGTTATCGACGAAATCGACGGTATCTTTCTCGATGTCGACCAACAGTTCTTCAGCCATTGAACCCAAACGGGCTTCGGTGTAACGCATCGCGGCCGGAGGATCACCATCGACGGAACCAAAGTTGCCCTGTCCATCCACCAACAGATAGCGCATCGAGAAGTCCTGAGCCATACGCGCCATGGCATCGTAAACAGAGGCATCGCCGTGGGGGTGGAATTTCCCTAGCACTTCTCCTACTATACGCGCCGATTTACGATAGCGTGTATTAGAGCGAATCCCCATTTCGTGCATGGCGTACAAGATGCGGCGATGGACCGGTTTCAGACCGTCACGCGCATCGGGCAAGGCTCGGGCGACGATCACGCTCATGGCGTAATCCAGGTAAGCGTCACGCATCTGATCGTCGATATCAACCTGGCGAACGGTGCCAATTTCCATAGGCTTGTACTTCCTTCACTCGTTGAAATCGATGTAAAAAACGCCTGCGACGGGCGATACTTAATTATACCGCGGGGCCCCATTTGAGGCTATTACTGCTTCTGAGTAAGACTACCGCGAAAGACGAGCGCCAAGCGAAAAAATAACGAATTGAGAACTCAATGTAGGTGATAATTGAGGTATATGTATATTGGTGAAAGCCAAGATTCTTCTCGTTGCTCTTGAAGAGGGGGATGTATTGTACAAGCCCAGCTTGATTCTCTACCTGCACTTTCTGGTTCTTATGGTCCCAGACAGTTACATGCATTGCTTGATAATGCAAGGTGCATGTAAGGGGTCAAGTCCTAGATTTGCTGTAAAAACAACAGCATGAATCAAGCTGCACGGCGGAGAATCCTTCCCGAATCAAACGGCGGTAACAAGTCAAGCTCAGCACGAAGACGGAGTAGCTGCTGTTGCTCAAGATCAGTCATCCGAACACATCGCCAACGCTCACTGGCATGCCACAGGGTAGCGAAGACCAGCTTCAGGCAGCTTTTCTCAGTCAAGAATCGTGGGATAACCTTCACGCAGAGCCTGATGCTTCGCGATGGTTCGTCGTTTTTGTTCGACAAACGCTCGCTCCAATAGATTAGTAGTTCGAATAAGCCTGTGATGCGCAGACGGACAACGCAAGTAAGCCCAACAAGCTTCCAGATCATCGGTGAAGGATTTCATCGCCGAAGGATAAAGATCCTTGTACTCATCAAGCACATCGGTGGCGATCAGTTCCGCTACTTTACGGTTTGCTGCATAATAAGCACTGTGCACAGCCGCCTTGACCTCCGCCTGGGCGTCTTTAGGAACCTTGCAGATCACATTGCGCATCTTGTGCGCCAGACAGCGCTGACGCAGGCTCTTGGGCCATGTTTCCCTGGTCAGGATCTTCGACTTCTACAGCTCGGATGAGCCCTGGGGCGCCATCAGTGGTGATCATCACCGGAACATTCAAACCTCGCTTCACCATGTCCCGAGTAAAAAATTGCCAAGCGTCATAGCTTTCCTTGTTGCCCAGGGCCATGTGAAGCAGTATCTTACGCCTATCCTGGCATATTCCCCAGGCTACAAGCACGCCTTCTTTCATCCCGGCTTCACGCCGCAACGACTCATAAACGGCGTCCAGAAACAGGTATTCAACCTTGTAACACGACAAATCCTGCTCACAGAAAGCCTGGTAGTCTGCCCAAAGTTGCTCGGTGAGTTTGCTAACCGCTGTACGGCTCAACAGCATGTCGCCGGTCACCTCTCGAAAGGCATCTTCGATATCTCGGGTCGAAAGTCCCCGGGTGTACATCTCCACCGCAAGTCGCTCCAGGACGTCGCTGTTGCCCCGGAGAAAGTCCACCAGTTTCGAGCGATAGGGCGCAGGACTTTCTCGCACCTGGGGAACCTGCAACTGCACCCGCCCTTCCGCCGTGTCCATACTTGCTGGTCGATAGCCATTACGGTAGCCACGTTGTTCCTCGCTGTCTTCACGACGCTCGTAATGGCCGCGGCCCAGATAATCCGCTGTTTCCTGTTCCAGCATTTCTTGCGCAAGGTGTTGCACTCCCAGATGGATCAACCTGGTTACCAAATCATCACTATCTTTCCAATTTCCCTCAAGAAGTTCATCAATTTGTTTCTGAATCCGTTCACTTGGTGGTATTCTGTTCATGGCGTGAGTTTCCTTTCTGCCCTGCGAGGGCTTTGGTTTGTACAACCGAAAGGATATCTCACGCCGCTTATTTTTACAGCATTATAAGGACATCACCCATGTAAGGTAGCATTGATACATTCCTTCATATACTGTAGCTATCTCGACAAACTTCGCGAAGTGAAGCGAGGTATATCATATGGCATATATACTCATCGTGGATGATGAGAAATGCAACGTCGGCATCCTTTCATTGGTGGTTGCCAGTTTGGGCCATGAGCCGATCGAAGTATATAGTGGCAAGCACGCGATTAAGATTGTCGCCACCAAACAACCCAACCTTGTATTACTCGATTTCATGATGCCAGGCATCAATGGCATCGAAACCCTGCGCCACATCCGGGATTTACCTGACGGCAAATCACTTCCAATATTCATCATTACTGCAAGTAAGGATCGATCAGTTGAGGAGCACGCGAAGAGCGCCGGTGCAACTGGGTTTCTCAAGAAACCCTTTGACCTAAATACACTGAAAGTTGTTATTGAAGAGCACTGCAATGAACAACCCCTTACGGCTTTTGCCGAGATGTAGTTGAACCCGACGAACCTATTAACTAGTTCAGGCTTCATATAGCACAGGGCTCGCCTTACAGGCGAGATTTTATTTTTTGGCAGACAACTGAATTCCAACCACGCTTTGAAACATGTTACCCTACCTTCACGCCATCTTTCCAATTGACTCTTGAGCTTATCGATGCTAGAAAGAAACAACCTGATTGACTAACTAAAGGAGGCTACAATGTACCGACGCCGCCGTCTTCTTATTATTCTCTTTATCATTCTGATAATTCTAGTTGTGGCTCTCGGCGTCTTCGGCTTCATAACCGTACGTCGTTCATTCCCTCAAACCGAAGGCATTATCCAGCTACCAGGTCTTGATGCATCGGTCGAGGTCTACCGCGACTCCTTCGGCATACCACACATCTACGCCTCGACCTCTCATGACCTATTCATGGCCCAGGGCTTCATTCATGCCCAGGACCGCTTCTGGCAAATGGAGTTCTGGCGACGGGCTGGTGCTGGACGCCTTTCTGAGATCTTGGGTAAATCCGCCCTGGAAAGCGACCGCTTCATCCGCACCGTAGGCTGGCATCGCACCGCTGCTCAGGAACTAAACATATTAATCCCGGAGGAGAGAGCTGTATTAGACGCCTATGCTGAGGGAGTCAACGCCTATATAACAGCTAATCAGGGTCACCTGGGGCTGGAGTTCACTGTGTTGGGCCTCACTGGGGTAAAGTATGAGCCGGAACCATGGACACCCCTCAACACCCTCACCTGGGCCAAAATGATGGCCTGGGATCTCGGAGGCAACAAAAACGCTGAACTCAACCGCGCCCACGTTGCTACCCGCCTGGGAACCCTGGCTGTCAACGACCTCATGCCACCTTACCCTGACGATTACCCCCTCATCGTCACCCATCCCCTGACTGGCGCCACGATCCAGGCTGTCCCCGACGCCATATTCGATACCCACATCCTGGGGACCGGCGATGCCATCGGCAGCAACAATTGGGTCATCTCCGGCAACCGAACGGAAACCGGGATGCCATTCCTGGCCAACGACCCCCATCTGGGCATCCAGATGCCGTCCATCTGGTATGAGATCGGCCTGCACTGCGATCCTGTCGGTGCGGATTGCCCTTACAACGTCATCGGTGCCTCCTTCGCCAGCTCCCCCAGCGTGATCATCGGCCACAACGAGCACATCGCCTGGGGCATCACCAACCTCGGTCCCGATGTTCAGGACCTGTTCATCGAGCGGGTCAACCCTGAGGATCCCAACCAATACGAATTCCAGGGCGAGTGGTTCGACATGGAAATTGTACGCGAGGAGATCCGAATCGCTGGTGAAGATGAACCGGTCGTGGTAAATGTCCGCATTACCCGCCATGGCCCGATCATCAACGACGTGGTAGGAGGCACAGAGGAGGAATGGTCCTTCGGCTGGCAGCCTCTGGCTTTCTCTTGGACCGCACTCCAACCAAGCACACTCATACGTAGCGTTATACTGCTGAACCAGGCTCAGAATTGGGATCAATTCCGTGAAGCGCTTCGATACTGGGATGTGCCCAGCCAGAACTTTGTATACGCCGATATCGAAGGCAACATCGGTTACCAGGCTCCCGGTCGCATCCCCATCCGCGCCTCGGGCGATGGCTCCAGCCCAGTGCCAGGTTGGACTGGTGAGTACGAGTGGGTGGACTATATCCCCTTCGATGAACTGCCCTGGGCATTCAACCCGCCAGAGGGATACATTGTCACCGCCAACCATGCCGTCATTGGGTCAGATTACCCATACTTCATCGGGATGGACTGGGCTCCTGGCTACCGAGCACGGCGGATTGTGGAGTTGATCGAGGCCAATCCCACACTCGTTTTGGAAGACATGCAGACCATCCAAGCAGACAGCAGCCCCGTATATGCACAGGATATCCTTCCCTTCATCCTGGACCTCAGTCCCTCTGATGCTCGATTGGCTCAGGCGATAGATCTGTTGCGCGCCTGGGACGGGCGTGCGGTGCGGGATAGTAGCGGTGCGACTCTCTTCGAGGCCCTGCGACTGCACCTAGTCGATCAGGTCTACGCCGATGAACTGGGCGAACAACTTCTTGGTCGAATCCGGGGTAACGCTGCAGTCGCGCTGGCGCTCATACTTCCAGACCCAACCTCCCCCTGGTTCGACAAGACGACCACACCCGAGGTAGAGAGCCGAGATGAGATCTTACTGATGGCTCTTGAAGACGCGGTTGAAGTGCTTACTCAGACTCTGGGCCGCAATATGTCCAATTGGCGTTGGGGCGATCTGCACACCGCTACTTTCGAGAATCAGACCCTCGGTCAGAGCGGTATCGGCCCCATCGAAGCCATTTTCAATCGGGGACCGGTAGCGGTGGACGGCACCGGTTCCACAGTTAATGCCACTGGCTACAGTATGGGTGATCCCTACAAGGTCACATCCGTGCCCTCCTATCGTCAGATCGTGGATCTCGCGGATTTCGGTAGATCAGTGTCAATGCACACTACCGGGCAATCGGGCCATCCCTTCCACCCCCATTACAGAGATATGATCGATCATTGGCGCAACTTTGAGTATCACCCGATGCTTTGGAATCGCCAATTGGTGGAGGCGGTCGCCGAAGCCCATATGACGCTAACGCCAGGAGAATGAACCAAGGCTTTAGATCTTTTAGTATGCCACCTTGAGCGGAACCGTTGGGTTCCGCTCAAGGCAAATTGCGCATATATCGCGAAGGATGACACCGGAAGAGCTATTCCCTCTTAATGTCATTCTGAGTGCTCCTTCGATAAGCTCAGTACAAGCACCAGGCGCGACATCGTACCCGAAGGGTAAGAATGTCGTTGTTAGGAGAAGGAGCTATATCAATTCCCAAATGAGGTCCTTATTTGCTAAGGTATTCCTAAGTAACGGTCTGTAGTGCACCCCAATATGTCGTCGCGTAGAACACAAATAGGGGGCTGTCCCAAAAGGGCAGCCCCATTCGCGTTTAAAGAGGAAATCAATAGAATTGGGGACATGAAAAAGAAGAAAAGCCCACACGTAATATTCAAGCCCTATACGATGGGACAACTGCAGCTTCCCACGGATCTGGAAGACTTAATCCCGGAGAACCACCTGGTTCGGGTGGTGCATAAGGCCATCGA
>JAUWHR010000046.1 GCA_030605795.1 Anaerolineae bacterium | reverse complement strand
GTCTCGATGGGAAACTACCTGTATCAGATGGTGCAACAATGAATGATCAACACTCCTGGAAGGAAATGATCCGCGGCAATCCATTGTCCTGGCTGCTCGAGGAGGACATCTTCGACCCCGGACCGCGCTTCTTCGCCTTGCGAGATTTGTGTGACCTATCAGAGAGCCATCCGGAGGTTGTACAAGCGCGTCAGGCTGTCATGCAACACGGGCCTGTCCCGGTTATTCTCGAAGCCCAGGAGGAGGAAGGTTATTGGGTCAAGCCAGGTCCCGGCTACAACCCCAAGTACAGAGCTACGGTGTGGTCGGTGATTTCTCTCGCCCAGCTTGGAGCAGACCCGAGTGATGATTGGGTGCGCAGTGCCGGCGACTACATCCTCACCCACGCCTCCACCAAGACCGGCGCACTCTCAGCCTCAGGAGCACCGTCAGGGGCAGCTTTCTGCCATAGCGGCAACCTGATCGCGGCTCTGATGGACCTCGGCTGGCAAGGAGACCCACGCTTGGAGGCGGCTATCGAGTGGTTGGCACGGGTAACGACCGGAGAAGGGATGGGAGACGCAGAGGATAAAAAGGCATCACCGCGCTATTACAAGTCAGGGGCATCAGGGCCAACCTTCGAATGTTCAGCCAACAACAAGTTGCCATGCGCCTGGGGAGGACTCAAGGTGATGCATGCTTTCAGCCGCATCCCAGAAACTGCCCGTTCGCCCCTTGTTTGCAATGCGATCAATGTCGGGGTTGAATTTCTCTTCAGCCGCGATCCCGCGCAGGCCGACTATCCGATGGGATGGAGCGAAAAACCTAGTCGCAACTGGTGGAAGTTTGGCTACCCAATTTTCTACGTATCCGATATGCTGGAGATCCTGGAGGTTCTGAGCACTCTCGGGTATGGCGCAGACGAGCGTTTGAACGCGGCCTACAAATTACTCCTTGACAAGCAGTATGAGAAGGGGCACTGGCTCCTCGAATACAGCTACAATGGTAAGACCTGGGTAGATGTTGAGGTTAAAGGAAAGCCAAGTAAGTGGGTGACTCTGCGAGCGCTGCGTGCTATTAAACGTCGAACAGGACCCGCCAGCTGACACAATCGTGTAATCCTAGCGCTCAAAATTGAATTACAGGATTTTCTTTTCAAGGGCGCTCAAGCGCCCTTACAGAATTGTAATCGTCTGCTAAATCTCACTTCCCCCCATCTGTCTCCGAAGTTTCACTATCCGGCAATCTGAACTTGATCCACATTATTGGCAGTAGAAGCAGCGTTGAAACCAGGGGCACGTAGAACGGTAGTTGGGGTGAGAAACGCTCCCACAACATCGCCCCAATGTAAGGCGGCGACAAACAAAGTCGCCATCGCTCCCGTCGCCGTTGCAATCGGTAGCCACTGCCATGAAGGGGCAAAGATATAAACCAAATACTGCGGTGGGGTAGTTTATTGCTTATTTCCAGCCATTTGAGGGTTTTTATACTTGCTTCTGATTGACATTCCGAACAAATGTTCCTACAATTTGTGTGGCTTTTAATGAGGCGTGATGGGGAGGCTACATGATCGATCCGGAACATCTTGCAAACGCATTTGCTCTCAACCTGAACATCATTCGCATGCAGACCGAGGGTTTGACCAACGAAGACAGCCTCCGGCAACCTCCTTTTCGAGGTAATTGCTTGAATTGGGTGTTGGGCCACATCGCGGTTAATCGGGACCTGGTATTACAAGTTCTGGGTGAGGAACCTATCCTGAGCGAAGAAGAAGCTGCTCGCTACCAGACCGGCTCGGAACCGGTGACTGGTAACGAGGAGGATATTCTCACACTAATTATGCTGCGCGCGGCTTTGGAACGCGCCCAAGAGGGCATTACATCCGGTTTGCAACGGGTCACACCCGAGGAACTGGCCATGGAAATTGAGGTTGGTGAGCACACCATGACCCGTGGGCAGCGCTTGTTCGGCCTGTACTTCCACGAGACCTACCACACCGGTCAGACGGAACTGCTGCGCCAACTTGCCGGAAAAAACGATAAAGTGGTATAGAAAGAACGAGGCTACTGAAGAAAGCAGCCGATAGCGCTTGGGCTTTTTTTTATGCAGTCAAGAATGACTTCCGAGGTCCGAAGGACTTCGGAAGTCCGTTTCACTGGTCGCGTTTACGCCTCTTCCGGTGAAGGTTCCGCGACGCCCTCAGCCGGCGACGACTCATCATCACCTTCAGGAGCCGGCTCAGGACCAAGCCCAAGATCGACCTGCTCCTCCATCGTGATCTTACCGCGTAGAAAAGCTCCCTCCTCGGTGGAGAACGAAGCAGCAACGACATCTCCCCAAACACGCCCAGTGCGAGTGATCTCGAGTTTGTGGGTGGTGATATCTCCCTTGACCGAACCGGCGACGATGACTGTCATCGCGCGGATGTGTTCGCAGGTCACCCGGCCCCGCTCACCGATCACCACCAGACCGCGCAGGGCAATCTCACCGTCAAAAGCGCCTTCGATGCGCACCCCGCCGGTGCCGCTGATTTGGCCCTGCCAGGCGACGCCGGCCCCAAGTACTGAGTCCACCCGTTCGTGAGCCTGCCCAATAGCTGTTGATTGTTCGCTTCTCTTGCGAAACATGGACCCTCCGAGCCTTTCACCACCGGAGGATACTCTGGCGGGATAAGCCTGTCAATAACGATCAACCTACCTAGAAGCTATTACTTTGTCAAACATCAACAGGCATGTCTGTGGTGTTGTTGTATCAATGGATTGGCATTCAACCCCTTGGGCGGTAGCACCCTTCGGCTGCGCGGAGCCGAAGGTCCCCGGCGCCGTCGTGGGGCTCCGCTCAGGATGAAAATACAAAGCGGTGAGCATCCTGAGCGGAACGAAGTGAAGCGAAGTGCAGTCGAAGGACACTCACCGGTTCATAACCTGATCTCTGACAAAGCTTTAGTTTTTTCCGGGCAATATTCCGCTATTCTTTATATCCCTGGCGGCAGGCAAACCACCAGCAGCCTCTGCGGTCAAGACAGCCCGCACGATCGCCTGGGCCACCACCTCCGCCGCGTATGCACCCACTACGCTCACGTCAACCTTTTTCCTCCCGGTTGAAAGCGCAAAGATGGTGTCACCGTCGAACATTGTATGCGCCGGGCGTACAGCCCGGGCGATGCCATCTTGAGCCATCTGGGCCACCTTGTTGGCCTGCTCTTTCGTCAGTCGGGCGTCGGTCGCCACCACCCCGATCACAGTGTTACCCCGTGAGGCGAAGTGCAGGGCTGTCCTTCCCAGCATACCCCTCATCACCTCTAGGGTCTTGACCAAAGGCCCCTCACCACCAATGTGTATCGGCCCCACCTTCGCCGGCCGCGCCCCAGCCAGGATAGATCCCGTCGTGGGATCGACCACATCACCCAGCGGGTTGACAGCCACGATCGCTCCTACCACCGCGCCCCCACCCAGATCGGCGCTGGCGGTTCCGATGCCTGACTTCATCGCTCCGGCCATGCCGAGGATTTTACCGGCTGTGGCCCCCATCCCGGCGCCAGCGTTGCCCTCCGCCGGGGGCTCACGGGAAGCCGCCTGGCATGCGGCGTAGCCCATGCTAGCATCGGGTCTCACATCCACCTGACCAATGGCCAGATCAAAAAGTATCGCCGCCGGGACGATTGGCACCTTGGCCACTTGCACATCGTAGCCGACACCTCGCTCCTCCAGGTAGCGGACCACGCCTGAAGCCGCTTCCAGGCCAAAAACCGAGCCCCCCGCCAGCAGCACAGCATGTGCTTTCTGCACCTGATGCATCGGGCGTAGCAGATCGGTCTCCCGCGTACCAGGGGCGCCTCCGCGCTGGTCAACCCCGCCGACGGCGCCCCCCTCGCACAGCACGACCGTGCAGCCTGTCAATGCCTCCGGATCGTCGGCGTGCCCCACCTTGATGCCTGGAACGTCGGTTATTGCATTTTGGAGATTCATCTTGAACTCCTGGAGGGAGGGGATTAGGGATTAGGCACCAAGAGACAGGATTCTGTTCTTCCTGATCCCCGATCCCTTGTCCCCGATCCCTTTCTACCCCAGTTTGTAACCAAACTTCCTCAATAACTCCTTGCGATCTCTCACATCCTCCTCGCTTTCCACTCCTTTGCTTTTTATACCGTCAACTACCCCCAGCACACCCCGGCCCTGTTCGGTTTCAGCCAAGATCACCTCAACCGGGTTGGCAGTCGCACAGTAGATGCGGCAAACCTCCGGCACAGCCTTGATGGCGTTGAGCACGTTCACCGGGAATATGTTGCCCAAGAAGATCAGGAAGATGTGGCCAGCGGAGAGCGCCAGGGCGTTTTTCTTCGCCAGCTCGGTCAGTTCATCCGACGTGCCGCTGGCCCGCACCAGGGCTGGACCGGAGGATTCGCAGAATGCCAGGCCGAATTCAACCCCCGGCACAGCGCCTACCAGCGCCTCGTGCAGGTCCTCAACCGTCTTGATGAAGTGGGATTGGCCCAGAATCATATTGACCGACTCAGGTTTCTCGATCTTGATGGTTATCAACTCCATGGGTGCACCTCCTCCGAAACGATAGATTTAATGGGCCATGTGGAGTAACGATGATGCTTTCGCGGATGATCAACGGTTTCCATTCAAATACCCCCCTTAGGCATATATCTGCAACCGGATCGCATGGTCCAACCAAGCCCACGCCCCAATTTTAGCGCAGACCTGGAGAAGATGCCTCACTCTTACCATATATCAGCAATTTCCGGCTAATTTTGCTATTGAAGTCGCCATGTACATGTTGTACACTACTTCTACCGCTCTAGGGGGACAGCGTGATCATACACCCATTCGGTTCTCGATTGTGGACGATGAGCCGTTCGATAGAAATTCCCACCCCAATCTTAGAGCGAGTTCTTAGCCAGTGTGTTTAGCTATGAACCAAACTTGTCACCACCGGAGGCTCCACCCCCGACGGCAGACCTTACTACTCTTTGTTGCTATCATCAGCCTGCTGTTCGTCGTGCCAGCTCTGGCCGAATACCTTGGCCCCGACCGGCATACTGTAGAGCTAGTGCGGGTGCGCGACCCCGACAATGACGTTTGGACGCTCATTCACGTCGATGATAAAGATATCTACCTCGACACCTGCCTCATTATTCATACCTGTGCTCAACATCCTAGTATTGAGCGCCAACAGGCACTGTGTGGCTGGATAGCAGACACTTCAGGCTGCGATAAGGCTTATCGTTGGGAAGAACAAGAAGTTGATCTGCCAGAGGCTACCATCACCGGCGATCTGCAAAATTGCTCACTGGTCAACGGCTGGTGCACCACCTCGTCCACACTACATTTAACTGGGGCAGAGCCGCTTTCCGGCGAAACAATCATCGGGGTTGAGGGCACACGCGACGGCGAGGCCTTCTATTGCTCGGGGGACACCTGCGACATACCGCTGGTGGAGGGGCAAAACATCTTCACCTACTGGGCGCTCTCTTCCTACGGCGACAGCTCGCGCATGGGTGAAGAGACAGACCTGGTGGACACACTATCGCCGTCGCTGGACGGTGAGGTGAGCGGCGTGGCCGGCGAGAACGGCTGGTGGGTATCCCAGGCGACGTTGAGCGCTTTGGCTTCCGATCCATCTCCCGGATCCGGGTTGGCGACTTTCGAGGTCTCAGTCGATGGCGCCGGATGGGTGGACTACACGGTTCCGATCGTTCTTGATGAAGGCCAGCATATGGTGCAATTGCGAGCTACAGACAACGCCGGCCACTTGACAGAGACAACCCAAACTGTTTGGGTCGATACCCAACTTCCGCAGTCGGCTTTTACAAATCCACCTGAGGGCAGTGAAATCTGGATAGCGGGCGTACTCGACCTGGCAGGAGCCAGCGCCGACGCCACATCGGGTCTGGCCATGGCTGAGATCTCATATGATGGGAGTGGAAGCTGGCAGGCTATAGGCCTGAATCCTGATGGGACTTGGTCCTCCAACTGGGATACCCGTACGGTCCCCAACGGAACCTACACTGTACTGGCGCGGGCTAAGGATATTGCCGGCAACCTGGAAAGTACCGCACAAATCACAGTGCATGTGGATAACGGCGATCCAAACGTGTGCATCCCTGACTCCTGGTACATCTGGGAACCGGTGTCTATCATAGTAAGAGATAGCGGGATCGGCGTAGACAAGGTGAAACTTACCATCCATAGCGGTTCATATGGCAACCGCACTTACACCTGGGCCAACCCCGCCCTCGTTCCCGACGACTTCGTCTGGGATCGCCACTTCGGCGAGATCGTAGCGCCCATTGGCGATTACCCGGTAACAGTTGAAGCCTGGGATAATCTGGGGAACCACGGCGTAGACACGGGCATGATCCTGATCCCCGATCCTAACCCGCCGGCGGTGAGCACCCCAACGGCGTCACCGACAGCTTTGAGTGGTCCTCCACAGCCCTCCCCAACGACGACCATTATCACTGAGACCAAGCCCCCTGTATCTCAGCCCTCACCTACGGCCACTGCGCGTCCTGTAGTGGCAATGAGCTTTGGCGACGAAGATGAGATTGATGGGGCAGCTAGCATCGCTGAAAAAGTCGAACCGGCCACATCGCCACCGGGTGGAGCAAGTGGTCTCCTTTGGGGTGCGGCGGCGCTCGCTGCTGCTGGCGCAGCCACGGCTTATGCACTGAGCCGGCGAAGAGCGCGAGAGGCAGCGCTGGCGGAGAAGAGACGCCGGGCAGCAATGGAATCCTCCCCGGCCGCACGCAAGTCACGGCTGCAACGCCTGTGGCGTCAAGCTCAGGCAAGAGTGGCCCCGATTAGATCGGCCATGCTGGCAGCTGCCGCTGCCGCAACTGCCACAGCGGCTGAGGCCGCTCGCAGAGCACAGGAGCGCCGTCGTGAACGGGAAGAAAGGATCTTGAGCCAGCTGCATAGGCGCTCAGAAGTAGCGGTGGAGGCTGAATCGGAACATCAATCCCTAACAGAGATAGGAGTGGCAGATACCGAGGTTTCTCCTCCCTATTTTGACAGGGAGTTTTCATCGGTTGATCAAGCCGAGGGTTATTTCGATACCATTACCACCACAACATCAAGGGGAACTCAAGATGCACTCCCATCTGAGGAGTCCATAAGCGAGGCTACTGGGATTATAGGAACTGTGTATAAATTGTATAGAAAGGCAAAAAGTGTCTGGAATGCAACACACATCGCCTTCAATGAACTTGTCGATGGTAAGATCTCTGTAAGTGTGCCCAGGAAACCCCCGGGAGAAAAGCTGCAATTTAGACAGGATCAATATATTCCCGGCACCCGTTACAACCGTACAACCATTGCACTTACTACAGCTAAATCTTTATTTTGGAAAGCGGCACGAGGTCTCGGAACGACCCTCGGTATATCGGTAGGGGCGAATATAATCGATTACGCCATAGGTGAGCATTCGGACAAAGGTGTAATAAGCAACGAGTTCTTAGCCTCAACCGCGGTGGACTTCGCTGAGGCTGGACTAATTGGGTTGGGGGCAGCTGGTGCTGTGGGAGGTGCAGTTGCATTTTTTGCTGGTCTTGGCGCTGTCTTTACAGGTCCGTTATGGGTTCCGGTTGTAATAACCGCTGGTGCGGGTCTTTTGCTAGGAATAGGAGTTGATTATTTCTTCGATATCGACAAGCTCAAGCAGAAGGTCGCTGACGGCTTCTCGGCCTTGGGCGGTATCTATGAGAACTCAAAAACGATCATCAGCGTGGGAACCGATCGGGCAGTTGAAGCGGTCAGCAATTTCGCTGACGATGTAGTCGATGCAAGCAAAGAGGCGGTTGAGATTGTGTCAGATGCGGTTGGTAATTTCGCTGATAATGTGGTAGACGTTGGAAGCGAAGTAGCTGAAACCGTGGTGGGTACCCTCCAACAGGCAGGGCAGACTGTATCAAACACCATTGACAATGCTGCCAGTGCAGTGTCCAACTTCTTTGGCGGTTTATTCGGAGGGGGTAAAGAATAGAACCAATGACAGCCCCCAACCATGTCATGCACGGCAAGATATTATAAGGATGATAGATGACACGATACAGAATGAGAACACCTCTTCCAGC
The DNA here is from genome assembly GCA_030605795.1 of Anaerolineae bacterium. Taxonomy (GTDB): domain Bacteria; phylum Chloroflexota; class Anaerolineae; order Anaerolineales; family E44-bin32; genus DUEZ01. The sequence goes on along the minus strand of JAUWHR010000046.1, from coordinate 13,159 downwards.
TGAGGACTGGCCGTTATGGAAGTTTGTCGGGTTATGGTTCATTTCTCAAGGTAGTTTTGCCGCAATGCTAACCTTCATCCCTAATTACCATCCCATAGCCCTTACCTTAGGCATCATCCTGGCTGCTACAGGACTGATCGCCGCCATATATGCCGTCCGCGCAAGGGATTGGCGGGCTTTAGTTGTGGCTCAGAATACCTGGCCCCTGCTTATCTTCGCAATAGGTGCGCGATCACTGATCAACCAGCTTTCGAATGGATGGATTTGGATCTCGCTCCTTCTGGCATGTTACATTCTTGCTTGGTTGATTCCAGTACTCGATCCAAAATTGTCGGCTTTGTTGTGGAGAGAACAAACCAAACCCGAGACCCGCTTAGGCAAAGGGTGCATGGGCTTTTTTATCAAATTCTCCCCGACAATCATGGCGCTAGGGCCTATCAGTGGGATTTATCTGTCCAGGCATGGCTATCGCAATGTCGGTTTATTTATTATTGGAATACTCTTCTGTCCATTGGCCATAGTCATGGGTCAATTAATTTCCCACCAAATTTGGCCCAAGCGACCATGGGCACAGCAGGAGGAATCTGAAGTAAAAGGGCATTAGATGGATTGGTCTTCCTTTTGGCTGCTGGCGATATTTGGAACGCTTGGGGCATGGATTGGCATACTCCTGTCTCGCCGTCGTAAGCGACGGAAAAAGACCCCAGACGATGAATAAAGAGTCCTGAAACGATGTTGTGAACTACATCGATATTCTCTGATCGATGCAGGTCAACTCCAATTGGATCTGTAGTGGACTTAATGCCGGGCTCAACCTAGACGTTGTTTTTCCAAGGAGATATCTACACAACTTTGATCACTAAATATTGCCGCCAACGACTCCATAAGGAGAAATAAGTGATCTTCTTATATGTCGGTTAAACAAATCTCGGAGATTTGCATGCAATAATTCCTTAAATACGCTATGAGTATGATTAATCAGGATCGTATTGAGTAATTATTTACAATAATCGAGATGAATTATTTGTAGTTCCTGTCAACCGTTGGTTTGAATCAAAGCAATATAAAAGACTTCAGTATTTATAGTTACATAGTGAATAAACAATCTTCGACGATCTCCATTGTGAAATCTGAAAGGGGGAATTTCTTGAACCGCCTTAAGAGAATAAATGTCTTTCGCTATGCTTTTTTCTTGATAGTTATCGGGGTTTTCATTGGTGGATGTAGAGATAGGGGAAGAACTAATGTGACTTCAACCTCCCCCGCTTTAGAGAAACATCCCTCTGAGACCCCGATCTTTACTCCAGAATTAATGCCATCGTCTACCTCTACTCCCTCGCCCACGGTAACATCCACTATCCTACCCTCATCTACACCAACCCCTACTCCTACTCCCATTCTCTTCGCCGAAACACAGGTGCTTTCAATTGACTCCTTGACACAAGATCAATCTGCTAATTATCCACCATTAGTCTTATTATGGGAGAGGAAGTTTCCACCAAAATGGAAAAGCAGTCTCATCTTCACTCCCGATTCCTCTAAGTTCTTCTATTCCTATGGGCTTGCAATCCGCGTTGTGGACATGAAGCTTCCCGATCTCATTACCGAACTAGCGTTCAACAAGAAGAGTATGGTCTATCGTTTTTCAGTCTCACCCGATGGTAAGAGAATTTCAACCAGTGATAGCAACTCCATCCTTGTGATTGATTTAGAAGAAAAAGTTGTCCAAAAGAAGATAAATGCCTTCTTATTCTCCACGTGGATAACCCGATTTTCTCCCGATGGTCATCTGCTCCTAGCAGCTGACTTCTACGATAATGTGGTTATCTGGGATACCGACACGTGGGAGGAAATATCCCGTTTATCCTTTCCTAGTAGCTTTGCTGGGCTTTGGTGGATGCCTGATGGAGAGAGGATAGTGTTGGACAATGGACAAGGCACAGCTCATTTTTATGATCTTATTGGTCAAGAGCTAGGTAGTGTGAAGATAGGGGCACATGGCAAATATTACTTTGTAGATGAGCACGGAGAGAATGCTGGTTATGTCGAGTTAGAGCCAGACGGAACGCTAATAATACGTGATGGTGATGGTCAGAGGCTAGGAAGTGTGAAGTTTAAGTTGGAGATTACTGGAGAGATAAAAATTGGTGAAGCGATTAAACATATTATAAAAATTATTTTTTACCATCCCACAGGACAGGACCTCGGATTAGCCCGTAGGGATGGCACTGGAACGTTTCGTTTCCGCAACCAGGAGGGTGAAGAAGTAGCAGCGGCAAGATTGGAAGGAGGAATAGTAACAATAACTAAGCCTACAGGGGAATGGATAGGAGCTTTTCGCGTTGAGAGATACGCTGCTGGTTGGAGAGGGTATCCAGTTCAGATACTTAATCCGGAAGATGCGTTGACGGAGGAATTTGTCGCAGAACACAGATGGCTACTTTCACCCCTACCTAATGGAACATCACTGGCTGTCATTGGTGTGGATGGAATTCGGTGTTTGGATATCGCGACAGAGACACCTACCTGTTTTATACCGTTTATCGAAACCCATGATAGATATTTCTTAGCTCCTGAAGTTGCAGCTGTTCTCGCGCTTGATCAAGATAATCGGTTGAAGGTCGTAGATTTGGAGACGGGGAATGAGGCTTATATTTCACAGGAGCTCAATATTTCTCTAGTTAAAGCCGTGGCAATTTCTCCAAATAAAGCCTTAATCGCAATGATCATTGAGAAACCCAATGACAATAACAGATACTTGCAGCTCTGGGGTTTGGTAGGGGAAGATTAGAGTATTAGTATGTTTTGTGCATAAATATTCTGTATCTTGTGTATGGTAGCGTAATTACCTGCAATGAGCCGGCTATTTAGCAATTGAAAAATGCGTGAATGTTGACACTCTGCATCAATGATGTTGCTTCCCCCGGATACTGGTGAAGCGCCTGGTGCCACAGATACGGCTGTGACAGCGACGGAACCAGAAGGTGGATCAAGCAGCCTGCTGTTCGTCGTGCCAGCCCTGGCCGAATACCTCGGCCCCGACCGGCATACCGTAGAGCTGGTACGGGTGCGCGACCCCGACAATGACGTTTGGACACTCATCCACGTCGATCTTGACGATCTCTACCTCGACACCTGCCTCATTATTCATACCTGTGATGAACATCCCAGTATTGACCGCCAACTTGCACTGTGTGGATGGATAGCAGACACTTCAGGCTGCAATAAGGCTTATCGTTGGGAAGAACAAGAAATTGATCTGCCAGAGGCCACCATCACCGGCGAACTGCAAAACTGCTCTCTGGTCAACGGCTGGTGCACCACCTCGTCCACACTACATCTAGCTGGGGCAGAGCCGCTTTCCGGCGAAACAATCATCGGGGTTGAGGGCACACGCAACGGCGAGGCCTTCTATTGCTCAGGGGATACCTGCGATGTGCCGCTGGTTGAGGGGCAGAATAACCTTCACCTACTGGGCGCTCTCGTCATACGGCGACAGCTCGCTCATGGGTGAAGAGACAGACATGGTGGACACACTGTCGCCGTCGCTGAGTGGTGAGGTGAGCGGCGCGCTGCCTACCTGGCCGATGCCGGGTACAACGTCGAAGATGTTTAGACCGGTTTGCTCCTTCCCTCCACGGCGCTGGCGCTATAATAACGGAGGCGGGCTGCGAGTACTGGCAGATATCAGAATTCCTGTGTCCTAGAAAGAGTTATTGTGCATCGCATTAAATGCGTAATTATGGCAAATGAGAAGAGGAGAGAATCACCTCATGAGCGGGAAAGAGAAAACAGAAATAACATCCAAACTCTTCAAGCATGTTCTCCCTGATGAATGTAACGAAGCGGAAAAGGAGGCAAAAACAATTCCCGCAGAAGAGGTTGTAGAGGCGGTTAAGAGCGGAAAGGCAGTTGAAATCATCAATGCAGTAATTGAGGGTTCCCTTATATTCAAGTCTTTAATCATCGAAGGGGAAATCACTATTCAGCGGACGAAGGTCGTTGGTCATGTGGATTGCTCTTATGCGACTTTCAAGCAAGTCCTGAACCTCGAGAGCTCGATATTTGAAAGCGACGTGATCTTTACAGCGGCCACACTAGAGAAGGACATCTTTCTTAATGGAGCTACCTTTCATGGAAAAGCAGCCTTTTCTGATCTCACAGTTATGGGGGTTTTTTACAGTCGATCTACCACGTTCAAGAAGGAGGCAGTATTCTCTGGGGCCGGCTTTAAAAAAAGGCTGATTTCAGAAAGAGCGATTTTGAAGGGGAAGCCAACTTTGCAAGCGCTCAGATCGGGAGTGATGCCGAATTCACCAAAGCCGTGTTTAAGGACCGAGCTAGCTTCAACGGCACCCAGATCGAGGGGGCTGCCTTCTTCAACCCCGCGACCTTTGAAGGGGTGGCCAACTTTTTAAGAACTCGGATCGGGGGGGGTGCTGATTTCATCGAAGCCGTGTTTAAGTACCGAGCTATCTTCAACGGCGCCCAGATCGAGGGGCATGCCTTCTTCAAACCCGCGACCTTTGAAGGGGAAGCCGACTTTGTAAGCGCTCGGATCGGGGGGAATGCTGAATTCCACAAAGCCGTGTTTGGGGACCAGTCCATCTTTAACGGCGCCCAGATTGAGGGGGCTGCCTTCTTTAAATCCGTGACCTTTCAAGGGGAGGCCAACTTTGTAAGAACTCGGATCGGGGGGAATGCTGAGTACACCGAAGCCGTGTTTAAGGGCCAGGCTATCTTCAACAGTGCCCAGATCGAGGAGGATGCCTTCTTCAACCCCGCGACCTTTGAGGGGAAAGCCGACTTTGCAAAAGCTTGGATCGGGGGGGATACTGGATTCACCAAAGCCGTGTTTAAGGATCGAGCTAGCTTCAACGGCGCCCAGATCGAGGGGTCTGCCTTCTTCAACACCGCGACCTTTGAGGGGGAGGCCAACTTTGTAAGCGCTCGGATCGGGAGTACCGCTGAGTTCACCAAAGCCGTGTTTAAGGACCGGGTAAGCTTCAACCGCTCCCAGATCGAGGAGGCTGCCTTCTTCGACCCCGCGACCTTTGAAGGGGAGGCCAACTTTGCAAGCGCTCGGATCGGGGGCAATGCTGATTTCACCAAAGCCGTGTTTAAGGACCGGGCTAGCTTCAGAGGCGCTAGGATTGGAATGGACACCTTTTTTCATGGGGCAAAATTTGCCAAGGATGTTAGCTTCCTCAACGCTTCCGTAACGACCGTTTTTTGGGGACATCCAGAGACTCGATTCCAAGGGAAAGTTGACTTGCGCGGGTGCATCTATGCCCGCATCAGCCCCACATCCATCTGGGAAAAATTGATGGATCGACTCGGCCCGTATGATCGCCAACCCTTTAGTCAACTTGAAGAGACTTTTCGTCAGGCTGGAGAGGGTCGTCTAGCAAATGACGTCTATTACAATCGGAGGCGTCGGGAGTCTGCTCTAATCCCAAAACGGAACATTGCTGCTTTGATCGGGGATTTGTTCCTCCGCGGGCTGACTGGATACGGGGTACGACTCTACCGCCTCCTTATAGCTATTGCTCTAGTGCTAGTAGTTGGAACATTTTTCTTTCAAAATGAGGGAGCGGTTGATCCGCTAAAGGAGACCTTGCTGTCTCCTGCGGTGGAGTCTCAGGTTAACACCGATGTCAGACCATCCCTCATCTGGAGAGAAGCGTTTTGGGTCAGTTTAAATCTCTTTCTGCCAATAGATATCCCGGCCGGGGGAGAATGGAAACCTTCCTCTCAGATTATATGGGGCATAAGCTCTACAACCTTTGCTATATTACTAACACTGTCTGGTTGGATTCTCATCCCAGTAGGGGTGGCGGGAATATCTGGGATGCTAAAGCGCTAAAATAGCCGCATAATGTCTCGCGACCGGGGATCCAGTCAAGCTGGAAGAGCGGTCCCGTCTCGCTCTGCTCGCGGGATGAACGCTCAAGCTGGATGGACGACTGGATGAACGCTCAAGCTGGGCGAATGGTCCCGTCTGGGCGGGATGAACGATCCAGTCAAGCTGGACGAGCGGTGCGGCGCGATTTGCCAATTAAGTTGTACTATGGGGATGCGTGGATTGCCGGACGAAGGGAGGAAAGCGATGAGGGTGAGAGCAACGGCGGGAGCAGTTGACAGTGGGATTGTTCTCTCGTTTTGAGATTTTATTATTCAATTAACCTATGACATAAAAGTATCGAAAGGAGTACGTACGATGCCTGCCATTCTCGAGGTAGAAAACCTGGTGAAAAAGTACGGAGATTTTTAAGCGGTCAAGACGATCAGCTTCTCGGTTGAAGAAGGTGAAGTCTTTGGCCTGCTGGGCCCCAACGGCGCCGGCAAGACGACGGCTATCTCCATGCTGACCGGCATTATTCCACCCACTTCGGGCACAGCGCGGATTGGCGGCCACGACATCATCAAAGAGCTGCACCAGGTCAAAGAGATCAATGGGCTGGTGCCCCAGGATCTGGCACTCTACCCCACGCTCAGCGCTCGGGCCAACCTGAACTTCTTTGGGCGCATCTATGGCTTGGGCGGCAAGGAGCTCAGAGAGCGTGTGGAAGATGTGCTACGCATCGTCGCCCTGACCGACCGCACCGACGACGCGATAGAAACCTTTTCGGGCGGGATGAACGATCCAGTCAAGCTGGACGAGCGGTGCGGCGCGATTTGATATCCAGGTTGTATGATAGGGGTGTGGAGAAAAGGTAGCGGTCGGGAAATGGAAATACTTGCCATGTTTCCCCAATCAAGGATCGGGAAAATCGCTTTTTTTAGTTTAATACTTGTATGCGCGATTCTATTTAGTATTCTGACCGTCTATTTGCAATATACAAATCTAGGACTAGATTATTTGGAGGAAGGGCATCAGATAGAACGCCATCTCGCTGTCCTTCAAGGAAACGCAGGGAATCCGTGGCAATACAGAGTTCTTGCTGACTACGTGGTCGAAGGTGCAATTTTATTCGTTACAACGCTGAATGTTTCACATCCACTCGCAGTTGCGTTTCTATCGGTTCGTTTCATTCAAAATGTAATCATTTTCTTGCTCGCCTATTCCTACTACAGACGGTTTGGGCTCTCAGCCGCACAAGCTCTTATCGGAATAAGCCTCTTGGCATGGGGTATGACCCATGCCTACTATGACAGTGATTTACAGTTCAGCAATTACTTCGACATCATCTTTTATCTGCTTACGGGTTGGCTCATACTGATTAATCAACCCTTATGGCTCATTCCGGTTATGGCCTTAGCCGCATTGAATCGGGAAACAAGTGGACTTATACCTTTTATGTTGTTGGCTTCCCATTTTGCTGCGGAAGGTGGAAAATTAAAATCCAAAACGACACGCGTAGCGGCAATCGCTTTTGCTATATATCTTTTAATCTTTATTATTCTCAGACTTTCGTTTGGTCCTCAGGAGCTGATCATTCCCCAAGGTCATCCCCCTGGGAAAAATTTACTAAAATACAACCTGCTTCGCACGATAACTTGGGTACAGCTCTTTGCTACATTGGGGATACTTCCCTTACTGGCAGTTTTGGCATATAGAACGTGGCCACACAGTTTGAAAGCCTTCTTTTGGGTCATCATTCCAATCTGGTTTATCGTGCATATGTTTGCAAGTATTGTGGCTGAAACGAGGCTCTTTTTGGTCCCTCAAGCAGTGGTATTTATCCCGGGTGCATTATTCTTGTTAAAAGAGAACAACCCTGGCAGTTAACGATTAGACGAGTTTGCCGAACACTGAGCGGCAGCAGAAGGAAAGGTTTCTGGCTGCGGAAAGTCGGGTGAGCTTTGTCGTTCGATTTATAAGTGAAGCATCATCTTATCGAAGAAGGGGAGAGAAAAAGCATTGAAGTCTGACTCGCGCGTACATTATCTCATCATCGCTTTGATCGTCCTCCTCAGTCTGGTCGGTGGTTTCCTGGTTCTCTATTGCACGAATTGGGGACCATGGGCGAAGGGCGATTCTGTAGAGTACATAGAAGCAGCCAGAAATTTAATCAATGGACGCGGATTGGTGTTGGTAGGTCTCACTGGAGATGCTGTACCGCTCACTATTCGCCCCCCATTTTATTCGACCCTTCTCGGCCTTATGGGTTTCTTTCGAATTGACCTTCTTGTTGCTGCACGTAGTATTAATGTGTTTTTGTTTGTCGTATTCATTCTCTCCCTTGGGTTCTCTGCCTATTACTTCACCAATCAGCCAGTGTTATCAGTACTGTTGGTCGTGTTTATCCTAACTTCACCTGTGTTTATCTTGAATTACACAGGTGTGATGGCCGAGCCGCTTTTCTTCTCGCTTGGAATTCTGAGCTTGGTTCTACTTGTTCCATATTTTCAAAAAGGCAAGAGTCTAATCTTGATCATCTCCGCCACGCTAGGCGGATTGGCTATGCTCTCGCGATTTAGCGGAGTAACAATAGTTGCAACCGGGTTCGTAGCCATCGCGCTTTTCGTTCAACGAGATTTAAAGTACAAGGTATGGGCGTTTGCAAAGTACGTTTCCTTTAGCCTCGTATTTTTACTGTTCTGGACTTTTAAAACCTTGCGCGCCGGGAACTCGGTTGGAAAGTATGATTTCGGGATGGCTAACCTCTGGGAGAGATCTGAACCTATCAGAGCTGCCTTCGTGCAGGTGGCATGGGATTGGCTGCCAGTGCAACATTTGCTTTCCGCCTCGTATCGGACCAGGCTGATCATTATTCTGAGTATTTTTGTCCTGTTCTCGGCCATTATTTCTTCCTTGTTCGTGATCGCGTTTCGCAATCCAAATAAACACACCGCTCGTCGATTTCTTCATGATCGATGTTTTCAACTTGGTGCAATTTTTACTCTTCTGGCTGTCATCTACACAGCTTTCATCGTCTTCGCATACTTATTTATTTCGGAACCAAAAACAGCGCTCATTGAAAGGATCCTTTCGCCAATCCTAATTGGAGCACTCGTAGGTTATTGCTCTTTATACATATTTGCTGTTAAGGCTCTCGGGTCACGTAGGTTATTTCAAATTTTCATTGTTGTCGTTGTTCTTTCTGGGATCGCTTCGAACACTTACCGGGGTCTTAATCTCATAGCGGACCTACACGAAAATGGTTTGGGTTACACAAGCAGGAAGTGGCAAGGCTCAGAGGTCATCCCCACATTGATGGAGTTGCCAGAAGGGGTGCCTTTAATTAGCAATGATGTCGAGGTAATTATGTTTTATACCGGCAGGTCAGCATACAGAATTACTGAGCTTGAAAACAAGACACCGCTAGAAGTTTTTGATACATTTGGGGAAAATGAGTTTGATGATGTGCAAATGATCTTCCGTCGAGACGCAGCTGCGTTGATACTCTTTTCTGGCAAATTCTGGAAGTTCCAAGATATTTATGGATGGGAAGCGGAGAATCGATTGAGAGCTTTCACTAAGGGGTTATACAAATACTTTGAAGGTTCTGATGGAGCAATCTATTTCTACCACAGGCGTTCCCCCTGAGTGATTCCCTATTTACTCGTGAGACCGGTATAACATCGAACATCACTTGAAGGTAACAGCAAGTCGCTCAGTTTGGGGCAGGTTTGCCTCAACGATGTAGGATTAGGATGCCCTTGGCTGCGCCGACTAATACGAAGACCACCTTCGTGGTCTTTGTATTCTTAGCTGCGACTTTGATCGCTCACGGAACGAGACACTGCTGAAGTGGGTACATCGGTTTGGGAAAGGTTCTCAACCCCCAAGCAAGTTCAAGAAGATTGTCTGGTCGTGCTCAGTGAGCTTCTTGGCCGCTAGTTTGAGCGTGGAGCGCGCGGTTCGTGAGAGTTCGGATTTAGCCTGGGCGAACAGCCATTCCCGACCCAGATCGTAGCGGCGCTTTATCACTTCTCGAACAGACCAATCGACCGCCTTGCGGATGTATTTTTCTTGGTCATTCAACAGGGTGTCGCAAATCGCCAGCGTCCGCCGGTCGAGGTCGAGCGCCACCTGCTCCGAGTATTTCGCCCGTCGTAGGTAGACCGGCGCCACCAGTGACGCCCGGCGGACCCAGAGGTTCTCATCTTCCACCCAGTTCTCAATCACATCCATATAATCGGGATCCACCGCTAAAGCCTCCCCCAACAGCGCGGCGCAAAGTTGGTCGCAGCTCTCCCAGTTGTTCACATCGGGCAGGAAACGGACGCCCAACTCCCAGCGTTCCGCCGGTGCAAGCTTTACCCTGACTAATATAAAGAGTGCCACCAACTGGTGCTCACGACTACCTCGAGCCCAGCTCTCAATCGCAATCGCTCGCAGGGTATCACTTTCTTTCTTGTAGGCGCCTACTATCTCACCCGACATCTTGCGCAGCACGGGTACCTTGACCCCGTAAAGCTCTCCCACGCCAGGGGCGACTATCCTCATTCCGGCCAGGTAGTCAAGATCACCACCCAGGCGCTCGAGGGCACGGGTGATAACCCCTAACACAGAACTTGGCTCAGGGGTTGAGGGTAGATCAGTAAGCATCTCCTCGATCTCAGTCATCGTTCAACTCCAATCGAAACTGACCGATGTCAATACTGCCTTCCATAGGCGCGCCTAGTTCGACGCCCAACATGGCCGCGAACTGACCGACACTTCCCGGGCTAAAACCAGCATAATGGTTGTTGAAGAAGCCATAGACATCGACTCCATCCTCAAGGAAGCACCGCACCCGCTCAGCCCATACCTCGAGTTCCTGTGTGCGGTCGATCTGGATCCGGTCAAAATGCTCGATATCCTTGCGCCGGCCCAACCATCGTATGACAGTGAAATCAGCTGTAATCCAGTCGAGCTTGGGCATGTAGTGCAGGTCTTGAAGCACCAGGGCGGCGTTGTGATTTGAGAGCATCTCAACTAGATTGGCTGTGAGCCAGGCACGATTACGGACCTCAACCGCGTATCGTGGACCTTCGGGAAGAGCTCCTAAGAAATCATCTAGCCGGTCAAAGTGGTCCGGGGTGAAATCATAAGCGAACTGCAGAATGAGCACGGCCAACTTGTCACCTAGAGCCTGTATGACGCCGATAAAAGCCTCTGCGTCACTCTGGGCGCGATCGAGTTTCTTCTCGTGAGTGATCAGCTTGGGGAATTTTGCGGCGAATTTAAAGTGCTCGGGTGTTCTCTCCCGCCAACCCTGAACGGTTGTCGCCCGCGGAACGCCATAGAAAGTGGAATCGATCTCGACGATTGGCAAACGAAGAGCATACTCATCCAGATACGTTCTCCCCTTCGTACCTGCAGGATAGAAGGGACCGACCCAGTCAGAGAAGGAAAAGCCCTGGGTACCAAGAAGTAACTTCCCTTTTAGCTTTCCCACCAAATCCGCCGGCCTTTATACCTATTACATACCACTGACGTGACTACTCAGCCTACCCTCCCGCAGGTTATGACTGAGAGCATTAATTAGTTTGAATATCCGGTCGAGACGTGATTCCATGTAAAAACAACATCTAAACCTGCGGGAGGGTGAGTAGTTACCCACTGATTAGAAATGCACGTTGGTAAAACCAATCCCTAATCCCATTCCCCCTCTCCTAATCCCCATTACCCAACAACGCAACCACCCGTTCCATTACCACCTCCGCCACCTCCGTCTTGCTCATCAGCGGCAGCTCTTTGACCTCGCCCTGCGCATCGATCAGGGTGACCCGGTTGGTATCCACGGCGAAGCCGGCATCAGGCGCGGTAATGTCATTAGCGACAATCAACGTCAAACCCTTCTCCTCGAGTTTTGCCCGTGCGTTTGCAAGCAGATCCTGGCTCTCGGCGGCGAACCCGACAACGACCGTTGGGCGACCGGTCTCGCTCCGCCTTTTAGTCACCAACCCCAAGATGTCGTCGGTCGGCTCGAATTGCACCACCGGTACTCCATCGCGCCGCTTGATTTTCTCTGCAGCAGTCAGCACCGGGCGGAAGTCGGCCACCGCGGCGGCCATGAGCAGCGCATCAGTACCTTCCACAGCAGTCATCACGGCGTCTCGCATCTCGACTGCAGTTTCAACATTTAACCGCTTAGCCCCCACCGGCGTCGGCAGGTGGACAGGCCCAGCGATGAGGGTCACGTCAGCACCACGATCGAGCGCCGACTGTGCCAGGGCGAAACCCTGCTTGCCGGAGGAACGGTTGGCCACTACCCGTACCGGGTCAATGGGTTCATGCGTGCCACCGGCGGTGACCACAACCACCCGCTCAGCGAGCGACCCCTCTCTCCCCAGGGTCAACCGGATGTGACCGACAAGCTCCTCTGGTTCAACCATGCGACCTTTACCAATCAAGCCGGAAGCCATACGCCCTTCGGCAGGGCCGACCACGATCGCCCCTCGTTCCTCAAGCATTGCCAGATTCACCTGAGTGGCGGTGTGCTCGAACATTCCCATGTCCATCGCCGGTGCAATCATCAGCGGACAGCGAATGGCCAGAGCCGTTATTGTGAGCAGGGAGTCGGCCTGGCCATGTGCCAGCTTGGCAATGGTGTTGGCCGTGGCCGGAGCTATGACCAGTAGGTCAGCACCCTCGGCTAAGCCGATATGCAGCACGTGAGCTTCGCTGCCCCACAAGTCGGTATCCGTATACGCCCGAAGCCCAGTGACCGATTGAAAGGTCAGCGGTGTGACGAACTGCTGCGCCGCTTCGGTCAGGATAACGCTCACCTGCACTCCGGCTTGAGTTAGTTTGGAGGCCAGATCGGCGGCTTTGTAAGCTGCGATAGAACCAGTAATGCCAAGTAGTATCTGACGATCATTGAAGATGGAGTTTTTGGTTAAAGTGTTCATATTATTAGGCCTCGGCGTTTTAGCACCAGAGCGCCAAGGCACCTTGGCACCATTTGATCGGATGCCTATACGCCTCAGCTCCTGGGCTCCCTTTTATTCCGTACTGATTGTACCGTTTTCACCTACGTACAGCTACTGTCAATACACAAACTCATCGACCCTTGCCTGAACCAGGATGACGACAGACACGCCAGCCCTTTCGCCCACTCGTGGCTACGAGTCTCTTGAATATTCTACATCCACTATGCTCAATCACTTCTTCACTCTTATGCTGTTGATTGTAACTACTCAGGCATCGGCCGGAAATAGGCAGTTCTACTCACGAAAAGGCTTTTTGATGTCATTGCGAGCCCTTCGATACCTCAGGACCTTC
>JAUWHR010000072.1 GCA_030605795.1 Anaerolineae bacterium | reverse complement strand
GGGGGCTGCCCCCCCACCCCCACATACCGGTCCTCTTCTCGTGGTTGACCTTTTTTAGTGGAGTCAGCATTATTATCCAGTACTTTTTTTTAAGCTTAACGCTCATTGACTTGCGGCCCAGGGATGTTTACAGTGTTGGTAGATAGAGCCCCAGGGCACCAAAGGATTGCTTGTCCTCATTGGCCGTGGCTAGCTCCGACCAACCTACCTGAGCCCATTGAAAATGGCGGTCAGGAAGCGATAGCGCCGACTGGTTGGAGAAACGCCCTTCCGTTGCGGTTGAACGATGAGAGACTCACCAGCAAGAGCGGCAGTGCTGGCCGTCTGGCGGATGGCAGGGGGCTCAACTATTTGTTTAGCTTTCCCCTAGTCCTCTTGAGAGCAGATCCCTCTTCCATTGTTTGCTTCCCCTCGTTCCCTGTCTGTTCCTAGAATGCGTTGCTGTTTGCAGATGATCCCTTTGGCGAATGCAGGCTCGCGTATGGAGCGAGGTTCTTTATTGGGCCGTCGATTCTTGTAACACCAAGCTAGGGAAATGGTTGTAGGTAAGTTAGATTAATCAATGGGTGTGGCTGTGGTCTGGGGTAACGTGTCAGGGACGACAAGCTTCATCCAGGCAGGGATAATCGCCAAGCTGCCGATCACGACGGTGATCATGAAGGGTGCCTTTGGACCAATGGCATTCCAGATCAGGCTTCCGATCCAAGGGAAGGGCAAGCAGATCAGGCTCACACTGGTGACCAACAAAGCATAGGTGATGCCTCGCAGGTGCGAAGGGACGCCCTTGGCGACTAATGAATTAAGGGCCGGTTGCATCACCGCACCTCCAATGCCGAGCAAGATCCAGGAGAAGGTGAACCCCCAGAAGCTTGAGACTAATGCGAATGTTAGACGAGAGGCGATTAGGACGATTAGGCTGAGGACGACGGCCAAACGCTCGCTGGTCTTATCGACCAGCCAACCCGCCCCAGCGCTGACTGCAACCCAAGCGATACCGTGGATACCATCCATCCATCCCACGGCTTGTTTACTGAAACCAGCTATGTCGCTTAAATAGATCGGCATCAAGTCAAACGATAACCTGGAAGCGATGTCGTACACCCCGTCAGTGATTAGCAACCAGGTGACAAGCCCGCCGGAAAGCATCAAGACGAAGATCTCCCTCAAGGAGCTCCGCAAGGAGGTGAGACTGGGCCTCTCGGTCAGTGTTGTCTTCTCTTGGCCCATGCTGCGGGTCAAGGTTAGGAAAATGACTGCCGCAACCCCAGAAGACATGATGGCGGCGGCGAACATCCAGCGATAGCCCAAGCTTTGCGCCAGCAAACCACCATAAGGAGGTCCGACAATCCAGGCTACGTTACGGACGGTTTCAGCAATGCCGAAGACCCGACCGATCGACTCATTATCGGTAGTGTCTGCGATATAAGCTCGATAGGACGGGTAGATCAAAGCTGAGGCAACCGCTAGGAGGGCTGGTCCCAGCAAAGCCACCTGCCAGGTGGGCGCTAAGGCATAGGGGATATAGGCGAGTGCTCCGGCGAGACTGCCTAGCCAGATCGCTCTTAGCCGGCCAATGGTGTCCGAAAGCCATCCGCCGAGGATGCGGAGGAGGAGCGGAAAAACGAGTGCAACGGTGAAAAATAGACCGATTTGGCGTATGTCGGCGCCGAGCTCACGCAGGAAGATAGGCACCTGGACCATGGTCATGGTGCGTGAGGCTTCGGCGAACGCGATCCCCACCAGGAAGAGGGCAAGTGTCCTTGATATCAGTGGCCGTTTAGTCTTCTCCTGCATGGAAGCAGTAATAGCCCCTATTCAGCATGAGATATCGGGTTGCGATTGAAGAGCAGGGCCACTGAGGCGAGTGCGATAGGCCACAGAGGCTGCCTGATGTGTAGATACTATTGTGCCATTTTTGTAGTACTGGTGCAACTCCAATCTGTTGATTGGAACCTCGAACACATTATCGGATTAACCGAGTTTGATGAGCAGTAGGGGCGCACGGTCGCAGATGCCGGGTTTAGTTCCCGGCCCGTGCGCCCCTACTTTGTATTGGATGGGGTAGGTAAAGGGGTCTCATGTTCCTCCCCTTCGTGAGCGGTGCTCATATTGTCAACCGACACAGACTAACTGCTATGGAGTCTATCTATATTTAGAGGGTCGGATCAAGCAGTGCTCGTAACTCATACATGACCTGTTCAGTTGTTTTGAAGTGGATCGCTTGCATACCTATATCGAGCGCGCCGGTGACGTTCTTCCTAAGATCATCGATGAAAATCGCTTCGCTTGGTGAAACTCCAAGCCCGTTGAGGGCCATGTGATAAATGTGGGGGTCGGGTTTCAATACTCCTACCTCGGCGGAGATTACGATGTGGTCGAATGCATCGGCGATACACCACTCCACCTCGAGCCAGTGGCGAAGTTCGGGCCAGGCGTTGGAGATGATGCCGGTTTTATATCCGGGACGTAGACTGCGGATGAACGAGATCAATTCGTTGTCAACCTGGTCTCCGCTGAAGAAGTCGCGCTCTATGGCTGACCGCTCGCTTTCAGGAAAGCCTAAATGATGGAGGACCCAGGTCCATACCTCGTCTGAGCTAGCCTGGCCCAGGGCGGCTCGTTCCCCCATTTCACTTCTGAACACGATACGTTCCAGTTCATGCGGCGAGAGCCCAGCGCGCTTCTCCCAGCGAGCGCGTCCACCCCAATCATGAGTTCGCACGATCACACCGCCCAAATCCCAGAACACAGCCCGGATGGATATATCATCCTTTATCAAGGTTGCTCACCTCCTACCCGGGTTGGTGGTTGCTTCCAAGTGGTTGCAGTAGCATGATGATGGTGCTATCCCTAAGAAGTCTCAGTGCGAAGCTCCACTCCGGGTCGCAGTTCTAGCTCATATGTATCATACTGCCTTTGGACGTGCATGCCAGCTTTCTCATAAAGTCGAGTGGCGCCGGTCAGGCTTTGTGCATCAACCCCCAGACCAACACGTCGTTTCCCTCGATGGTGGAACTCGCCAAAGGTGTGCTGCAGTAGTGCTAACCCTAGACCTTTCCCTCTCCACGGTCGGCGAACACATAGGACGCTGACCCACCCCATCTCGGGGTCTTCATCTGATCTAGGCCTGCTCCTAGCCACCCCGGCGATCTCATCACCATCCATCGCCAAGAACCAAAGAGTAGGATCATAATCCTGGTGATTGATGGCGAAATGTAGCCAGCGCTGAAAGCTTTGATCGAAGGGTTGCTCAACATATCCCCAGTGATCCCTGAAAGCTTCGTCCACTGCCCGGTAAACGGCTTCAGCGTCCTGGTCGTGGTTGTACATGCGAAGAGCAATATCCTTAGGCCATTGTGGAGCCGGTGGGCAGCTATCCAGCTCGATCACCATTTGCCAAGAATGGCGTATCAATTGCATGCCCAGACTCTCTAGCAGGCGTTTACTGGGCTCGTGGGTACTGACGGTATCGCAGTGCATAGTCACCCGTGCATCCTCAGGAACTTCGACGATGGCTTGTTGGGCGCGTGCCTGGGCCCATGTCATCAAGCTGCTGCCAATCCCTTGGCGTTCCCATTCTGGATGTACGCAGCCCCACACCCAAGGATGCACTGGTGGCTTGCCCACATCCCATACACCAATATAGCCCACTAACTCACCATTTGGTGAGAGAACAATCCGGGTGGCAGTATCCAGCTCAAAACCGGGCGTCTGCCATTCATTGCCGATGTCTTTCACTCGAGACTCTTTTACGCCGATAGTAGCCAGGGAAAAGGCGTTGAATAGGTTCACCGCGGCTTCTAGGTCATCCATAGTTGCCGGGCGGATAGTGAAACCTTCTTTGGACAGCTTTTCAAACACTGTTGGTGGCATCTTCATCTCCTCGATGCTCTCTAATAATAATTTTAACTGCATTAAAAAAGCACATGCGCGAGGAAGGGAACGGTATATGTGGAATGTGGGCTTTGCCCACACTCCACATATACATCCTTTTCTTGCTGGTGGCTGCTTTATTAAGTAGACTCATTTTTAGGATTGAACCCGGTTGAGATCGCGGTGGATCAATCGAGTGGCTTGCGGTAGTCAATATAGTGTTTGACGGGGTAAAAACCCGCGCTCTCATACAACCGTAGTGCGCCGCTGGGGTTCTCAGTGTCTACGTCAAGCGCGGCCTCGGTCATGCCGACCTGTTCGAAGTAACGTAGACTCTGCAACAGTAATGATCGAGCCAGCCCGCGTCTGCGCCATAGGCGGCGCACTGAGATACCCTCTGTGTAGCCGCGTTTGCGTTTGTACTCCTCGTTTTCACCTGCGTTGATGAAATTCAACACCATGCCAGCCACTTGGTCCCCGTCCCATGCTACCTTCCAATGTTTTGGATCAAAAGTAGGGTCTTTCATCCATTGTTTGAACTCTTCTTTGGTCATGTCACGGTGGCTCCAGTGGTCGCGGAAAGCTTCGTTCATGGCGTCGAAGATCAGCCATAGGTGCCCTGATTCCACTGGTCTCAGCTCCAATCCTTCGGGTATACGTGCTTCGGGGATCAGTTCACTTAAGTCGCGCACCATTTCATATGAGAACCGAACAGGTTGATAGCCTTCGCTCATCAGCAAGCGTTGGGCGCCAATTTCGGTGTCGGCGGCCCAGGAATGGAAGAATCGCGGTCCGTCCTCGGGATGGCTGACGGCGATCTCATGTAAACGCTGTTCGGCGTGGTGCAGCATGGCACCGCCTATCCCCCGACGTCGCCAGGCAGGGAGCAGGAAACCAAAGAGTGTGTAGGTGCGCGTTCCGTCATCTAGCTTTTCCCAGAAGACGCGGTTGTAGCCGATGACCTGGCCATTGATCTCAGCCATGAGTACGTCCTGGTAGGGATCGCAGTTGGTGAGATGCTCGTAGTTTCGGACGATGTCCTCAAGTGTATCTGTTCGTTTAATGTTGTCGGTTTCTTTGCTGCCCTCGATCACTGCCAGCATGGCTGGATAATCAACCTCCCCAAGGAATTTGCGAAAGGTGAGGCCAGAAATGACTGGGGCATCCGGAATTTGGATTGTGCTAACTTGTATAGTTGTTTGAGTATTCATGGTTGTTCCTTGCATTTTCTACGTATGGCAGTAATGCAATTGATAATACTTTTCACGGATTGCCCAATTTATCATTATCCGATAACTTGAACTTCAGCCAGGCTGGGATCGTCGTCAGTAGCGCCACTATGGCGGTGAGGCTGAAGGGAAAGCGAGGGCTGAATCGCTCCCAAAGTTGTGCGCCAATAGCCGGCGCTGGGAGAGAGAATAAGCCCAAGCTGGAGTGCAGAAAACCAAACGCAGTGCCGCGCAACTTTTCTGGCACGGCTTTACTGATCAGCGATTGATAAGCAGGCGACATCAATCCCACTCCTAAACCGAATAACGCCCAAGCGAAGGCGTAGCCGATAAAGCTGTCCACCTGAAGTAGGACCATTAGCGCGGTCGAATCAAGCAAGAAACCCAGCACGATCGTCACCCGCTCGCCTTTCTTGTCCGCCAGCCAACCAGCAGGGATGGTGGTGATCATGTTGAAAATACCGAAGACTGATTCAAGCAGCCCGATTTGTATAATGGTCAAGCCGCCAATGTCTTGCAGGTAAAGTGGCATGAGGGTGAAGGACATTGAGAAGGCAATATCGCGAACGCCATCAGTGATCAGGATCCAGGTCACCACCCCACCAGCCAGAACTAAAGCTGCCACTCCGCGCAGGTTGGTACGCAGGCTTACCATCGACAACTTTTCCGGCTTGGCTTCTTTTCCCTGTGCTGCGAAACGCGCCATGCCGATACGAATCATTGTCGCGATAGTGTACAGAGAGCCTGAGCATAGCAGCATGAATGTAAAGCCGTACGCTCCAGCCAACCAGCCACCCAGTGGTGGGCCGAGCACAATGGTCAACATGAAGATGGTTTCAGTGATTCCATAAACCCGAGCACGGTTCTCTTCTGAGGATTGCTCGGCGATGAAGGCACCGAAACTAGGACCGACAAGCGAGCGGGTCATCGCTCCCAATCCTTCACTAACCAACACCCACTGCCAAGTGGGAGCGAGGATCAGTCCGATATAGGCAAGTACGCCGGCGATGCTTCCCATGGCGATGCTGCGCAGCCTGCCAAGTGTGTCGGAAACCCAACCGCCCAGGATCTGCAGCGCCAGAGGGATGATCCGCGACAAGGTGAAGAACAACCCCACCTGCATTACGCTGGCACCGAGATCCTTGAGGTAGAGTGGCAGCAATATTCCGTACATGTTGGCGGCGATATTAGCCAGAACCATGGCCAGCATGAACAGCTTCAGTGTGTTGTTGAGCAACGGTTGTTTCGGTGTTGATCGCTTATACATCATCTATTCCTAAAAAAGCTCGGCCGCGGGTGCCCGCGGCCGAAAAAGCACAGAAAAACAAAGCCGCGGGCGCCGGAGGGCGCCCGCGGCCGAGTAGATAGTGGACTGTTACCTGTCAGTAGGCGCACCCCGAGAAGGCAAATTTGCACCAACACCAAAATCGATCTTGATGCGAGTTGCCTGGAAGATGTTGTTTGTGATGCTGGGCATGAACTGCGCCACCTTTCTCTAGAATACCCGGCTAGTTTACAACGTATTTGAAGAGCGGTCAACCCTTTTATGGAATTCTATAAGGTTACCCATTTCTTACTCAGCTTGTTCTCGAAGCAACGTTCTTCTGTTAGCTTTCGCTCCCTAGAAACGATATCTGGCTTTATTTGACTGTACCAGTCGTTGGCGACGCCCGACGATCTCATAGACCATCTTCGGGTTGCTCTCCCAAGGAATATCTGCCAGGCCCTGACGCCCAAAGAAGAATTGATGCTGAACTACGGTCAAGTATTTATAAGTTTCTTCACTAATCAGCAACCCTCCAGACTTCATGGTGACTGTGAATTGTTGCAAGCGCTGAGCTGTATTCACCGCCTTTCCAAGGAATCTGCGGGTGGGATTATCGGATTGACTCTTTTCATGAACGGTTATTGAGCCAGTGGCGATTCCTATACTCGTGTTCAGAGTCGGCAACCCTGCTCTTGTCCTTGCCGCGTTGAAATCTCCGATATAGTCTACAAGTTCAAGACCAGTGTGGGTGGCTAGCAAGGCGCTGACCTGCGGCGGCAATCTTTGTTGGAATAAACCGAAAGAGATGATCATCGAGGTTTCATCGATGTGGTTTACTAAACCGCCATACTGAGAAACGATTGGGATTACGCCTTTTAATGGTCTCAGTGGTTCCCCTAGAATTTTCTTAAATTCAACGTTCTCGGGACCTAAATACTTGCCGTGTAGTCTGGCAAAGAGCAGGGTCCCAATGCAAGTTTCTCCTACCTTCAATCGACAAGCAGATTGTACTGGGTGCGGTGTGGGCGGTATGGCATGCTCGGATAGGGTCTTCTTGGATATTATTGTTTTCAAGCCAAGCGCCTGACGCCTTCGATTAATTATAGCTCTGCGTTCGGCGATTCGAGGCTCGGCTACTTCATGTAACCCTATTCCGATTAGATAAAAGGCCGCAGCGAAAAGGGAGATTGCCATCGCTGACGGGATCAGCACATTCCAGGTTATGGTCGTGTTGACCCATTGCTGGTAGGTAAAGCTATCGTAGATCATACTGCCCCAATTTAGCTGTGCCCTTGAAAGACCCAAGAAGGCAATGAACCCGTTGGCAAAGATTGCGCCGGTTACGGTGAGCATCATATTAACCGCAGCCAAGGGTAGCATATGCGGCACTAAGTGTTTGAATACAATGTGGATAGCGCCGGCTCCTGCGACGCGTGAGGCTTCTATAAAGGGTTTAGACATAATCGTTAAAGCGTGTGAACGCAATACGATCGCTACAACGCCCACCCCGGCGAGGATGCCAAAGATCAACCCGAACTCAACTGGTTGGATATCGAGGACGAAGCCGATGATGACCATCACCAATGGGGCTGGCGCCAAGAGGGTAACGTCTGCCAGGTGGGCGAAGATGCTATCAACGACACCCCGGAAATAGGCTGATATTGCTCCAATCAACGTACCGATAAAGGCTGTTGTTATCGCGGCAGTGATCGCCATTAGAAACGATGGCCTGGTAGCGGCGAGCAAGGTACTGAGCACATCCCGTCCTAACGCGTCGGTGCCCAAGAGGTGTTTAGCGGAGGGTGGGGAGGGATGAGGAAAGATTTCAATGTCGTGCCCGAGAACGGGATCATAAATGCCTTTTGGCCAGACGGTCTTCATCAGGATAGGATGGGCAATCGCCATGGCGGCGTAGATTAGAATCAGCACCAGGCCCAAAACAGCCATCCAGTTCTGGGAGTAGACTCCCCACGCCTCCTTGATCCTACGCCAAGTTAAAGCAGCCCAGATTCCTAGGCGCTGCCTTCGACCGACATAGTGTAGGTGAGAGATCGATGAAACGCTCATTGGAATATGCCCGACAACTCGGGTTTGATACGAACTCGAGGGTCAAGGGCGGCGATGAAGATGTCCAGGATCACACGGGTGATCAGCGAGAAAACGCCAATGGCAATGATCATCCCCAACAGTAAGGTCACATTCTGCATTCCAATTGCGTAGAAGAGCGTCGTTCCTACTCCTGTCCATCCAATGGTCTTCTCAATCATGACCAAGCCGGTAAGCAGGAAGGGTAGCCCGGTCACTAGCTTGCTAATAACCGGCAGAAGGGCGTTACGAGCTGCATGATGGTCGCGCACCACGTAGTCGGGCAAGCCCTTGGCGTGGGCTGTTTGGACGTACGCCTCATTCAAAGTATCCGTCATGGAGGTGCGCATGATGACCATGATCTCTCCAAAAGAGAGGAGAGTATAAGCCAGGATGGGAAGTGCGGCCTGGCGGAGGATGTCCGTGGCTAGAGGAACGAAGTCATACCAATACCAGGACACAACCCAGCCAGCGATTATCAGGGGTAGGGAGATGACCAATGGAAGTCGCCGTCCTAACAACCGACGAAGAAGGTTATTGACAGATAGTATGACGATCAGAACAGTAATGAGCCCAATTATCATTTTTATCATCACTTCCGTTTGGCTCGCATCTGACAATCGCCACATGGGACGAAGGGTTAGTGACTGAGAAAGGAAACCAAGCTTGCCCGCAATAAAGTGGATCAACAAGAAGGCGAGCCAAGGCGGGAAGGCGGTATAGAGCATGATGGCGCTGAAAGTGACCGATCCTGAGAGGAACCCCGGTCCCCTCCAGGCCGTCACCTTACCCAACCATTGGCCAAGTAGGAATGCCATCACGGTGCCAAGGCCGAAGACGAGGATGGTGGGAGGGAGCGTCTCCTTTATGATTTCAAGTACTGGTGAACCGGGTCCCCTCCATGTGTATGTGAAGCCCAGGTCTCCTCTGAGAAGTCTGGAAAGCCATTTAAGGTACTGCTGCCAAAGTGTCATATCCAGCCCAAGCAACTCGCGTACCTCTTGTGCTTCATCGGGTGATAATTGGAGTGAATACTGACCGACAAAGTCGCCAGGAAGGATTGCCTGCACGGCGAAGAATAATACGCTGACAAACAGGAAGAGGACGATTAGACCTGATATTATGCGCCGTAGAAGATAACGGGCCATGATGTGCTATCCCTAAAAACCAAAAGTTTGACCATTTTACCACCATTGAGAATGCCAATGGGTTCGAAGCTAATAGAGGACATATTTTTATCTTGTGATTTCAAATCTTTGTCAACGCCGTTCCGATCTTCGCTCTTTGCTCATAGCAAAGATATTCCATTATGGCTAAGAGCGTTCGGTTAATATGGTATTTGCTGATGATACTATGGATCTGGTAACCGATTCTTCAAGTTAGCTGAACAGCGTGAGGGCTTCGTGTATGAAATTCACATTATTAGGTCAGATGTGCTCTGGCGTTGCTATAACGGCGAGCGTACAGCATTAAGGAAGTCAGCCAACAAACCATAGGCGGTTGTGTGAGGTCCGGGATTGGCTTCGGTGATGGTCAAGTCCCCTAGTACGTCGCTTTCGAAGGTGACGGAGGAGGATGTTCCCACGACGTTGTATAGGGGATCGCTAGGCTCAACTTGTTCTAGGCCAACGGAGGCTTGAACGCCGCTGCCGACGCGCGTCGCTTGGCAAACCAGCTTCCATCGTCGGCCAGCAGCGAGCGTATCCATAATATTTTCAGGCGTAAGGTTCTCGATGCCCTCTCGTGTGACCTGGGCGGGCTTGAGGGGGACCCCCATCAGAACCGTCACCAGAGCGGCCACCTTGACCGCAGCGTCCCAACCCTGTGTGTCGCCGCTGGGGTCGGTCTCGGCGATGCCAATGTCCTGGGCGTAAGCGACGGCTTGGTCGAAGGACTTTCCCTCCTCCATCAGCGTCAGGATCAGGTTTGTGGTCGAATTGAGCACACCGCGAAAGGATCGCAGATCAGCGGCCGGCAGAGTTTCGCGCCACATTGAGAAGATCGGCGCGCCATCCATAACGGCTGACTCGAAGAGAAAGGACACCTCTCGCGAACGGGCTAGTTCGGTCAATTCCTTATAGGCGTGCACCACTGGTCCTTTGTTGGCGGTGATCGCATGCATGCCAGACTCGATTGCGGTTCGTAGGTGGTCGACGGCGGGTTGACCGGTTTGGTAATTTACCGGTGTGTTTTCGAATAGTACATCTGCGCCGCAGGAGCGCACGAAGGTCTCTCCGTCCATCGTGGAGGGTTCGAGGGAGAGCAGGGAGAGGTCTTTGCCAGCCTCCGCCAGTGTTAGCGCCTGCTCGAGATCCAGGCCAGCCGGATCAAGCGCAGCGCCATGGTGCAGGGTGGCAATGCCGACGACATGCCAGTTGATCTGGTACCGCCGGCGAAGTTCATCACGCTTGATGAGAAGCAGGCGGGCTAAAGCACGTCCAACATTGCCGAACCCGAGTAATGCCAGCTTGGTGTCAGGCATGGTCTCTCCATGGGGTTGAGGAGTCATTTAGCCGGCAACATTATACCAACGGCCACGGGTGTGTCTGGCCAAGACCAGGCTGCGGAAAACGGCGTTCTGTGAGCAGTCGTTCAGCTCGTGTAACTAAAGCTTCGACCTCGGTCGTTGAGAGCAACCCGGCATAAGTTGCCTGAAGATTTGGGTCAGCACCGAAGCGGTCGAGGAAGGTTTGCAGGTCGGACAGCAGGTGGTCAGGGATAGGCTCGCCAACGAAGTCCCAAACGACGGTACGAAGTTTGCATTCCCAGTGAAAGCAGACGCCATGGTCGATCAACCATATGTGGTCATCCGAGGCGAGCAAGATGTGTCCACCCTTTCGATCGGCGTTGTTGATTAACACATCCAGGACAGCCACCGGGCGCAGGCGTTGCCGCTCCTCCTCGCTGAAGGTAAAGTAGTGGCGCTCTTGGTCAACATCAACATAAAGCTGAACAGAACCCGGTCCAGCGGGACCATCCTGGCGCAGCACGGTCGGAGGTACCAGATCCCAACCTAGTGACTGAGCAGTAAGATAGGCCGCGACTTCCCGAGCGGCCAGCGTACCAGGCGGGAAGTCCCATAAAGGTCGTTCCCCACGCGATGGCTTGTAGACAGCTGCCAATTCGACGCTTTCATATTTCACTTGAACCAGGAAGGTGTAATTTGAACCCCACACAAATTGACCGTCAACATGGATTTTGCCATTGGTGAGGGTTTTGAGATATTGGTATTGCTGGAGAATGTCCATGGCTGCTGTGAAAGTAAGGGTGGGAGCAGGTCAATAAGAGGTGTTTCTATCAAACCATTCATAATGCGACTAGACGCGATGATGGTAGGTCGGTTACCTCTTGTGCCCGTTGCTCTTAGGGCAGAAATGACCTTCAGGGTCAATAGGCTGACCGCAATTGGCGCAGATCGGTCGACCACGACTGGCTAGTTCCAGGCACCATTGGCACATACTACGCATCTGAGATCGGGTGCACCAGAAACGGGCGATAGAAGCCATCTCGATGCTAGCGTCGTTAGGCTCAACCTCCCGCACGACCAACACTAATAGGTCAGCCTCCTCATCGTACCCCAAGTCCATCAAGCCACCGCGGAAGGCTGGATCGATCGGCTGCTCTAGAGTCATATCTTTCTCTTTGTAGTCAGAGGATGCATCGGGGAGGTCGGTAGACCCCTTGCTTATTTCAGCCAGAAATTCCTCGAATTTTTCAGCCAATTGGTGCATCTGCTGTTTCTCGACAATAAGTGTGACCAGTTGGTCATCCTTACGAGCCTGAAGGTAAAAAACGCGCTTGCCTGGTGAACCGATAGCGCCAGTCGTAATTCGATCAACAGGTTTGAGGTTGTACTCAGTTGTGGTCATGACAAGCTCTGGCGAAAACAGATGCAGACAAAAAACGGATCAGCTAATCACACTTTTCAGTATATCATTGCCCGGCTGGGAAGTGACTAGCCTGGGTGTCATTAAGACGGATCAAACGCGTATGACCCTTTCCTATAGCCAGGATGCTGACCGATGCTGGTTCAACCGTTAAACGATTGTACAAATCGAGCGGCAGACCGATGTAGTGGGCGATAGCTAACTTAATGGTGTCGGCATGGGAGACGCAGGCGAAAACCGCTTTGGGTTGCTTGTGTTTCGCTCGTAGGGATTCGATTTCGGCGACAACCCGCGCCTGGGCTTCGGTGAAAGACTCACCCTCGGGGAACCTGGCCAGTGTAGGAGTGTGTTGGACAATGGACCACAGCTTTCTCCGTCGTAGGACTTTGAATGACAGTCCTTGCCATCGACCATATTGGGTTTCACCCAATCCAGTACGGGGGATAATTTCGAGACCTTGGGAGCGAGCAATGGGCTCAGCGGTTTCCATCGTACGTTCGAGTGGGCTAGCGTACACAGCTGTAAACTTGACCTTAGTGAGCGACTGCGCCAGGGCTTCCGCTTGGGATATCCCGTGAGCAGTAAGATGGATCCCAGGAAGCCACCCGGCTAGTTTCCCCTGGTTAATGAATTCGTTGTCGGCGTGGCGAATGAGGTAAATAATCGTCATTGTGCCCCTCTCACGTCTTTCCAGAACCGCGTCGGGTGTGGTGGCGTTTAATAGTATCGATCTCCCCCTCAGGTAGGTTGGGCAACTCCTCAATCTCGGTGATGTCGAGGGCTTCACGCTGGGCTCGACGCCAAAGGGCGAGTCGTTCCTGGACCTGAACCTCGTATCCTTGGTCGGAGGGTTGGTAGAGGATTGTGCCGAGTAGCGCGCCTGGCAGGTACTGTTGACCTATGTGGTGGGCTGGATGCCCATGTGGATACTGGTATCCAGCCCCATGGCCCAGAGGGCCGGCGTCGCGATTCCCATCCTTTAAATGTTGTGGGACGTCAACTACGCCACGCTCTTCGAGAAGTTTGTATGCCTTGAAATACGCGCCGGCAGAGTTAGATTTGGGGGCAGTCGCCAGATAGAGTGTGGCTTCGACCATCGGGTAAACGCCCTCTGGCAACCCCACGAACTCAAAGGACTGCACGGCAGCTGCTGTAACCACAAGGCCCATCGGATCAGCAAGTCCGATATCCTCCGAGGCCAAAATCAGCAGCCGTCGCAGGATGAAGCGTGGGTCCTCGCCGGCGTAGAGCATCTTGGCCAGCCAGTAGAGTGCCGCATCGGGGTCGGAGCCGCGCACAGATTTGATGAAAGCTGAGATGGTGTCGTAGTGTACATCGCCATCCTTGTCGTAAAGTACTGCTCGGCGTTGGATCGACTCCTGGGCCACCTCGAGGGTGATGTGAATCTTGCCCTTATTTCCAGCTGGTGTGCTCTCAACCGCCAATTCGAGGGCGTTGAGTGCGTTACGAGCGTCACCGCCAGCAACCCTAACCAGGTGGGCGAGGGCATGGTCATCGATCTGTACCGGTCGTGCGCCATAACCGCGGGTATCGTCATCTAAGGCGTTTTCGATTACCCGCTGTACATCATCGTCTTCCAATGGTCGAAGTTGAAAGATGCGTGAGCGGGAGACGAGGGCACCGATGACCTCGAAGTAAGGGTTCTTGGTGGTTGCGCCGATGAGGGTAATGACGCCGGTCTCGACGTGGGGCAGCAAGGCGTCTTGCTGTGCCTTGTTCCACCGATGGACTTCGTCGACGAAGAGGATGGTCCTTTTATTGTACAGCTTGCGTAATTCTTGAGCTTCAGCGATCACCCGACGCAATTCCGGCTTACCGGCAAGCACGGCCGAAATGGTCTCGAAGTGTGATTGGGTGGTGTTGGCGATGATCATCGCCAGGGTGGTTTTACCCGTCCCCGGGGGTCCCCAGAAGATGATTGAAGAAAACAGCTTATCTGATTCGATTGCCCGTCGCAACAACCTGCCTTCGCCGACGATTTCTTCCTGACCGACAAATTCCTTCAACGTTCGTGGCCGCATACGGGCAGCGAGGGGAGCTTCTCGCATCAGACGCTGGTTTAAGGCGTGGTCAAATAGATCCATAGATAGTGCAATTGTACGATGAAATTATGGAAATTCCTTCTGCCATAGGTCCTCTAAACTTCCGTCTTTGGACGAATTTTTTCATGGGGGCATTTGCAGGCGATCCCTTCTCCCTCCTTTTCGGGCCAACAGTTGTTGGACGAGAGGCAGCGCGATTTTTCTTGCAAGCCGAGACGCAATCGGTTCGGTAGGTCTGGTTCGGAGATCAATGGTCGGCATAGTGAGATAAAATCGGCGTACCCATCATTCAACACTTGCTCCATAACCGTTCGCGATCGGAAACCTCCGACTAAGATGATCGGTAGTTGAGTGACTAAGCGAGCTTGCTGTGCCAGGGGGAGAAAATAGGCTTCGTCAGACTCAGTGCGGATCCCTTTTGGAACGTTCAGGTTTCTGGTTCCGCCAATTCCTCCGCTGATTTCCACTCCATTGAAGCCCATACCCTCCAATGCGGCGATTACCTGAGACCCTTCATCGGAAGTCAAGCCGCCTTCGACGCCATCCATCATGCCGAGCTTGATCAGCACCGGGTAGTCAGGTCCGACCTGCTCTCTTACGGCTCGGCAAACTTCTCTCAGGAAGCGCATTCTATTCTCGATATCTCCACCCCACTTATCGGTTCGGTGGTTAACGAATGGGGAAAGGAATTCGCTAATCAAAAACCCATGGGCAGCATGGATCTGAACCCCGTCGAAGCCGGCTTCCTGGACCCTTCGCGCTGCATGGCCATAGGCTTGGATCAAGCCGGTGATCTCATCAGGAGTCATCTCTCTGGCGGGTCGTTCAAGGAAATCGGCATCTATCGCTGATGGAGCAATGGTTTCCGGAACAGTCTCTTTACTACACTGCATCCCCCCATGATTAATTTGAACCACAACCAACCCATTCTCTTGATGGACTGCGTCGGCGAGCTTGGCCAGGTCGGGAATCAAGTCTTCGGCATAGATTCCACACATCTCAGAGTGGGCTTTCCCCGAAGGATGCACGTACATGTGACCGGTGATGATCAAGCCTACGCCGCCACGAGCTAGGTCTTGATAAAGTCTAATAAGCTGGGGTAATGGGCGTCCCTCAGCGTCGGCCATACTCTCGGCTGTCGCAGAACGGACGATGCGGTTGGGTAAATGTAGCGAACCGATTTTGCCTGGGGTGAATAGTATGCTCATATTTTCTTGACCTCGTGGGAATGTGTATAGATAAATGCAGAGAGACAGCCTATTAATGTTTGCTGATCAATATCTCGCTTTATCTGGTTTACAGAAGTATAGCCTACTTGCATTTCAACTTGTATACTGTCAACAATCGCTAGACCATAATCATACACGATTGGTGACTACTCAGTCTGTCATTGCGAGGAACGAAGTGACGAAGCAATCTCCACCGTTGATTACATGTTTAAGGCAGGAGATTGCTTCGCGGAGCCGAAGGTCCTGAGGTATCGAAGGGCTCGCAATGACATCCAAAAGTCGCTTCATGAGTAGGCTTGCCTCTTTCCAGACGATACCTGAGTAGTTACAAAGAAAGTCGATATTTCCCTTCTCCTTACTCTAGAAAAATGCCTGATACTAAAATAAGGCTCGCAACATTGAAGCCTTATTACGGTGTGGCATAATAGGAGGCGATATTGGCTACTCATAATACAAGGGCAGGTCGATATTTAAAACAACCGACTGGTTATAAATCCTTCATTCCGAGCGCAACGAGGAATCCCAATTATCGTTCTTGTAAGAAGTTACGTGACTACTCAGCCTACCCTCCCGCAGGTTATGACTGAGAGCATTTATTGGTTTGAATATCCGGTCGAGACGCGATTCCAAGTCAAAATAACATCTAAACTTGCGGGAGGGTGAGTAGTTACGAAGTTACATCACTAGAGATTCCTCCCTATAGTCGGAATGACATGATGGCAGATTAGATGAATTCGTATCTGACTAAAAAATCTTAGAACCTATACATTATGAATAATTATTAAAGTATTGGAGCAAATCTCAATTTCTCCTCCGCTAGACGGTCATAGAAGGCCGTGGTATCATGCCGTTTGGAGTTACATCATGGCAGCCAAGCGTAAAAAATCGTCTCAACTTTCGGGTCACCGAAGGCGTCAAATCCGCCTCCAACAGATCATCTTCGCCATTATCGCTTTCATCGTGATCGCCTCGTTCGTGGTCAGCCTGATCAGCTAGCAGTCACAGTCGCTCTCGCAGCTTACCCGCCATTAATAAAATCGGGGTGTGACCACCTCGACGGGCTGTGTCTTTTGTGGGGTGTGACGACGATGTGACCCGCGCTGACTTCATCCTTCCTCCGGTCACAATCCCTCTCATGCGCTGAGTTCCTGGAACCCTAGTACTACCGGAATCTCAGCAATTGAAAGGTGTTTGTAAGGTGAGGCAAGTTGATCTATGCTACTCTGATCGTGATGTTGCGAAGTATTAACAACCTGTAAGGTTTATCACGAAAGTGAAATCTAAAAAGAAAGGAGGTAAAACCGGATGTTATACGCACCGAAAGAGCGTGGTCAGGGTCTGGTGGAGTATGCTTTGATCCTTGTCCTAGTCGCTGTCGTCGTAATTGTGATCTTGGCTCTGCTTGGACCCGCCATCGGCAACGTATTCAGCAATATCATCAGCAACATTTAGTGATCGATCCGTTGGAAGAAACACCTTTTCTTCCATTAGCCGGAGCCCTATTGTTATAATAGGGCTCCGATCTTTTTTTTTTCAACCAGTAGAACCGTGGGTTTATAGAAACAGCCGCACGCATCACCGCTCTATGCTTACCGGCTGCCCTCACCCACTCGCCGGGATCCGACGCTCACCACTAATATCAATTCACTAACTCCTCACGCAGGAAGCGTGAGATGACTGTAGCCGGCGTGGGAATAGCCACCCGATCCCCGACGCTCAGCTCCGCTGGAGCTTTCCCGGTTTTTTGGGGCGCGCTCTGGAAAATAGCAATCGGTGTGCCCTCCGCGGTATATTTACTCTGCACATAGGCTTGCCCGAGTAGATATCCTTCCTGATCCACTGCGCATGAGGTTACCTTACCGATCACCCGACCGCGCCGGTCGACCACCGGATCGCCGTAATGCGCCATGCGGAC
>JAUWHR010000036.1 GCA_030605795.1 Anaerolineae bacterium | reverse complement strand
AAAACCCTGGTGTGATGCATGCCTGCGGCCATGATGCTCATACCGCGATCGCGTTGGGCGTGGCGACGCTACTGGCGCAAGAGACCTTCCCAGGGACGGTCCGTTTTCTCTTTCAGCCGGCCGAGGAAGTGGCGGATGAGGAGGGGATCAGCGGTGCTCCACGTATGGTTGAAGACGGCGCGTTGGAGGGAGTAGATAGTGTATTGGCCTTGCACGTCGGTTCCTCCGTTGCAACTGGGGATATTGCTTTGGACGACGGCCCCTCATCAGCAGGCGTGGATACCCTCTATGCCACCATCATCGGGGAGGGGGGACACGGGGCGTATCCCCACAAAGTAGTGGATCCGATCTACATCGCCAGTCATGTCATCCTCGCCTTACATGGCATTGTCTCCCGCCGGCTGCAACCATTCGATCCAGCGGTGGTGAGCATTGGATCCATCCATGGCGGGGAGGCGGACAATGTGATTCCGGACCGGGTTGAAATAACCGGCACTATTCGTTATATGAAACCGGAGGTGCAAGAGCAGATTCAAGCTGAAATCAAGCGGGCTCTTGAGGTGGCGCGAACGTTAGGGGGTGATTATGAGTATGAGATTGGGATCGGCGACCCGCCAATGATCAACGATGCGCAGGTGGTGAAGCTACTGCGCGAGGTCGCAGTTGACTTGTTGGGGGAGGAGCACATTCAACCCCCTAAACAAGAGATGGGGGCGGAGGATTTTGGTTTCTTCTCCTCACGGGTGCCCGGCGCGATGTTCGGGCTTGGGTGCTTGATAGAAGGCGACGAACGGGTGCACCATAACGCACGCTTTGATATTGATGAGCGATGCCTACCCATCGGCGTCGCTGTTCTGGCAGAGGCAGCACTGCGTTTTCTCCGCGGTGAGAAAATGTGACGAGATCATATTCAGCATTATGGGAGTGTCATATTTTTAACTTCACTGAAAAAAGCCCGCTTGTGAGAAAGGGAACGGTATAGGGCTGTCTAAAAAGGCCTACAATCACGAGATGATTGCAATTACTTTCAGAGGCTTACTGCTGAATATAGCCTAATGTTGATAATGCATCGAAGAGGGGCTGGGGGTCACTCATGCACATCTGCCCAGCCAACCACTTATTATTCTTACCGCGAAAGACATAGCCATGACCGGCATGCCGACCTTCGATAGGGATTAACAACGCGGTTGGTTTTCGGTCGTTGAAAGGCAGGTGAAAATCCACCGGTTCGCTGAAATACAATTCGAGGATTATGCCGCGAAGCTGATACTCAGTCAGTGTCACTTCGCGCAGCCCCATCGAGCGAGGGGCCAAGTTGTTAAACTTGGACAGAGCTTCTTTTGTAGCATCGACTAAAAGATCGTAGCCGGGCGAGCCAACAGTCAGCACGGTTTCCTGGCCGTCAACGCGAATGACGATCCGCTCAGGGTCGGTCATTGTTACCCCGCCAAGAAACCACAAAGGATCTTCACTCATCGTGGCGATCACGGCGTATCCGCAAAGCCCAATCGTTACGATAAGGGTAAGTATTGGTAATAGCAGTCTATGATGGTTGGGGGTGTGAGTCCTCATTTCAAGAACTTCGGCTGCCCCGGAACTCCACCGGGTGATGTCCTAATGTCTTGTACTTCTCTCAGCACTCGTGGCAGGCGACGAAGTGGCCCCCACCCACGTCCCGCCATGGAGGCTCTTGGTGGAAACACTCCTCCCGAGCGATAGGGCAGCGGGTGCTGAAGTGGCATCCAGGGGGTGGGTTGATTGGGCTGGGGACGTCCCCTTCCAGGATGATGCGCTTGCGCTTGCGTTCGACGACCGGATCTGGTACCGGAACAGCGGACATGAGCGCCTGGGTGTAGGGATGGAGCGGGTGGTCGTAGAGTTCGTCCTTTATGGCTAATTCCACGATCTTGCCTAGATACATCACTGCTACTCGATCGCATATATGGCGCACCATACTCAGGTCGTGGGCGATGAACATATAAGTCAACCCTAATTTATCTTGAAGGTCCTCCAGCAAATTTACGATTTGAGCCTGGATGGAGACGTCGAGAGCGGAGATGGGCTCGTCGCAGACGATGAATTCCGGATTGGAGGCCAGGGCACGGGCGACACCGATGCGTTGGCGCTGCCCGCCGGAGAACTCATGGGGGTAGCGGTTGATGAAGCGGGGATTGAGGCGGACCAAGCGGAGCAGCTCCTGGACCCGATCAACTTGCTCTTTGGCCGAGGTTAGTTTATGGGCTCGCAGGGGTTCGCTGATGATGCGGGCGATGGTCATCCGCGGGTTGAGAGAAGCGTAAGGGTCTTGGAAGATCATCTGCATCCGCCGCCGCATATCCCGTAGCGGCTCTCCCTTCAGAATGGTCAGGTCTGTCCCATCAAATATCACCCGGCCTGACGTAGGGCGATATAGTTGGAGGATCGTGCGACCTGCAGTCGTCTTGCCGCAGCCGCTTTCCCCCACCAGCCCCAACGTCTCTCCCCGGTAGATATTGAGGGTCACCCCATCTACCGCCCTGACTGAACCCACTTGTTGCTGGAAGATGATGCCACGGGTGATGGGGAAGTGCTTCTTTAAGCTTTCTGTCTTTACCAATACTTTTTTCCCCCTCATCATCGCTCCCTTCCCGTGGTCACATCCACCCAGCAGGCGATCTCGTGACCGAACCCAATGGGCTCCAGGCAAGGGTTCTCTTTTCGACACTGCTCCACCATATAAGTACAGCGCGGGGCAAAGGGGCAGCCTGGTGGAAGCCCGAGCAGGTCCGGTGGGAGACCAGAAATAACAGCCAGTCTCTCCTTACTGGTCCGATCCACTCGGGGCACAGATTTCAACAGTGCGAGTGTGTAGGGGTGGCGTGGATCGCCGTAGATGTCGTCTACGCTCCCCCGTTCGATGAAGAAGCCGGCATACATTACGAGTACTTTCTCCGCTAGGCCGGCGATGATCCCCAGGTCGTGGGTGATCCAAATCACCGCCATCCCCAACTGGTCGCGTAGGGTCTTGACCAGGTCAATGATCTGGGCTTGGATCGTAACGTCGAGAGCGGTTGTGGGCTCGTCGGCGATGAAGATGTTGGGGCTGCAGGCCAGTGCCATAGCGATCATCGCCCGTTGTCGCATCCCGCCGGAGAACTGATGAGGATAGTCGCTGTACCTATCGGCCGCCTGGGGGATGCCCACCATATCCAGCAACTCCACCGACTGCCGGCGGGCTTCCTTTTGCCCCATTCCTAGATGGACGATCAGCGACTCGCCGATCTGGTGGCCGATAGTCAGGACCGGATTGAGGGAGGTCATCGGGTCCTGGAAGACCATGGCTATCTCCTTGCCGCGAATGCGCTCCATCTGCTTCTGGTCAAGTTGAAGTAAGTCCTGACCCTTATAAAGGACCTGACCGGCAGCGATCTTACCGGGGGGCTCGGGGATGAGCCCCATTACAGACAAAACGCTGACACTCTTACCGCATCCGCTCTCCCCCACAATACCCAGCGTGTCCCCCTCTTCCACCGTGTAGGAGATGCCGTTGACGGCGTGGACGATGCCGTCCAGGGTGTAGAAACGAGTGGTAAGGTCTTGAACTTCAAGCAGCGGTGCCATGGTTTCAATCTACTCGGTCTGAGTGAGCGCTCGGGGATCGAGGGCGTCACGCAGCCCGTCCCCGACGAAGTTGATCCCCAGCACGGTCAGCAGGATCAACATACCGGGGAAGAACCACATCCATGGCTCGCTGTCCAGGTGGTGGTAGGCCTGGTCCAGCATATTGCCCCAAGTGGCTGTCGGGGGCTGGACTCCCAATCCCAGGAAACTGACATAGGCCTCGTTGATGATCGCGCTGGCCACTCCTAGGGTGGCGGCGACGACAATGGGGGCAACGCTGTTGGGCAGGATGTGTTCGAAGATAATCGAGAAGTTGCGGGAGCCAATGCAGCGGGCGGCGGTCACGAACTCCTGCTCCTTGAGGGAGAGGAAGTTGGCGCGAACGATACGGGCCAGGTACATCCAACTTGTGAGGCCAATGACGCCGATGATGACGATGACGCTGCCGCTGAACGAGCGGCCCAGTAGTTTAAAGGTTGGGATTTTACCGCTGAGGAGCTTGGCCAGCAGGATGAGCAAGAAAAGTTGGGGGATGTTGAACATGGCCTCGGTGAAACGCATCAGGATGGCATCAATATGGCCACCATAATACCCGGAGATAGCTCCAATCAGCACGCCAACGGTCACCGATACGATAACAGCACTTAGGCCGATAAGAACTGATATTTGACCACCATAGATGGTGCGAGCTAAGATGCACCGACCGGTTCCATCAGTACCGAGGGGATGATCACGCGATGGCGGTGAGAGCGTGATAGACAGATCGGTGCGGTTGGCATCCGCTTCTGAGTAAATGAAGGCTCCCACAATTACGTACAGAAAAATGGCGATGAGCAGCCCGACACCGACCAAGGCCATCTTGTGGCAGCGAAAACGGCGCCACGCCACCTGCGCTGGCGTCAGTGGAGGTCGCTCGATCTCTTCCTCGAAGAATTCCCAGGATACCTCTGTCGTGGTCATCGTTTCTCACCTCAATTGTATCGGATACGAGGGTCGAGGAAGGTGTAGGTGATGTCGGTGATAATCTGGAAGATGACAACCAGAGCGGAGATAATGACCAGGATGCCCATCAGGACCGGGATGTCGGTATCCTGAGCCGCACTCCAAAAAAGCCGCCCCATCCCCGGCCAGGCGAAGATGGACTCGGTGACCACCGCCCCGCTCAATAGCAGCGGCAAGTCCATCCCCACGATGGTCACTAGCGGCAAGGCGGCGTTCTTCAGCGCATGACCCATGATCACCATCCGCTCAGGCAAACCTTTGGCGTAGGCTGTGCGGATGTAGTCCTGGCTGATGACCTCCAGCATCTGGGAACGGACGTAGCGGCTGTAACCGGCGACGCTCATAATAGAAATCGTGGCCACTGGAAGAACCATATGCCACGCGATCTGCCCTACCGTCCGCCCCACCGCCAGGTCATACATGCCGATGGTGGGAAAGTAGGGTAGTCCCCACTGCTTGAAGTTCACGGCAAAAATGTACATTAAAATGAGAGCCAACCAGAAGATCGGCATCGAGTAGCCGATGAACGAGAAGGCGGTGAAGACGTAATCCAGCGTAGAGTACTGCCGCAGGGCTGAATAGATGCCGATGAGGAGCGAGAAGATAAGGATCACCACCTCGCAGGTCAGCATCAATATTAACGT
This sequence comes from Anaerolineae bacterium, assembly GCA_030605795.1. Classification (GTDB taxonomy): domain Bacteria; phylum Chloroflexota; class Anaerolineae; order Anaerolineales; family E44-bin32; genus DUEZ01. The sequence continues at coordinate 14,656 of JAUWHR010000036.1, read as the reverse complement.
GTTGGAGACTCGCTCTCTGATGATCTCGAGGACCGGGCGTTTTTCCATAAACGATTTACCGAAGTCCCCTCTCAGCACCCCCTTGCGTGTGCCATACTCATCCGGGATTCCATCCCCGTCTATGTCTACCCTCATCCAATCGTTGCCGACCAGCCAGATGGCATATTGGACCAGGATCGGCTTATCCAAGCCCAACTTGCGGGTCAACCGCTCACGGTCATCCGAGCGGATGCGGCGCCGGCCGCCGAAAGAGGCCAGCGGATCTCCCATTTTATTGGCCAGGACGAAGAGAATGACGCTGATGATGAGCAGCAATGGAATCGTTTGCAACAGGCGTCGGATAATATAGCGGGTCATACAATCTTCCGGATTTGGCAGAAACCAGGTTTTTTTTGTAAAAAAAACCTGGTTTCATAGAGAAGAGGAGAGAAGAGGGATATCACCTCTTCCCTCCTCATTTCGTTCAGGACGTTCTACTCACTGACGTCCCACTCGAAGCAGTTCCAGAAGGGATTTCCTCCGGAGATCTTGATGTTGCTGGTGCGCTTATTGATCGTCCACACGTCGTTGTCGTGCCAAACACCAAGCCAATACACATTATCGCTCATGATCTTGCCGATGTCGTGGAATTGCTCGATGCGCTTGTCCGGATCCATCTCGAGCGCCTGGGCTTGGAAGAGGGCATCCATTTCCTGGTCGCAGATCCCGTACCAGTTGCCTCCAACAGGTACGTCGTCCGAGGGGATCTCGGAGCAGAGAAATATCGAAGTGTTCGGATCGGGGAAGTCGGTGGTTTCAGACCATTCGGCGATGTCATAGTTGCCGGTGGCGATCGGTCCGCCATCACCGTAGGAGTTCCACATGGTGTCGTAGGAGTTGTTGGCGATCTCGATCCCGATGCCCACGTCGGCCAGATACTGCTGGGCCACAACCTGTGTTTGCTCCCGCACCTCGCGGCCGGCGGTTGTGGAGTAGGTGAGAATCAGCTCCACACCATCCTTGTCGCGGGTGCCATCATCATTGCTATCAACCCAGCCGGCATCATCCAGAAGTGAATTAGCCATAACTGGATCATACGCGTAGAGATTAACGTCTGGGTAGTTGTAAGGCGTCTCCTCCCACATTGTGCCGGGCGGGTAGGTACCGCCAAACAGCAACTCCTCACAGATGGCGTCAAAGTCTACGGCATAGGCGATGGCCTGGCGCACGCGCACGTCTTGTAGCGCTGGGTGGCCATTCTTGGCTGCGTCCTCATCGGTGTTGAGGTTGAAGAACCAGCTCTCGTTGTAGCCAGAGAGCACAGTGATCACATCAACGTCCTCCAGCGCTTCAATCGTGGGGATGTCGGCGTAGGAGAGGAAGATGCCGATGTCGGTGTCTCCGGTCTTGATGGCGGCCATCTGGGCCTCGTCGTCGGGCACGATTAAGATGTAGATCTCGTCGATTGTGGGTCGGCCTCGCCAGTAGTTGTCGTTGGCTTCAAGGATGATGTGGCTGGCCGCCACCCACTCCCTGACAATGAAGGCGCCATTGGCGACATCGCCAGCGCGGTTCCACTCGGCGTCGTCAATCGTGCCCTCGGCCTCAAAAACCGGCCTCAGAACATGCTCGGGCATGAGGAAGGTAAATAAGGTGGTGGCCCAAGGGGCGAAGGGTTCGCCGAATTTGATGACCAGCATATGGTCGTCCTGGGCGGTGACGCTATCCAGATAATCTGCATAGGGCCAGGTGGACTGCACGGTGTTCGCCGGGTCCAAAATCATCTCATAGGTGAACACGAAGTCGCCGGCGGTCACCGGCTCGCCGTCCGACCACTTGGCTTCCTCTTTTAGCGGGATGGTGATGGTCAGTCCGTCCTCGGAAATGAGGCCGTTCTCCTTGGTGGGGAACTCGGCGGCCATCTCGAGCGAGGGCTCCAGGTTGTTATCCCAGAGCCACAGACCGGGGTTGAATATGTTATACGCCAGCATTGCATACCACATACCGGAGTACGCAGCATTAAAGGTGTCGGGTTCCTCGAAGAAGGTCATGGTGACGGTCTTGGGTGGTCCGGGTGGCTCCGTAGCTGGCGCACAAGCTGCTAGGAACATACTAGCGATGGTCGCTAGAAGTAAAGTTGTCCATGCGAGTCTTTTTAGCGACATGGATTTCTCCTCCTTAATCCTTTGTTACGCTAATTGGATTTTCTCGTGTGAATTGCTCCGCTTTTCTTTTTATTACCCGCCACCTCCTTCCTGGGATCTATTAAAATAGTATATCCCCTATAATTTTTGGAACGCACTATGTTTGTGGAACCATTCTACATTATATATGGAGGAGAGAGACGTGTCAAAAGTCATTGGTCTGGGCAGGGTATTCCATTGCCATGGTACCATACGGGCGTACAATAGGTGTGGTAACTTACCTGGGTAATTTCAGCTTGGTGGTAAGCAGAAAGGTTAAATTGAAGAATGCAAATCCTGCGTGATTGGAACTTGGCATTGGACATCGACCATGTCTTGATGGGTCAAGGGGCCGATCCTAAAGTAGTTCGTGAACGCAGCCCTCATTTGGTCGATGTCGCTCAGCGAGCGTTTAAAGAAGGTCAGTCTTTGCTCGAACCCCTTGTGCTATACCGCCAGCTGGCTGTCCAAGGGATAAAACACGAACGCTTGGTGCTGGCTGGTGGGGCTACACTGATCGGCCCGTTGATCGCCCAACATCTGGCGCTCGCGGAACAGGTAGTTATTATCCTTTGTACGATTGGCGATGCGCTGGAAAATCGCGCCTCGGAGATAATTAAAACCGATCCATCCTATGGTTTGGCGCTTGACGGGCTCGGCTCGGCCGCCGTCGAAACGCTGGCGACTGATGCCTGCAACTACTTTGGGGACCGAGCAGCAGCCAAAGGCAAGGAGAGGACGATCCCGTTCAACCCGGGGATGGTAGGCTGGTCGGTGGAGGAAGGCCAGAAGCAGATCTTTGATATCTTCAATGAACACGAGATCGACATCAAACTGACATCTTCTGGTATGATGATCCCTTGCAAATCAATTTCAATGGTGATTGGCCTCGGCGCTGATCTCACCAGCGACGGTCGCGCTTGTGACTACTGCAGCATGCGCGAAACCTGCTGCTATCAAAATCACTATGTCTAAAAAATCGAGTTCGGTCCCAGAGTACTTCCATGTCGATTTTGAGCCTATAGGCCGCCGTGTAGAGAATAATGCGGGCAAGACCTTGCTTGCCGCTGCCCAGACTGCCGGAGTGCAGTTAGTCTCGCTGTGCGGTGGAGTGGGGTCTTGTAATAGCTGCCGGGTTCGGTTGGTGAGTGGCGAACTTTCAACGCCGACTCGGGAGGAGCAGGATGCACTAGGAGCCGATGACCTCGCAAAGGGCTATCGCCTAGCCTGTCAGGCGATCCCACTAACCGACGTAAAGATCGATATCCCTCCTGAGTCGCTCACTGCACCACAGAGGCTCCAAATTGAAGGCCAGGAAACCTTTATCGAGCCGGACCCGGTCGTGACCGCATTTGATGTACAACTCGCTCCCCCAACGCTGGATGACCTGCGGTCAGATGTTGCCCGGATTAGGCAGGTACTTGACGATCTCGGCATAGCCTGCCCCGTGATTAGGCTGCCGGTCTTAGAGGGTCTTTCGGGTAGGCTGCGCGCTCAGAGTTGGACTGCTCGCCTCGTTCTGCGGGGGGATGAAGTCATAGCCGGCTTGCCGCAGGATAGCGACCTGCTTGGTCTGGCTGTCGATGTTGGCACGACCAAATTGGCTGCATATTTAGTGGACTTGGAGAAAGGTAACACGCTTGCCAAGACCGGGAGGATGAACCCACAGATCAGCTATGGCGAGGATGTGGTAAGCCGGATCGCTTACACCATTAATAATGAGGAGGGGAGAAAGCTCTTCCAAGCCAAGTTGGTTGAGGCGATCAATGATATGCTGGCTGAGCTCCATAACCAGACCAGCACTTCGTCAGAGCAAGTTGTGGAAGCGGTGGTGGTCGGTAATACTGCTATGCACCATTTGTTCGCTGGATTACCGGTCCGCCAATTAGGAGAGGCGCCATATGTCCCTGCGGTTGCCGATCCGATGGATATTCCGGCTTCCGAGATTGGATTAGCGTTAGCGCCGGGGGCATATGTCCACCTGCCGCCTAATATCGCCGGCTACGTGGGCGCAGATCACGTTGCAATGCTCTTGGCAACGGACGTGTGGGATTCGGCGCGGACCGTTCTCGCCCTCGACATTGGCACCAACACTGAAATAAGCTTGGCCACGGGTGGAAGGTTGCTGAGTTGCTCCTGCGCCTCGGGTCCGGCTTTTGAAGGCGCACATATACATGATGGTATGCGGGCCGCGCCGGGAGCGATCGAGCGAGTACAGATTGTCGATGGAGAGGTTCGGGTCCACACGATTGGTTCTCAGCCGGCAGTGGGTATCTGCGGATCCGGGATCCTCGACGCTATAGCCGAGATGGTCGCTGCCGGGGTGATCGACTCACGTGGCAAACTGCAGAAAGATAATCCGCTCGTTCGCGAAGAAGATGGTGTCGTGGAATTCCTTTTAATGCCAGCGGAATCTGCAGGCCATGAACGTGACGTCATTGTGACCCAAAAAGATGTGAGCGAGGTCCAACTGGCCAAGGGCGCCATCCGGGCAGGCATTGAGATCTTATTAGAGGCAGCTGGCGTGGCGCATGATGCGATCGAAGAATTCATCGTCGCCGGGGCTTTTGGCACCTATCTTGATATCCGCAGCGCTGTCCGGGTTGGGATGTTTCCTACACTGCCAGTTGACCGATTTCGCCAGGTTGGGAACGCCGCTGGAACAGGCGCGAGACAAATGTTGATCTCAGCTGAGCGACGCCAAGCGACAGCCGAGATCGTCCGCAGGGTTGAGTATATCGAGTTAACCACCCATCCCAACTTCACCAATGAGTTTATAAAGGCGATGAGCTTCTAGCCAAGCGATCAATCAATTCAAACATGAATCTACTGAAAAAAGCAGCTGCCGGTAAAGAAAAGATACCGTTCCTTTTCTCGCATTCGGTCTTTTTTCAGTGAAGTCAAACATTGGATGATGAACATGATACAGGAAGGAAAGGAGAGATGATGATGCGGCCGAAATTGAAAATCCTCAGTGACAAATTGGTTAGTCAGATAATCGATGAAGCTTATGGTTTGCTGATGGACCCAGGTGTGAGGGTGCACAACGATGATGCGCTTGAGCTATTAGCCGAAGCCGGCGCTAATGTGGACTTTGAATCCAAAGTTGCTCATATCCCTGAAGCCATCGCCCAGCGTGCACTGAAAACGGCTCCCTCCGAATTCTATCTCTACAACCTTGAGGGTGAACCGGTTGTCCATTATGGGGGCGATAGCGTTCAATTCGATCCCGGTTCAGCGGCTATCACCATTCTCGACAGCAAAACGCAAGAACAGCGCCCGCCGGTAACGGCTGACTTTGTCAAATTTGTCAAACTGGTCGAGACCATCCCTCAATTGGATGCCCAGAGCACGGCGATGATCTGCTCGGATGTGCCGGAACAGATCGGTGACCTCTACCGCCTTTATCTGGCGTTAAACTTCATGCGCAAACCGATCATCACCGGAGCGTTTGGCAAAGAAACATGGTGGACGATGAAGGAGATGCTGGTGGCGACCGTCGGGGGGGAGGCGGAGTTGACCGCCAAGCCGGTGGCAGTTTTTGATGTCTGCCCATCGCCGCCTTTGCTGTGGAGCGATTTGACCTGTCAGAACCTGATCGATTGCGCCCGGTCCGGCATCCCGTCGGAACTTGTTTCGATGCCGCTCGCTGGCGCTACAGCTCCGGTCACCCTGGCAGGAGCGGTTGTCCAGCATACAGCTGAGTGCATGAGCGGCGTGGTTATCTGCCAATTGACCCAAGAAGGGGCTCCCATTGTTTGGGGCGGGTCGCCGGCGACCTTCGACATGCGAGAAGGGACGACGCCGATGGGAGCTGTGGGGACATGGATGATCGACTGCGCCTACACTCAGATTGGAAAAGTGTTGGGTATGCCTACCCATGCATATTTGGGAATGAGTGACGCTAAGATTGTGGACGCCCAATGTGGGTTAGAGTCTGCTGGCGGGACCCTGTTAGCCGCGCTGGCGGGGGTCAACATGGTCTCGGGTGCGGGGATGATGGACTTTGAAAGCTGCCAGAGCCACGAAAAATTAGTCATCGACGCTGAGATCATCGGCATGGCCAAACGCTTGATTGCCGGTATTGAGGCTCGGGACGAGCCGATAGCGCTGACGCTCATGCGATCGATGGGCCATCGGGCGGATTACCTGGCTGATCCCCACACCCGGAAATGGTTTCAAGAGGAATTTTACATCCCCTCCGAGATCATCGACCGCGGCACGCTGGATGGATGGAAAAGCAAGGGTGCCAAGACTGCTTTTGAGCGCGCCTCCGATCGTGTGGATCAACTTCTAAAAAGCTACCAACCAGGTCCCGTCTCGGACAAACTAGCTGCTGAACTGCGCCGGATCACCACCGAAGCAGCTCAAAAGTTTGGAATGGACGAACTACCACCGCTGCCGGAAGAATGACACTTGTATATCGAGGAGAGGAGCACGAACCATGTCGGAAGACCTACTTGCAAGGATCACTGAAAGTATCGTCGGGGGGGAGCCGGAATCAGTCGTTGCTCTGACCCGGAAGGCGTTGGAGTCAGGTTTGCAGCCGTTGGAGATTATCAACCAGGGGCTGGTTGCAGGGATGAATATTGCTGGGGAGAGATTTACTCGGGGGGAATTTTTCCTGCCGCATTTGCTTATTGCGGCCAAAGGAATGCAGGGTGCGATGGAACTATTGGAGCCGGAGTTGGGCGCCCGGCAGCAGGTACATGAGGCTGTCGGTACGGTGGTTATTGGCACCGTCCTGGGTGATATTCATGAAATTGGGAAGTCCCTGGTCGGGACGATGTTATCGGCCAACGGGTTTAAAGTCTACGATCTAGGGGTTGATGTGCCGAAAGAGGATTTCGTCGCCAGGGTCAAGGAGACAGGGGCTGATTTGCTGGGTCTTTCAGCCTTGTTAACGACGACGATGATCGGGCAGCGGGAGGTCATCGAGGCCATAGTTCAGGCGGGCATCCGCGATCAGGTCAAGGTCATCGTCGGCGGCGCGCCTGTATCTCAAGCCTGGGCGGATGAAATCGGCGCTGACGCCTATGCGGCAAATGCGATGGACGCGGTGGAAGTAGCTAGGCGAGTGCTGATGTAGGAATGTAGGTGTAGGGGTGAGTTTAATTGCGGCTTTCCCAAGAAGTCTAATGCGAGGAGGACTGTCATGAAGCTTTCTGGATTGCACCTGCTTCTAACCTACGAGTGCAACTATGAATGCGATCACTGCTTTGTTTGGGGTAGCCCGTGGCAAACGGGCACGATGACCCTGGAGAATATCCGTCAGATTCTGTTGCAGGCTGTGGAACTTGGCACGATTAATTCGATCTACTTTGAGGGTGGAGAACCCTTTCTTTATTATGCTATTTTGCTTCGTGGGGTTCAAGAAGCAGTCGATCGTGGCTTCAAGGTTGGGATCGTCACCAATAGCTACTGGGCGACTGAGGTAGACGACGCCCTTGAGTGGCTTCGAACCTTCGAAGGGTTGGTCAACGATCTTTCGGTTAGCCGCGATTTGTATCACGGAAGCGAGGAGTTGTACAGGAAGGCGCAGAACGCGTGCCAGGCGGCGGGGAAGTTGGAGATCCCCATCGGGGTTATTAGTGTGGCACAGCCTGGGGTTTCAGACGCGGTGTCAGCGATAGGTAAACTCCCACCTGGAGAAAGTTCAATTATGTATCGTGGACGAGCTGCCGAGAAGCTTGCTGGTTCGGTTAATAAGCGACCGTGGCAGGAGCATACTGATTGCCCGTATGAAGATTTGCGCGAACCGGGAAGGGTACATTTGGATCCGCTTGGGTATGTGCATATCTGCCAAGGGATATCAATCGGCAATATCTTTCATACGCCATTGAAAGAAATCTGTGAGTTGTATGATCCGGATATGCATCCGATCACAAGCCCACTACTTGAGGGAGGACCGGCGGAACTTGTCCGCAGCTATGAGTTGCCCCATAGTGAGGGTTATGCTGATGCATGTCATTTGTGCTATGAGGCCCGTCAGAAATTACGAGGCCAGTTTCCGGATATTCTTACCCCGGATCAGATGTATGGTGTGCCCGGCATTGATAACTAAAAGAACTTACGCAATTCAGGGTTAAAAGGTGTCCGGCACTTGCACATGAGAGTATCAAGGCATCAAGGATGTGTCGAAAGCAATGATTTCAGCTTTCAAAACGGATGTTTTAAGTGCTGGGCACCTCAACTGCGTAACTTCTGACTAATTGATCCTCGAGTCTTGATCTCTGTTAGTTCCTCGTAAAGGAAATCTGCTGATATGGATTCCAACCATATCGACTCGACCACAAACGCGTTGCTGGCTCGCGATTTAAGCTGCTATTATGGTCAGTTTCAAGCAGTGAAGAGGACCGATCTTGCTTTAAGATCAGGGGAGGTCACTGCACTTACCGGTCCCAATGGGGCTGGTAAGACAACCTTGCTTCTCTGTCTTAGTGGGCTTATAAAGCCGACTACGGGTGAGGTTCTGGTGGATGGCTACCATCTTTATCGCGACGAAGTCGAGGCGAAACGGCGACTAGCCCTAGTCCCTGATGTTCCAACTTTTTACCAGGAGCTTACTGCTTGGGAGCACCTGCAATTCATCGCCCTTGCTTATGGTCTGGGGGAGGAATTTGAGAAACTTGCTGAAGAGCTATTACATGAGTTTGATTTGTGGGAAGCGCGGTATTTACTTCCCCACGCGTTCTCTCGTGGTATGCGTTTGAAACTTGGCATCATATTGGCTCTGATTCGCCCGTTTCAGGTTCTCTTGCTTGACGAACCGACCTCGGCACTCGATCTTGAGAGCACCGAAATTCTTAGAGGAAAGCTCACCCAGCTCCGCGATGAAGGCAAAGCCATATTGCTCAGCACACACGATGCTGCCCTTGCCCACGTCCTGAGCGATAACGTCTGGCGGATGAAATTTGGCCAATTGGATGTTGCCTGAATTTCGAGCCGTGTGGATTGTACGATCCAGACAGATAATTAACCGTTATGCCTATTGGCTGGTTATCTTAGGTTATGATCCTCGCGATCGGTCCTTTCTACAACGTATCTATCTAATTTACTTACTAATATTCTTTGGGATATGGGCCTTTGCGGTTCTTGCCTTTCTTGCCGGTATGGTTGCGACCATCTTAGCTACCATTAACCTTGATGCCCCGAATTTAACGGCTGTTGTACTTTGGAGCTTGATCCTGGTAGTTTGGGTACTCTCCATGCTCTACAAGGTTTCACGACGAAGCCCATTTGTCTTCTCTGAGTGTGATGCTTATCAAATATGCCAAACGCCAGTCGATCGCCGTGCGGTAGCTTTGATCTGGCTGCTTGGAGAATGGCCGGAAGCTGCGGTACTTTTCTGGGCCGGGGCAATAACCTTTGGTTTTGGGTTAATTGAAATTAAATTGCACGGCGATGTAGTTTGGCGGGACGCCCCACAATTTGCATTGGCTGGTTTGCGAAGTTTGGCAATTATATTGCCGTTACACCTAGCCCTTTTGCTAGTCACGTGGGCTGTGGGCGCATATCGATTGAAACGGGATAATGATCAGACCAACTTACATCTAGTGGCGCCTGCACTAGCTTCGTTGCTGAGTATTGGGTTACTAATTGGAGGTAGTGGGAACTTGTGGGCTAGGCTGGCATCACCATCATGGCGACGACTTCTGTGGCCTATCACCTTCCCACTCCAAGCGGCTTTTGGGATTTCGGCTTGGAGCCCAGGACTTATCGTCGCACTGTTCCTGGTTGGGGTAGGTGTGGTTGCGTTGTGGGTGTCTTCATCCACATTGAACCTCAGTCGAGCGGCACAAGAAACGCGCAACCTGGCAGCACAACGATTGGCGATCAGGAGAGGCAACTTAGAGCAGGCACGGAATTTAAGGCGAGAGAGCCGTTTGGGATTAATGCATAAACCAATCCGTATTCCTTCTTTCTCAGGCTTGTGGGCTGTGGTTTGGAGGAACACGGTGCAGTCCCTGCGAACATTCGAACTTTCCAAGCTCATGCCCTGGCTATCCATTTTTGGTGTGGGTCTAGCTGCCATTCTTGCCCCTGATTTGGGTACGCGTGGCTGGGCAATCGCAATTTGGGTGTTACTTGTGGGCGAGAAGACTAGTGCCCGTTTCAGGTTGAATCTCGCCAAATGGTGGCTCCTGAGGCAATTGCCTCATCTTTTGGATCAACTAGTTCTAGCAGAGATCGCTGGACCCGTCTTGGGTGTTATCCTTGTCACCTGGACTGCAATAGGAATGAGCATAATCCTTGGAGCACAATCTGGTTTCATAATGGGATCGGCGATCCCTTTGGTTGCATTAGGTATTGCATTGGCCGCAGTTTTCGATGTGCTAAGAGCGTGTCATGCGAGCGACTTGCTTGCCGGTATGGTGCCGAGGGTTGGCGCCTTGGCTTTCGTCTTGGGATTGCTCTTTGTAGTTGTTCCCGCGCTCGTCGCTGAGTTGATCTTACAGTACACTTTGTCATCCTGGATGGGAGCACTCGGATCAGTTCTCATAAGTCTTGCGCTTGTGTTCGGATTGTGGCGGCTTACGATAAAGCGCTATCGTCGTATCTAGGATTTAGCAATTGCTCTCCAACAATCAACCCTATTGTCCAGGTCCAGCTCTGTAATTCTGGCAATGGAGTATACTCATCTCAGTGCTGAGATGGGAGAGTGGAGCCTACCCGGGAATACAGTCAGCGGAGGTCATTAGAATGGAGGGGTCGCATGACGAAAAATCATCAACCTGAAAGCGATCTGGCGGCGGAGTTTCGCCGTCTAGGTGAAAATTTCAAGGATGCATTACAGGCAGCCTGGGAGAGTGAGGAGCGCAAGAACCTGTCCCGTGAGATCCAGACGGGCTTGAATGCGTTTGGCGAATCGATCGGTCAAGCAGCGGATGAGTTCATTGAAAGCCCGACTGGCCAACGTGTGAGGGCAGACCTAGATGACCTGGCCGAGAAGGTCGAAAGCGGCGAAGTGGTTAACGGGGTTCGTGAGAAATTGCTTGAGGTTCTGCGTAAGGTCAATGTTGATATAGAAGAGGCTTTGGAAAGATTGACGACCCCTGCCGAAGACCCTCACGCTGACAGCGAATGATGAAATACCAGGCAGATGGATTGGTGGTGAAGTTGTAGCTGGTGAGCCAATGCATAAAGACGATGCTCATGTCATCCAGCTTAATTGCTCTTTACGCGTCCGACCCCCAGGTTTCCATGCATGGCGAACAAGTTGATCCACCCTTATGTAGTTTCGGGGTCCAGGAGCTGTTCTTCGTATACGCGTCGGATGGTGTCTTCGATATCTGGTTCGCGCACTACGAGATCTCGAATACGCTCCTTAGCGACGGCGTCGAGTCCGATGTTTGGTTCGTCTAGGAAAAGTAATACCGGGTCGTGGAGCAGGGCTGCGTATAGGGTTTTGCTTTGAATAGTGTGCTGTTTACATCATAACGAACACGGAAGAATATATCGCTTACGGTAGACCCGACCTACGGAACCAAGAAGGGGCTGCGGTCAGTCTATTAACAGCCAAAATCTCCACATGTCATTCCAAGTGATCCGCGTTGCGATTTTATTAAATAATGGTGGTTGACTATTCAGATCGTTGTGTGCCACGAAGCAGCGCCAAGAATTCAGCTGGCAGCAGTACCGAAATGGGGCCCTTCTTAAAATCTTTAAGATTCCGGGTGATGAGGTAGTCAGCTCCTGCCTTAGAGGCTGCAGCCATTTGAACGGCATCTTCAAAGTCGTGCCATCCAAAAGCCAGAGCTCGTAGAATCACATCCTCGTCAACAGTAGCGACTGAGAACACCCGCAAGACGTCTTGAAGGGCGGTGGCGGCTTGCAGGTAGTCAGTGTGGCGGGCTAACAGATAATGGAGAGTTGTCAAACTGTGGGCCGCAAGTAGACCCTTTGCCCGCCCAGATTCCACTGTCTCCCAGACATCGGCCGACGATCTATAGTGTGGCTCACGTTGTGCAAGAACGTCTAGCAGAACATTGAGGTCCAATAGGATAATCATCTCAACCTTGATATTTCTCTGCTAGGTGGCCCTGGTGTTCTTTGACGGATACCTCAGTTGGCAAGATACCTGTCAGTCGGTTGAGAATTGGCGTGGTTCCAAATGTAATATCCTCAGTTGCTAACCATCGTAAGTACTCAGAGATCAGTCTGGAGAGCGAAGTATTATTTCTGGACGCATATTTCTTGGCGGCTCGAAGCCATTGTGAGTCAACACGCACTGTAAGTTTTGTTTTTTCAGTCATGCTATCCTCTATATATTCAAACGCTCTAGGAAGCCGTACTTATTGTAACATTAATGTACGGCATGTAGGGTGTAGATTAACATTAGATTATGTCGACTTTCATGTCTGTCTCATGGCAGTCTGTTTAGAACTCGAGGGGGATAGGATATTCTGTTGGGCGATAAATCAATGAAAAAAATCGAGAATAGCATCTGGAGTTGGGTGGCTTGCAGGATGATGTGCTCTCATTTATGGAAGATGCGGATGAGGTTTCCCTTCTCGCGGTTGACCTTTTTTCAGTGGAGTCATAGAGAGTATCTGGGTCAAGCATTGGTAATCTATTCTTAGATAGTTGAGTTTATATGCTACCTTATGAGGAAAGGAGTAAAGAATGAAACAACGCATTGGCTATATCGGACTTGGCTTGATGGGGAAACCGATTGCACGAAACATAATTAAAGCTGGATTCCCGCTCACAGTTCACAATCGCAGCCGGGCGCCGGTGGAAGAATTGGTCGCTGAGGGAGCGGAACCGGCGGACTCACCCCGCGCCGTGGCCGAGGCAAGCGACGTAGTCTTCACCAATCTGCCCGACTCGCCGGATGTGGAACAGGTGGTCTTGGGGCCGAACGGTGTGATCGAGGGTTGCCGGCCGGGGATGGTCTTCATCGACAACAGCACTATCAAGCCGGAGACCGCGCGCAGCATTGCGGCTGCGCTGACAGAGATGGAGGTTTCAGCGCTGGACGCACCGGTCTCGGGCGGGGATGTCGGAGCTCAGGCTGGGACATTGGCGATCATGGTCGGCGGGCCACGTGAGACTTTCGATTCGGTGCTGCCGATCTTCCAGGCTCTAGGCAAGACGATTACCTATGTTGGTGAGAGTGGGGCCGGGCAGGTGGCCAAGGCCTGCAACCAGATCATGGTCGCCGCTCAAATGGTGGCGATGGGCGAGTTACTCCTTCTGGCGCAGAAATCCGGCGTCGACCCGAGGCGGGTGATTGATGCTATTCAGGGTGGGGCAGCCCAATGCTGGACGCTGGATGTCAAGCCGCAGCGCCTCTTCGCCGGAGAGCGCCAACCGGGCTTTAAAGCCTATATGATGCATAAAGATCTGGGTATTGTGCTTGACACTGCTCGCGTCTATGGGATGCCTCTCCCAGCGACTGCGGTGGGAATGCAACTCTTTGAGGCCATGCTTCAAATGGGGATGCAGGATTTGGACAACTCGGGAGTGATCGGTGTGCTGGAAGTGATGGCAAACGAGAGACTGATGGAGGAAGTAGAGAATCGATAGAAGTTGTGCCCGTATAAAGGCAAGACTCCAGAATAACTTCAAAAGGAGCGACGACAAAGGAGTTTCTAGGATTGACGTTGACGTAAGCGCCTTGGTTACTACGTTGGTGATTGGATCGCTGGCCATCGCCTTAGCAGCCCATGCAGCCTTGGCCGACACCATCAGCGGTTTCGTTCACCGGATGTATGATCGGGTCAACACGGCTATTTACAAAGCACTTAGCCAAGCCGGAAGTGAGATCCCCAACCCGCAAGCTTGATGTCCACTACAATGTTGAGGTTGATGATACGGCTCAACTTCTAGGAGTAGTCTGGGCACGTATTACCAGGTTTCGGTCACTTTTGTTAACCCCTCCGGGTGGTCGGGGTCCAGACCTCGTGCTTGCGCCAACGCTAGGCTGAAGAGTTGGCCGGGCACTACGGCGACCATTGGCGAGAGCCATTCGGGCAAACCGGTTGGAAGGGGAAGTCCTAGGTGCGCTACCTCGAGCAAGTCTGGCTCATCAGAAATTATTAGCAACTCGGAGTTAAGCTCAACCAACCGCTCGATCAACGCCCGCATGTCCTCTAATACAGAACCGCGAGGCGCGATTACCATCATAGGGAATCCCCTATATAACATGGCGATCGGTCCATGAAGGAAATCAGCTGAAGAGTACGGTTCAGCGACTGTTTGGGTGAGTTCGGTGATCTTGAGCGAAATTTCAAAGGCGGTGGAGTAATTGAAACCTCGTCCGATAACCGAACAATGGTCCATGTAACGGTACCGTTCTACCCGAGGTAGCAACCCGGAGATCGCAGCAATTGTTTGTCGCATTGCTTCTGGTAGTGTTTGCAGTTGGCCTAAGGCTTCATCATTCTTATCAAGATGGGCTGATAGGAGGGCGAGTGCTGTGAGCGAAGCGGTGTAGGTCTTGGTGGCAGCCACGGCTTTTTCTGGACCTGTGTGGAGTTGGATGACAT
>JAUWHR010000048.1 GCA_030605795.1 Anaerolineae bacterium | reverse complement strand
CTCCACCGTTGGTTACATGTTTAAGGCAGGAGATTGCTTCGCGGAGCCGAAGGCCCTGAGGTATCGAAGGGCTCGCAATGACATCCAAAAGTCGCTTCGTGAGTAGGCTTGCCTCTTTCCAGACGATACCTGAGTAGTTACCAATATTATTTATATCCCGTCCAATAGTTTTTAGCAGGAGGGCTGTTTCGCTCGGTGACGGAGGAGAAGCACAGCGCCGCTGACAAGCGCCACCAGCAACATCGCCATCTGGTTGAAATTGATCCCCCACATCGGTACATAGTCCAGGCGTATGAACTCGAGCAAGAACCGCCCTAAAGGATAAGTGATCAAGTAGATAATAAACAAATCGCCGGTCTTCATCCGCTTGTAAAACTTCTGCCATAACCAAATTAATAGAATCGCATTGCCAAGGTTCCATAACGATTCGTATAAGAAAAGAGGGTGGAAGTACTCAAAAGATTCATAACCAGAAAAGCGGTTTTCTGGTCGGATGAAGATTTTCCAGGGCAGGTTTGTCGGTGGGCCGTATAGCTCCTGATTAACAAAGTTCCCCCAACGACCGATAGCCTGAGCCAACGCCACGCCCGGTGCAGCGATGTCGAGCAGAAGATAAATATCCAACCGGCGCCGCCGAGCGAATAAATACAGACCAAGTACACCACCGACAATTGCACCGGGCATACCCAACCCTCCTTGCCAAATGGTCAAGATGGTCAGTGGGTGCTGTAGGTAGTACTTGGTGTCAATTCCTTGATCAAGCAGGCTTTGCGAAGGGGTAAAAACATGATATAGACGAGCTCCGATAAGCCCAAAAACCAGAGCCCAGATCAGAGCGTCCCACACAAGCTCTGGATCCTTGCTTGTTCTGCGCAACATTCGCTGCGATAGAACAGCAGCAACTACCGCGCCGAACATTATGATCATTCCATAGTAGCGGAAGTAGAGAAATCCAATATGAAAACCGTAGGCATCAAAACTCATATTACTTGACTTCTATCGTTTGTGAGCCTGCCGTCGGACGATATAGATCCGCTGCAATGCGGTGATGTTGGCCAGGACGGCTACAATAGCTATACCGATAGCAGGATGGTTTAAGACTAGGCTCGGAACCAGAACGAGGAAACGCTCTGTACGGGTAAGGATACCCCTTTTGGCCTCAAAACCAAGCGTTTCCGCTCGGGCTTTGACGTATGATACCAGGATTGACCCAGCAGCAGCGATAAAGACAAGACCTGACATGAATGTATCAGCTTGCTGAAGATAATGAGTCAGCAATCCGCCATAAATCAACAACTCGATGTATCGATCTGTCACCGAGTCGACAAAAGCTCCAAAGTCGGAAGCCTCACCGCGTAAGCGTGCCATCGTACCATCCAACGCGTCCAAGGGTCCCATGGCGAGGATGAACAACCCGCCGATCAAGAACTTACCCTGAGCCAGGAACATTGCACCGATCAAGTTCCCAACCAATCCGGCGAAAGTGAGGGTGTTAGGGGCAATGCCAAGCCGGTTCAAGAACGCCCCGATTGGATCCACTACACCTTTTAATTTGACCCGCAGTAGTTCAGTTAATGTGAGCCGCGTCTGATGGGCGGTGTCGTCCACTCGCATCGAATTCTCCTCTCAATGGTGCTCTTGGAAATGCTAACGTGTGTCGAAGGTTGAGTCAAGCTGTATCACCCTCTCTGCCCATAGTCTCTGGTGGCGCCAATGGGTCGTCGTCCTCTCCGATCAGAACCTCACGTGTCCGACCTCCTTTCTGGGCACGCCCGACCACACCCAACTCTTCGAGTTCATCCATCACCCGGGCAGCTCGCGGGTATCCTATTCGCAGTCCCCGCTGAAGCAAAGAGGCACTGGCTTCGCCCCTTCGCCTTACAAGCTCGATAGCCTGCTCAAGGATTTCATCGCGATCTTTCGTGACCGCCTGCCTGGCGATTAGTTCATCCCAGGGAAGCTGCTCCTTCACATCAACTCTGTCGCCGACCTCTTTTTTCCAAAAATCGATCAATCTCTCGATCTCTTGATCACTGACAAAAACACCCTGCAGCCGGACTGGCGCGCCTGCCTCCGGTGACAGAAAAAGCATGTCACCTCTGCCGAGCAGCGTCTCAGCACCATTTGTATCGAGGATGACGCGCGAGTCGACGCTCGAGGCT
This sequence comes from Anaerolineae bacterium, assembly GCA_030605795.1. Taxonomy (GTDB): domain Bacteria; phylum Chloroflexota; class Anaerolineae; order Anaerolineales; family E44-bin32; genus DUEZ01. The sequence goes on along the minus strand of JAUWHR010000048.1, from coordinate 31,935 downwards.
ACTGCGAAGGAGATGCGAGCCGGGAAGTTTGCTTTTATCAGCCCGGTTAGGATGTCGGTGCTGGGGCGTTGAGTGGCAAGGACTAGATGGATGCCGGTGGCGCGTGCCATCTGAGCAAGCCTCACCAGTGTGCGTTCGGTTTGATCGGGAGCCATCATCATCAGGTCGGCCAACTCATCGATCATCAATACGATGCGCGGCAGACGCTCCGCGTTGCGCCTACAACGAATCTTGCGGTTGTAAGTATCAATATCGCGCGCTTTGGCCTCCTCAAGCAACCGGTAACGGCGATCCATCTCCATCATGCACCAGCGTAACACTCCGGTGATTCTCTCTAATTCGGTCTCGACTTTCCCAATTAAATGAGGTAATCCGTTGAAACGCAATAATTCCACCATCTTTGGGTCAATCATGACCAGGCGTAAGTCTTCAGGCGTGTTTTCAAACGCGAGGCACAGCGCGAGTGCAGTAATGCACACCGACTTACCTGATCCTGTAGTACCGGCGATCAACAAGTGGGGCATCGTCCTTAGATCCGCTGCGTAAGATCCTCCAGCTACATCCCGCCCTAGGGCGATGGTTAAAGGTGAAGAAATCGATTGAAATGCCTCTGATTCCATAACTGGTCGTAAGCGTACAAGTGTTGGGTGACTATTGGGCACTTCGATCCCCATATAAGCCCGCCCAGGAACAGGCGCCTCGATGCGAAGCGTCGATGCTGAAAGCGCCAACGCCAAATCATTTGCCAGAGCGGAAATTTGAGATACGCGTACCTTCTGCCGACGGATTTCACTTTCTGTGCTTACATGTTCGATATAGCCGGGCTCGACAGCAAATCGGGTCACCGCCGGTCCGGTACGGAAATCTACTACTCTTGCCGGGAGGCCGAAATCTGCCAGCGTTTTCTCAATCAGCCCAGCCGCCAAATTTACCTCCTTTGAGGTCACTCGAACTTGCTTACCGCCTTCCAGTAGATCGAATGGCGGCAATCTCTCACCGCGTATTATCCTACGCGCGATTTTATCATCCAGTTGGTCCCCCACCCGGAAGTTCTTACGGTAAGCACGTGGCAGATCGATGGGTGACTTCGCTGGCATATAGGGGAGGTGTTCAGGATGCACCACAAGTGCAACAGGTGATCCGGCCTCCGAAAACACATCCCCCACCCCGGATTGTGCTTGACGACGAAATTTGCGTAACTTTATAAAACTGGCCCGAAAAACACGCAAGCCATAACCACCAAAGCCAAGCCACAATGCTAAGAGAATGACCGTCCGCAGGAATGATCCCAGTAGATCCTCGAACAAGGTTGCTATGCCCCATCCGATTAATCCACCTCCACAGCCAGATTCCGCCCGTGGCAAAGCCATACCGTCGAGCACGGAAAGTAGACCTAGCATACCGACCAGAGACAACTCGATCGCGATCACACAAAGCCAATTAATAATTAATGGGGAGCCCTGACGATGACGAAGTAGACCTACTGCTCCGACGGCCATAGTCAATGGTATGAGGGCAGACCCCCAACCGAACCAGCGACGCAGGAGTGAAGACCAGGGGTCCACCAACGCACCGTGGGTCAATCCGAGGAGGCTGAGCATCGTTACTAGAGCCAGCGCGCTCAAGATGATCGTCCCCAGATCGTCAGCATACGCAATTGCACGCTCAATGATTACCCACAACAAGGTGTTGGTTTGTTTGGAGCGCCTTCGATCTGCGTTTTTATAAGCGGATCTCGAATCTAAAGCTCTCTTAGCCATCTTTTTTTTGGGATTAATAGCAAAGACCGGGCGCGGAACACGCGCGCCCGGCACGCGTCTTCCACCACAAAATTTTAGGCGGAGGAGAATACCTCCGGATGTTCGGATGCTGTTTCGGCTTCTGAACCCTCCTCTTCGTATTGGGATACTTGGCGTAAGCTAAGACCTAATCGACGATCTTCAGCATCGATATGGATGATCCTCACTCGCACATGCTCTCCCTCACGTACAACGTTCCGAGGGTGTAGGAGACTTCCATCCCCCAATTCTGAGACGTGGATTAATCCCTCCAATCCGTCCTCAATTCCCACGAAGGCTCCGAATTTGACCACGTTTGTCACAATACCTTCGACGATCTCGTCGACACTGAACCGCTCCTCCACTGTCGCCCATGGGTCAGGAAGCAGCTCTTTTATACTTAGCGCAACCCTTCCTTGTTCACGATCAACGGTGAGAACTTGGACTTCTAGTTCCTGTCCACAGGTCACCACATCAGCCGGGTGACGCACTCTGCCCCACGACAGTTCGGATACATGAATTAATCCCTCAACACCTCCCAAATCGACAAAAACGCCAAAGCGGGTGATGTTGGTCACGGTGCCCTGGACGCGTTCACTTGGCCGAAGAGCGGCCAGCAGCTCAGCGCGTATGCCAGGCCCAGCAAGGGCAGCCCGTTCTGAGAAGACCAAACGCCCGCGCTCAGGATCGTACTCAATGACCTTAAGGCACAAGTTTTGACCAACCATTGCTGAGAGAGAATCGGCGCGCGATACTTCATCACTCACCGGTTGGACGTCAACCAGATGTGAGATTGGGATGAAGCCCCGCAGGCCACGTGCCTCGACCAGTAAACCGCCTCGGTTGTAGCCGATTACCGGGAGTTCGATCGTGTCATCCTTGTCATACAACTCCCGAGCCCAAACCCAATCCTCAGGTGTGCCGGGGGTATCGGTCCTTCCATCCAGGTTATTGCCCACCTTGTGCCGCTCAGTAGCCTTGTGTTCGCCTTCATCCTGCAGTACTGCCGCCCACCAGGATTCGTCCATTGGGGGCGGGGCCCCTTCACCATCCCATGCAAAACCTTCATCCATCGCCATTGGAAAACCTCAATCCGACTCGGAAAATAACCTTAGAGCTTTAGCCTTGACTAGGCGTAGGATACCCCAATCCCTCGAAAGTGCAAGCTATCACTAGTTCTCCCGAAGTATCTCCTCTCTCAATTTAGAGGTGACAGCCTCACGTTCCATCTCAGCGATGGCTCTGGCCACCTCTTCGATTGCGACACGTTGCTTCCGGTATAGGTCCGCTTCGGACATTGCCAGACGCATGGCAACATCACGAACCTTTCGACCCTGGAGGAACTTCATCTCCAAGATATTGTACAGCATCCACTCAGCTGTGAACCGGCGTTCGCCTTCAGGACGCACGCGATCGATCGCCTGCTTCAGAATCGCCCGCAGCGCGTTAACCGGGTTGCCATCATGCTCACCGACGGCTTTGCGAACAACACTCAGCGCCAAAAGTGGGCTACGGGTAAGACGAGGCCCCCCCCAGTAATGCCCCAACGCCTCTCGGACAAGGTTGGCTAGTTCTTCTTCAGTGTGGACACCATTCACTGGTGCAGTTAACGCCTCTACTCCACCATAGACGGCTGCGGCTCGCATGCGCTGAATCGCATCGACCTGAGGCACCAACCTGTCCACCACCCCGAAGACCTCCCGCTGAAGCAAGCGATCAGCCAGCGCTACGGTCGCTCCATCCACCAGCACCTTCAAACGGGCTTCCTCCTCCGGATTGAAATCAGGCTGCTCCCCCCGAGCGCGCAATCCAAGCATGCCTACGACTTCCCGAGTATCTACCAGTCGTATAGGGATCAACCAGTACACATCCCAGGTAAAGACCATGCCCAGAAGCTCAAAGCTTGCCTTATCATCTGTCACCAATAAAGGAGGCAAATCACCGGAGCCACGCAGAGGGTCATCCGGTCCTACGGCAACCTCCATTTCCAATCCATCTGGACCGACAACCGCCACAAATGCCGACCCTACTCCGGCAACATCACATACAGCATTCAGGATCGATTCAAGGAACTGTCGCAAGTCGCCAGTGGTCAACAACCTCTCTTCCAGTAATTGCAACCGGATGACATCGCCGCGGTCTTCGCCGTAGAAAAATAAGCGCTCAATCGATGGCCTTACAAGTGTGATGATGTACTGCAACATCAACAATACGATCACCATGGTGAAAGGTACCACTCGGGCACCCTCCAGACCAATCAATATACTTAAACGATTGGCAACCACCGTCACTCCGAGGACCATTGAAGCTACCACAGGTCCACGCATGATCCATCGGAATAGTCGACTTTTAACCACCCGGTCCGGACAACTCACGCCAAAGTAAGCCACGGTATAGGTAATCATCACCATTTGGACAGCAACTAAAGAATTTATTACCACCAACAAACCCCAAAAGATCAGAGGGTTGAATTCCAGGGCAGACCCACTGATCATTAGGAAAGGAAACGAACCAAGCAGCGGTCCAAACGAGCCAGCCATCAAATAGCGCATTCGCCGTCTGCTCGAGCGTGTTAAACAGCGTTTATAAGATCGCCATAGGTTAAACCCTGCTAAACCCAGGTTCAATATCGAGAAAAGCAAGAACGCAGGAAACCACTGTCCTGGTCTCAAGTATGCAGTCGACTCGCTAAGTACTAAATCTCCCACCAGGAAACGCCCCAAGCCTGCTGCTGCCAACACAGCTCCACTCAAAAGATAACTTAGCCATACTACAAAACGGCGCCCTCCCTGTGATGGTCGCCCTGTAGCGGCCAGGAGGGCATTCGAAAGGTGCAGATAGGTCGCCGGCACAAAGGCGATTCCAACCCACTGCAATCGCAACCAGAGCTCAATTTCCGTGTCAACCTGTGCCAGGCTGGTTAGCACATCTCCGAAATAAACCACAGTGACACATGACAGCAGGAGCGCTAAGGTTCGAGCCACTCGCTCACGTAAATTAAAGGTCAAGACATATAAGAGCAATGAGAATGCGGTGATGGCATTAGCAGCATTAAGGATCTGGTTGAGGACGAGCAGTGTGGAAAGCACCGGTTGAGTCATGGAATAAGCTCAGGCTTAATGAAGCTCAAGGGAAAAGAACAGGGCGATGTCCTGCTCAGGGTAGTAGTGGCTACTGTAACCGGTAAATACGAAACCATACTTTCGTACCAAACAAATGGCGGGGTAATTCTTGCTCTGCATCTCAATGAACATTCGTTTCATGTCATTATCGCGACACCAATCCCGGGCAGCTTGCAGTAACCGGGAGGCGACACCCTGACGCCTGCACCGCAAGCTAACGACCAAATCTAAAATCCAACCAGATTCAAGAGCTGGCCCCTCGATGATCGTCACGTATCCTATCAGCTCTTCCTCCGTTGCGGCTACCAACAATTTTGCGTGAAGTGTCCATTCGTCCGCTAGCCGCTCCGGATTTCGTGGGTAGATCACCCGCATTGGCCTCGGCAGATGTACCTCACGAAATGTTACCCCGACTTGCTCCGGTATGCTATCAACAGCCATCTGCCAAACATGATCAGTACTGTAGCCATGATCGAGCGCCATCAGCGCTGGAATATCACTCGAGTTAGCCTTGCGGATTGAGTATCTTTCCATTCTATAAGTCCTTGCGTTTCACAACCCTAAAAAATCCGTTGCTTTATATTCCTTATGGGAACCCTATTTCGCTCCGCCAGATCCTCATCAATTACATTATTTGTGCCCCTTAGCGACTCATCAGGGGGGAGGTAGCACCCGCAGTCGGATTTCACATGGAAGCGGTGAGTTGCCTTCAGCATCCATCACCACCAGACGAAATGTGAATTCGCCTGGTGTCACCAGGGTGGTATTCCAAGTACCTAATTCCTCCATTACCTGGCAACCGTCCTCACACACCGGTTGTGTACCTGCCGAGATCGGATGCCATACCTCGCCTGGCGTGAACCTCTTATACTCAATTTTATAAAACGCAAAGTTAGGAATGTTGGCCGTCCCCAACACCATAACCAACCCGCTCACCGAATCCCCATCCTGAGGGTCGGTAATCGTCGCCTGCGGATTGAGACAGCCGGAGCTATCTACTGCCCTTGGGTCACGCGGAGTAGCGGTTATAAATTCATCCCCCGCTGCGTCTACATCTACTTCCGGAGTGGCCAGCAACGACACAGTTGGTATCGGCGTTTGACGGATGGAAACAGGTAAAGCCGGCCAAGCAAAGGTCGCAATCACGAAAGTGGCTGCCAATCCAGCAAATACCAGGGCCAGCATTGCCCCTGAGCGTATTAGCCTGCTCATAGCCAGTTCTCGCTCTAGGCCAAAGATAGCCCCACGGAATTCCTTATAGGACCGGAAAATTGAACGAAGGTAAACCAGCCCAGCCAACGCAAGGATCACATAAATCCAGTTTTGCCGCTCTTCTATGAAGAGCAAAATCTCTTCCATTTAATACCAAATCAGAGCCGATGGAGGACCCCCCTGATAAGTACTGAGAGCCTTGGAGCGATCACTTGACCTGCAGCCAGGACCTCTTCATGGGTTGTGATGGTCTGCCCATCCAGATTAGCCTTGTTGCTGATACCCGAGACACCCAAGACGCGCATCCCCCCATGACGGGCAACATTCACCTCTGGGACGGTTGACATGCCTACCGCGTCTACTCCAATCCCACGCAAGAATCGTAAATCGGCAGGCGTCTCGAAGGACGGACCCCCCAGGCAGATATAGATGCCCTCACACAGTTGGATCCCCCTTTCACGGGCAACTTCCCTGGCGAGAGCCATTAAATCACGATCGTAAGCCTGACTCATATCCGGGAAACGAGGGCCGAATGTATCCAGATTCGGCCCTCGAAGGGGTGTTAGTCCTGCCATTCCCATTAGATTGATATGGTCAGTAATCAACATTAGCTCGCCTGGTGAAAAATCCGGGTTCACCGCTCCGGCTGCATTGGTGACGATCAGGATTTCGGCACCCATACGCTGCATCACCCGTATTGGGAGACCAATTTTAGACATGGGGTGACCCTCATAGTAATGGGCCCGTCCCTGTAGGATTAAAACTGGCTGGCTTTCCAAATTGCCGCACACCAACTGGCCGGCATGGCCTTCCACAGCCGGTATTGGCCACCCGGGAATATCCTCGACGGGGATCCTATCCGCTGCCTCTACACCCTCTGCTAGCAGCCCCAAACCGGAGCCTAATATTATGCCGACTTTAGGTCGCAACGAAGTGCGCTCGCCAATCGCTCGGACAGCTGTATCAATATCTTCTAGTGTAATAAACCCCATACTTTTCTCCATCATTCAGGGCCGCGGATCCTTGCGACGAACCCAAACCGCGTTGGGGCTGGAAAGCCTTAGGAACTGTTGTACCTCCTGTCGAGTTTTTCCTTCTGAAAGCATAACCTGGGCCAGGGTATTTCGTAATGTGTGAGGAGAAATATCATGGCTAAGGCCAGCTACAGCCGCCCAGCGCTTCACGACAAGCCACAATCCCTGTCGACTAAACCCTTGACCGCGCTGATTCAGGAAAAAAGTTCGCACCTGTGGCTTACGGACTAAGTGAGGTCGACCTCGCCGCAAGTAGTGACCCATAGAATCCGCGGCGGTGCCCAAGGGAACCGGGTAGTCCCTAGACGGTGAGAGATAGACTTCCCTTCGGTTGAGGTCAATATCATCCAAACGCAAGCTTATAACCTCAGTCGCCCGAAAGCCCGTCGCGTAAATTAATTCCAGGATTGCGCGATCTCGCAGGGCGCGTGGGTTATCAAATTTAGCTGGGGCTTCAAGCAGAGCAGCCATTTCCTCCCGCGATAATACACGGGGTTGGCGTCGTGGGTTTGGAGGTGAACGAAGTTCTTCAGAAAGCCTTGGTTCTCCTATTCCCTCATAGGTGTTGAGGTATTTTAAGAAGGAACGGACAGATGCTATCTTACGAGAAACCGTTGCTGGTTCATAACCCTGCTGCATCAGCCAGTTGACATAACCAGATAGTGATTCAGGTGTGAGCGAACTAAGCGAGGCAGGCCCCCATTTTCCAGCTGCAATTACCCAGCGTAACTGCTCAAGATCGGCTCTATAAGCCAGGACAGTATTTTCTGCACAATTCCGTTCTTCTCTTATGTAAGCAAGAAAGCGACGACTGGCATTATCCATCAGGGTCCCTTGACCAAAAACTCACCGCGCAGATCATTATACCATCCACGACGAAATACTTTCCATAAGTAGTAGGACCCAGCGGCTAAGCACGATATTCGCAACTAGCCTGCACAAGGAACACTCACTCGCACGAATGGGAACGGCACATGTTGGATGGGAATAAAGCCCACACTCCACATATTCCCTTATCCTGCTGACGGTTGATCTTTTTTTTAACCGACGCTTGAATAAGAAGAAATATCTTTATGCAAACGTAAAGGAGCTTTTTTTTGGACTTGGGGGAGGACCAGCGGATGAGCTCCTGAGAATACCAGATAAAATATTCGGATGTCCAATAGAATTGGACACCAAGATCGTATTGAAGTTGCTTAATAAGGGGACGACTATACTACTTCGGGTTCATTGCCCCTAACTTCACGTTATGTTATGCTTTTGTCTAAGATAACTGCTAAACAAAAGGGGATCTCGATTGACAGAATCGACATCACTACAGCCCATCGTTGTATATCTCATCGAACAGCACCCGCTTGATATGCCAGAGATTGGACCAGCATTTCGCTGGCTGGAATTCGATAACGATTTCAAGCGGGAGTTGGAGGGGTTGATCGGACCGTTCGACGAAAACAAACTGACTCTACTCGTCGACAAACACCCTGCAGGTTCAGCGTGGCAGCAAATGCTCGATGGTCTGCTTGATAAGCGCGTGCAAATGGTCGTCACCCACCTGGCGCCACTCTCATCTGCCCAACGACAGCAGCTCATTGGCGTTTGTGCCCAAACAGGAGCACATCTGATCACCCCTAGCGACGCAGGACGCAATCGCCGAAGCGAAACAGCAACTCGAAACATCTGAACCATCACCGCCGGTTATTTCCCAAGGGGAATTTAATTGATCTACGAATACGCCGGCAATCTACACGTCCATTCACCCTATTCCGACGGTTTCGGAAGTCACGACCAAATCGCTCTTGCCGCCATTAACGCCGGTCTTGATTTCGTCGTCGTTACCGACCATAACATCTGGGTGGACGGCTTGGATGGGTACCGGTACTCAGGAGATAAACGAGTGCTGCTCCTTACCGGTGAGGAGATCCACGATCAAACCCGCCAGCCCCAAAAAAATCACCTGCTTACTTATGAAACCCACCAGGAACTAGCCCCTTTAGCCCCTGAACCCCAACGCTTGATCGATACGGTAAATAAGGTGGGAGGCCTGTCTTTCTTAGCTCACCCATTCGATCCGGCTGCTCCCATTATCAGCGAACTGGACCTTTCATGGGTGGATTGGGAAGTACATGATTACACTGGTATAGAAATTTGGAACTTCATGTCCGAGATGAAGTCCCACATCAAATCCATTCCCGCGGCAATCTTCTATGCTTACAATCCCACTCTCAGCGCCGAAGGACCGTTCCCGGAGGTTCTTAAGCGCTGGGATCGAATACTGGCATCCGGAGAACGAGTGGTAGCGATCGGCGGCGCTGACGCTCATGCCACACCCATCCGCAAGGGCTTGTTGAATCGTATCATCCTCCCGTACGAGTGGCTTTTCAGGGCGGTCAATACACATATCTTAACCAGTGAGCCGTTGACCGGGAACGTGGAAAACGACCGCCGACGATTGTTCCACAGCTTAAGGCGCGGCCGGTGCTTTGTCGGCTACGACCTACCGGCCCCGACACGCGGCTTTCGCTTCAGTGCTCAGGGTGATGGGGACCGGGTGATCATGGGGGAAAGTATCAGCGCCCGTTATGGAGTTACACTCCAGGTGAAACTGCCGAGTCGGGCTGAAATTCGGCTCTTGCGAGATGGGGAGCAAATCCGTACATGGGAGGACAGTGAGGCCGCGGTTTGCACTGTTACTGAGCATGGTACTTACCGAGTAGAGGCCTATCTGTACTTTAAAGGCAAAAAGCGTGGTTGGATCTTCAGTAACCCGATCTTCGTGACCGATTAATTTCCTTTTACTACATCCTGCTTACTCATAATATTTAGATCGTAATTTCAATCATCTAAGAAGACTAACCGCTAAGAAAGGCATTAACCAATATCCCTGGTGAGAATAACCGGGATGCCCTAGTACGCACTGCCTGAACTAATACCATTCCGTGATACAATATCAGCCCATTTGTTCGATTCTCATACGGTGACCTGATGGCTGAATTTCGCCTGCATGCACCCTTCGTACCTACCGGCGATCAACCTGAAGCGATCGAGCAACTGATCGCCGGCTTAAGGAGCGATGACAAACATCAGGTTCTCCTCGGCGCCACTGGCACCGGGAAGACCTTCACCATCGCCTCGGTTATCGACCGTATCCAGCGCCCCACTCTGGTCTTGTCCCACAACAAGACGCTCGCCGCGCAACTCTATGCTGAGTTCAAGGGCTTCTTCCCGGAAAACGCGGTTGAATTCTTCGTGTCCTACTATGACTACTACCAGCCGGAAGCTTATGTCCCCCGACACGACCTGTACATCGAGAAGGAGACCGAAATCAACCAGGAGATCGAACGATTGCGTCTCTCGACTACTGCTTCCGTGCTTGCCCGACGGGATGTGATCGTTGTGGCGTCAGTCTCCTGCATCTACGGTATAGGCAACCCGGAAGCGTACGGCCGGGTGGTGATCGATCTTGAAGTCGGTGGTCTCTACCGCCGGCACGCTGTGCTGCGCCAACTGGTTGAGAGCCACTACGAACGCAACGATTTCGAATTGAAGCCAGGTGTGTTTCGCGTCCGGGGCGATACGCTCGAAGTTCTGCCTGCATACGACGAGCACGGACTTAGGGTCAGCTTCTTCGATGACCAAGTTGAGCGTATCGTCGAGTTCGACCCGCTTACCGGCGAATTGTTGGTCGATCGACAGCAGATAAGTATATATCCCGCCAAGCATTTCATCACCGATGAGGAGAAGATGACTACTGCTCTGGTGGATATCGAAGCCGAACTCAACCAGCGGTTAGAGATCCTCAAAGCACAGGGTAAGTTGTTGGAAGCTCAACGACTCGAGCAGCGGACACGCTATGACCTGGAAATGATGCATGAGATCGGCTACTGCTCGGGGATCGAGAACTACTCTCGCCACCTGGACCAACGACCGGCCGGCTCGCCGCCCTGGACTCTTATCGATTATTTCCCTCCCAACTTCCTGTTGGTGGTCGATGAGGGCCATATGACCATCCCCCAGGTACGGGGCATGCACGCCGGCGACCGCTCACGCAAAGAAACTCTTGTCGAATATGGCTTTCGCTTGCCATCCGCGCTCGATAATCGTCCCCTCTCATTCGACGAGTTCGAGGCCCGTACCGGTCAGGTAATCTACACCTCGGCCACTCCAGGACCATATGAACTCGGCGTTGCTTCCCAGGTGGTTGAACAAATCATCCGGCCAACTGGGCTGGTGGACCCCGAGGTCGAGGTTCGACCAGTAGAAGGCCAGATTGATGACCTGATAATTGAAATCCGCCGTCGAGTGGACGTCGGTGAACGGGTCCTGGTCACCACCCTCACCAAGCGCATGGCGGAAGACCTATCGGATTACTTGCTTGAGTTGAATATCAAGGTTCACTACCTGCACTCGGAGATTGATACCCTCGACCGGGTCGGCATACTGCGCGATCTACGATTGGGTGTGTTTGATGTGGTCGTTGGCATCAACTTGCTCCGGGAGGGCCTCGACTTACCGGAGGTCTCTCTGGTGGCGATTCTCGACGCCGACAAGGGGGGTTTCTTACGCTCCGACACAGCTCTGATCCAGACCATCGGGCGCGCCTCCCGCCACTTGCACGGCAGGGTGATCATGTACGCCGATAGGATAACCGACTCGATGCACCGTGCAATCGACGAAACGGAACGTCGCCGGGCAAAGCAAATTGCGTACAACCAAACCCACAACATCGAACCGGCGAGCATCATCAAAGAGGTTCGCGACCTGACCGACCAGTTGGCAGCGCGCGCTATCGCCGAGCACCCCGCCGAGTATAAAGCCTTCACCCCGGCGCAGATGCCCTTGGATGAGTTATCGCGGCTGATTAAAGAACTAGAGCGCCAAATGAAAGCCGCCGCCGAGGCGCTCGAGTTCGAGAAGGCAGCTGCTTTGAGGGACCAGATCTTTGAGCTCCGTGAAGTCCTGGTGGAAAAGAAGGATCTCCCACCTTGGCAACGCGCCCGAGCGCTTGCCGGTGAGGGTTAAAAACGACTTCGGAAGTCCGAGGGACTTCCGAAGTCGAAGGGATAGCTGATGCCTAGGCGAACAGGTGGGACGTCCCAATGTCCGTATATAGAGTATGGGAAAATAAAAGGTGCCCCTGGTAGGATTCGAACCCACAACCATTGGATTAGAAGTACATCCGAGGTTTGGGCCGAGTCACGACCAAAGGACTATCATTAGAAGCGATTCTGTTGGACAGCTCTTCTCTCTGTCTATCCGACTTCCGGTTTACTTCGAGTCAACACTATTCTACGATAAACAGCGCTACTCACCGTTGCAACGCGCATCTACATTAAGCTGATGGATCTATTCCAAAAGGCTGAATTTATTATAAGGACTCCACCTTCACCTGGGACACCACAATACACATGCTAATCGATAATTGTACTTAATCCCGAGACCATAATATATGAAAATCTCTTGCGGGGAAAAGCAATAGCCGAGGAATTGTGACTACTCAACATACCCTCCCGCAGGTTACGACTGAGAGCATTTATTGGTTTGAATATCCGGTCGAGACGCGATTCTAAGTCAAAATAACATCTAAACCTGCGGGAGGGTGAGTAGCTACGAGGTATTTTAGATAAGCGCTAACCTTAAATGAAACGTCCCTTTCCGTTTGATGTGAGGTAATGCCTTCGAAGACCATCCAAGATAGACATGGAAACCCGCTTTGGATCCAACCAGCTCGAATACTCAAGAAGGATATGCGGGCAACCACCGGTGAAAATAAAAGACAGTAGAATTGTCGATAAATCTGATAGCAGCGCAGGTGATTTGCTTTTGATGATCCCGATGTCCATGAAATCGTCTATGATCAAGGTAAATACATTTTCATAAGTCTCATATACTCTATTCTTGATCTCATCATCATTGCTAAATAAAGCGATAACGATGATTTGAGCATATGCCGGGTATCGCTCAACAAAGGAAAGGCTGGTGGTGATAAATTGCACCAGACGCTCGGTTGGATTCTGTAGCCCTTCAAGCTCCTCGAGAATGCTGTTCCTATGTAAGCTGGCGATCTCGTCAATCAGCGCCAGCATGAGCGAGCGCTTGTCCGGGAAGCGATCAAAGAAAGCATCCCTGCCAATGCCAGCGCTCTCAGCAATCTGATCCACGTCGGCATGAGCAAATCCACGAAGGGTAAGCTCGACAGCGGCTGCTGAAAACAGCCGCTGCTCCCAATCCGGCATTACGCATTCCCTTCTAAGGAGAACAAAGCATTAATCTCAATTAATATTATGACGCCACTGAAAAAAAAGATCAACCGCAAGAAGAGGACCGGGGTATATGTGGGGGTGCGGGCGCAACCCGCACCCCCACATATACCCCTCTCCACTCCTCGAGGGTAGTTATTTCAGTGCACTCACATTATAGATTCGTTTTATGGTTTTTTCAATCGATCAAATGGATATGTCAACCGATACAGATTTTACCTTATGAACAAGCGTTGTATAATACGCAACAATGTTCCGTAATACGAGAAATTGATACAGATGATTTCTTCGGTTAAGAAAGCCCTCGAACTGCTGAAGATTTTTTCCACTGATCAACCCGAGCTTAGTTTGACAGAAATTAGCAAACGCATGGATTTGCACAAAAGCTCTGTTTTCAGGATCCTCAACACCTTGGAATCCTCAGGATTTATTGAAAAGGATCCGCTGACGAAGAAATACCGGCTCGGTTTGGAATTACTTAATTTAGCCAATAAAGTATTGAGCCGTTATGATCTACGGAACCAGGCCGGACCCTATCTAGAAAAACTCGCTCGAAAAACGGGGGAAATCATACACCTTTCGATTCTTGATGGAAACGAGATGGTCTATCTTGAAAAAAAAGGACAAGGCCAGGTGCTCACCGTCGCCACCCATGTAGGAGGCAGAAATCCTGCTCATGCTTCAGCCATGGGCAAAATACTTCTATCCGACCTATCGCGGCGGGAACTGAAGGAGTTGCTTGGGGAAGGCCCTTTGAAGAAACTGACAACTAACACCATCACAGAAATACCAAAGCTTCTAGAAGAACTTGAACGGGTCAGAAGACAGGGTTTTGCCCTGGATAATGAGGAGACTTTTCCCGGCATTCGCTGCGCGGCAGCCCCTATACGAGATAGAAATGGAAAGACTGTGGCTGCCATAAGTGTTACTGTTCCAAAGCAGAGGATGGGAAAGCAGCGGATAAAGGAGATCTGCCAATTGGTTATCGAAACCGCCCGTTTGATTTCAGAACGGAGTATGGGGTGGGAAACATCGGCATGAACTATGGATAAAGATTTGGACGAAAAGGAATCGCTTGCGATTGAACCATTGGCGGCTGAAGAGACCAATAGAGCGGCCCTAAAGGATGTCCTGAATGTTGGACGAAAATATTGATCAGATCTTATAAAGAGAAAGGGAGACACCAATGTCGGTCGAAGAGCTTTGCCAAGCAGTGGAAACCGGGGATCAGAAAAAGAGTAAACTCCTAGCCCAAAAGTTAATGGATGAAGGAACCGATCCTCTGAAAATCATCTCATCTTTGATTAAGGTGATGGGGAAGATCGGGGATAAATTTTCCCGTCTGGAAATCTTTTTGCCCGAAATGATGATGTCAGGTGAGGCAATGTCTGAGGTGGTCCAGATCTTAAGCCCGCACTTGAAGAGGAAAGGGGCCGGACAGCCCAAAGGAAGGGTGATTCTGGGCACCGTCAAAGGGGACCTGCATGATATCGGGAAGAATATCGTGAAATTGATGCTAGAAAGCAATTTCTTTGAGGTTAAAGACCTGGGAGTGGATGTAGATTCCACAGACTTCATCAAGGAAGCCGAGACTATGGGAGCAGACATCATCGGCGCCTCCTCGCTGATGTCCACCACCCTGCCTCACCAGAAGGAAATCATCGATATCCTAAAGGAGCTGGGGCTACGGGGTAAATACAAAGTAGTGATTGGCGGAGCACCCACCACTCAGGAGTGGGCAGATGATATTGGGGCGGATCTTTACTGTCCTGATGCAGGCTCTGCGCCTAAACTAATTATTAATCTATTAAAGACTACACTGAAAAAAGCCTCTATGGAAGAAATGGAACGGTAAATATGGTGTGTGGGCAAAGCCCACACACCATATTTACCCCCTTTTCCTGCTGGCGGAAGATTTTTTCAGTAGACTCATTAAAAAATAGGTTTTTCGGAGCAAGGAGGAGTGAGCATGTCAAATCCATATCGTCTATGGGAGATCCAGCAGCGATCGAATACGGGTCCCTTCTGTGATGAGAATGATTTTCTCCCCAAAATATTCGTACCCAAACTGAAGGAAGTGATAAAAAAGTATGAGATTAAATACGATCCAAAAAACCCCGTGCCGGCGGATGACGATCTTGCCGACCGGCTCTGGCAGGCCGGATGGGAGCTTTTTCGGGAAGTGGGTCTCTATAATACGGACACCCACCGCATCATCAAAGTCTCTGATGAAGAGATAAAGGAAGCCCTCTATACGGCCAGTGACCGATACTGGGTAGGGTCGGGTAAAGACGCGGTTCTGTGGAAGCACCGCCAGGTCGAGGATACCGAGCCGCCATTCTGCATATTCAGCCCTGATTGCACCTGCTCAGAGGAGCTGCACTACTCCATGTGCCTGGCCTTTTTGAAAGAACCGCTGCTCGATGGTTTCTGCGCACCGATTCTGGAAGACTCCATGGGCTTGAAGATCCTCTCGGCTTCTCCTTTTGAGATCAACGGTTCCACTCAACACATCTACAACCTCCGTCTGGCCGCCAAGCAGGTAGGCCGACCCGGTGTGTTCCTTGTCGCCGTGGGTACGGCAGAACATGACAGCGGCCAGATCGCCGTTTCTAACAATGAATGGGGGGTCCGCACCAGCGATTCCCGTATTATCGGGACGCTTACTGAATTTAAAACCGCCGATACCCTGTTCAACCGGGTGGTCCACTGCCACCAGTACGGTTGCTATGTTGGCAACCTTACCGGCCCGATCTACGGCGGATGGTGTGGAGGATCCGAAGGGGTGGCGGTGGTCCTGGTTGCCTACAGCTTGAACGGATTGTGTATTTACGGAGCCAATTACAATCAGCACTTCCCCTTCCACCTGAACTGGGTCTCCAATACCACTCGGGAACTTCTATGGCCCATCGCCGTAGCAGGGCAAGCCATGGCCAGGAACAGCAAACTGCTCTACACCTCCAACGGCTTCGCCAACGCGGGTCCCATGACCGAGATGCTCTTCTATGAGACAGCCTGCCATGCCCTGGTCAGCACGGTAACCAGCTGGCACCTGTGGGAGATGGCTTCGGCCAGAAACAAATTCCGCAACCGGGCCACCCCTCTGGAAGCACGGATCGGTATGGAGGTCGGTCATGCCGTTGCCAGGCAGGGAATGACCAGGGAGCAGGCCAATGAAATTACCTTGAAGCTTCTAGACAAATATGAAAGCCGGGCTGCGGATGCACCGATGGGTGTTGAGTACCAGGAGTGCTACGATGTCGCCACGGCCCTGCCCACGCAGGAGCACTTTGACATGTACCGGAGAGTCAAAGACGAACTTGCCGAGATGGGAATCGAGTTTCCCTATTAATATCAAATGCTTCGGGATGAGATCGATGGAGCTGGCCAGGAAGCTTATACTAAAAGCCGGAGGGATGACTCGGTGAGTCATTTTAAGTCCGGTCTGCATTTTTCCGCGATTCGGGATCGTCTGGAATATGCCCTATGGCAGGAAGGATTTTGCTGCCCAAGTCAATCAAAAGTTAAAGGGTTTTTTTAGAAAGTCACTGGGCGACGGAGGGGCTGTCTAAAGAAATGGTGAGCCGGGTGAAATAGGTAAGTTGGAGAAGAAATGGGGAAGCTGCGTCTATTCAGTAAGAAGGACTCACGTCAGATTCACCAAGCGGCCCTGCGCATCCTAGAGGAAATAGGAATGTTGGTCATGGATCAACACACTCGCAGGATGTTGAGGCAAGCAGATTGTCGGGAAAGCGACGATGGATATTTGCACTATGCTGAAGATCTCCCTGCATCGCTTCCTTGTTAGCCTGGAATCCCATGGGATTCTATATCGGGATAGATTAAACAAAAGGTGGCGACTCGGTCATCGCCTCTTCACTTGGGGTTGCCTTGCCGCGGAAACCACACAGTTGATCCACATCTCCAAGCCCTGCATGCAAGAACTCACCAAGTTCACGGAAGAGACCTCCATCCTCACCACATGGCAAAACCGCGAGGTCGTCTGCATTGATAAGGTGGAGAGCAATCACCCCGTTCGAATGACATTGGATGTGGGCACACGCCGTCTCCCTCACGCAGGGGCATCCTCAAAGATCCTTATGGCTTACCTCCCACATGAGGAGATCCAAGAAATTATCCGAGATAGGGGGCTACCAAAACTATGCGTCAACACCATCACCGACCCGGATGAGCTGGTGGCTGAATTGATCAAGATTCGGAAGCATGGATACGCAGAAAGTTACCAAGAGACAGATCAAGGAGCCTGGGGATTAGCCACACCGATCCACGATCGAAGCAGGGCTGTAGTGGCGGGCATCGGCGTCGCTGGACCGATTTCGCGCTTTAGCAAAGAACGAGCAGTACAATACCTAGAATATTGTCGGAACGCCTCCCTTCAGATCACATCGTTGCTCAACAAGGGGATCGTTGCAAGCGTGAGCTAACCACGCTGCACATGGCGATGCGATTCTACGAGCGCGTTGTGTATGATGAAGCAAAATATTCTAGAATAAGGGGTACGCAATAGGAGGAATTCTATGCATGACTTCAAGGGAAAAGACATCCTCGACGGAGCCCAATTCACTCGCAATGAGATCGAAACCATCATGGATGCCGCCGAGGACATGCGCCTACGCTTGGAGGAGAGCCGAGTCTTAGACCTCATGAAAGAATACATCCTGGCAACCCTATTCTTTGAGCCCAGCACTCGTACACGTCTTTCGTTTGAGACCGCCATGCACCGTCTGGGGGGCGAGGTAGTTGGCTTTGCTTCCACCGGAACCACCTCGTCTGCCAAAGGGGAATCTCTCGCGGACACCATCCGCACCATCGATCAGTATGCAGACGTGATCGTCATACGCCACCCCGAGATCGGGTCAGCGAAGGTGGCAGCGGAGGTAGCAATCAGTCCGGTGATCAACGGGGGCGACGGCGCTGGACAGCATCCCACCCAGGCGCTCCTAGATCTATTCACCATCCGCTCCGAGCGAGGACATTTTGATGACATCACGATCGTCTTATGCGGCGATCTTAAATATGGTCGGACCGTCCACGCTGGCGTTGAGTTGTACAAGCACTACGATTGCAGCCTCATCCTCGTCGCCCCCGATCAACTAAGCATGCCACACGAGATCACAGCCCGGCTGCGTGAGGGCGGCGTCAAGGTAGAGGAAACAACCGACCTTGAGTCAGCACTGAAAAAAGCCGATGTACTTTACATGACCCGCATCCAGAAAGAGCGCCTCGAGGATCCTGCTGAATACGAGCGACTTAAAAGCAGGTACATCCTGACCCGCGAAATGGTGGAACAGATCCGACCCGAAGTTACGATCCTCCACCCTTTGCCGCGGGTGAACGAAATCACCACCGATGTCGACTCCTTGCCCGGAGCGGCCTATTTCCGCCAGGTAAAGAACGGCATCTACATCCGTATGGCTCTCATCGCTTTGGTGACCGGTAGGATCTAAACTGGATTCACATCCCATAATGATCCAGTGGGGGTCAGGTAGCTTATTGTACACTCACGAAACGAGCGAGGAAGAGATACACGCAGAAGGACAGTTAATAAAGAAAAATAATTCCTCGAGGGTATAAAAGCGGAGAATCAAGCTATGGACCATAGTAAATTTAATGTGCTCGGAAAGGCCACCCAGCGTAAGGACAGCGTCGCCAAGGTCACGGGGTCGGAACGATATTCCATCGACATCCAGCTACCCAGGATGATTTACGGACGTATTCTTTCCAGCCCCTATGCCCATGCCCGGATCAAAGGGGTAGACGTGCAGGACGCAGAAGCCATGGGGGCTGTGTGCATCACCTTCGATGATATCCCCCACGTTCGCTACAACGAACGGATCATCACCATCCCCTCGGTTCTCCACAAGGATCATTTTATCCTGGCTGACAAGGTTCGAAGGATGGCAGAGGCGGTAGCGGCCGTGGCCGCTGAAACCGAGGCACTGGCAGAAAAAGCCGTCCGCGCCATAAAGGTCGAGTATGAACCTCTGCCAGTGCTCATTGATCCCTTCCAGGCGATGCAGTCAGGGGCTGAACCCATCTATGACACCATCCTGTGGGGCGAGGAAGAGATCCAGGTCGAGAACAACATCGCCTGCTCTCGCCAGGTGGAGGAAGGAGACGTTGATCAAGCCTTCGCTGAGGCGGATGTGATCGTAGAGGGCACCTTCAAGACCCCCAAGATCTACCACGCACAAATGGAACCGAAGTCGGTCGTATGCCGTCCGGAAAGCGATGGCGGCCTCACAATCTGGCCTACGACGCAGTCCATACACAATGTGCGGATCCTTCTCGGAGAGATCTTCAACATTCCACTGAGCAAGGTCAATGTGAAGCGGGTCCCCATCGGAGGGACCTTTGGCTCGAGCATCCAAATGAACTCGGTGATCCCCATCTGCGCTGCGCTGGCGCTGAAGGCTCGTCGCCCGGTCAAACTCACCCTGACGCGGGAAGAGGACATGCACGACCACACCCGTTACGGAACCTGGATTGCCCTCAAGTTAGCCGCGAAGAAGGATGGCACGCTGCTGGGGGCGAAGATGGAGCTCGTCGCTGACATCGGGGCGCACAACATCCAACCCTACTCCTTCCTGGGTGTGTGTGTCGGATGGCTCGTATCCCTCTACAAGCTACCCAACGTCCGGTATCGGGGCACTGCCGTCTATACCAACAAAGCCCCCTCCTGCGCGATGCAAGGTTTCGGCAACCCCCAGGTCACCTTCGCCGCGGAAACGCTCATGGATGAATTGGCCGAGAAGCTGGGAACCGATTCGCTCGAATTGCGCCTTAAGAACTACATTGGATTGGGTGACACTTTCTGGGGGCAGGGCCCGTTAGTACGATCGATCGTGCAGAGTGATGGGGTGCCCGAGTTGCTCCGTCAAGGGGCTGAGATCA
Source organism: Anaerolineae bacterium (assembly GCA_030605795.1). Taxonomy (GTDB): domain Bacteria; phylum Chloroflexota; class Anaerolineae; order Anaerolineales; family E44-bin32; genus DUEZ01. The sequence goes on along the minus strand of JAUWHR010000048.1, from coordinate 11,617 downwards.
TCGACTGGGAAAACCGACCCAAACCAGGCTCTCAATCCGGACGTTTCCGGAGGGGGGTCGGATTGGCGCGAGGCTTCCACACCTCAAGCGCCGGCGCACCCCAGCCTGGAGATGTGATCGACTTCTCCGGCGCCATGGTCAAGGTCAACCAGGACGGCTCGGTAGATGTTATCACAGCCCTCATGGATCACGGTGGAGGCACTTTGGATGCGTTGGCCAAGATCGCCGCCGAAGCGCTTTGTGTGCCCCTGGAGAAGGTTAATCTCGCGCCAGCTGAGACCCGCTCCACCGTCTATGACTGTGTGACCCATGCCACACGTGGCGTCTACGCTGGAGGCGGCGCGGTGCTTAAAGCCGCCGAGGGAGTCCGGCAGGAGCTTCTGGAGACAGCAGCTCATTACTTGAACGTCATGCCAGACGCGCTGACCTTAAAGCTCGATAAGCAGCAATCTCAAGGGGTGGTCTATGCGCCTTCGATCCCCGAGAAGCGGATGACCATCAGCGAGATCGCCACCCGATGCTGGACGGAGAGCTGGAAGACCATTGCCACAGTAGAGAGCTACCGACCGGTCAACTGCCCCCCGGCCTATGTAACGGTCTTCGTCGAAGTGGAAGTCGATACGTGGACGGGAGAGGTTCGCACGAAGCGGGCAGCCATGGGTAGTGATTGTGGCACGGTGATCAACCCAGACATGGCAGTCGGACAACTGGAAGGGGGGCTATCAAAAGGAATGGGTTATGCCCTTTGTGAGTGCAACCAGTGGGAACCCGATGGCCAGATCGCCTCTCGGGGCTACTGGGTCGACGCCAAGACGCCAGCCATCGGTGAAACGCCTTACGTGCAAGATATCCACTCATACTTCGCCGACAGTTATGAGCCCAGTGGACCATTTGGCGCCAAGGGAATTGGCGAGGCAGCCACTAACCCAGTGGCCGCAGCCTACGCCAACGCCGTTTACAATGCGATCAACATCCGCTTCTATGAATTGCCTATCACACCAGAAGTGATTTTAAAGGCAGTAGAAGAAAAGGGTCAGTCGAAATGAGCATCGAAATAGTTCATCCTCACCCCATGACCAACACCCACATTCTAGTGCAGGATTTCGAGTATTTCGAGCCGACGTCGTTAGCCGAAGCGATATCCATCCTGAGTGAATACGGGAATCGCGCGTGCGTATTGGCCGGGGGCACTTTCCTGCTAGTCCAAATGAAGATGGAGAACCTTCCCATAGAATGCCTGGTCAATATCAACAAGCTACCAGAGCTTGATAGGGTTTCATCACCGGAGGGCAGACTACTCATCGGCGCACGCTCAACGATCCGAACATGTCGCAACATGCCGGAGATACGAGCAAACTATACCGCCTTAGCGGAGGCTTGCGATGCCTTTGGCTCAATGCAAATCCAGATGATGGGCACCATCGGTGGCAACGTGTGCAATGGATCACCGGCCTCAGATACCGTCCCTACGCTAATAGCCCTCGACGCTCAATTGGCCCTTCTTGGACCCGACGGCGAGCGGGTGATCCCAATTGAAGATTTCTTGTTAGAACCGGGTAAAACGAATCTGCGGAGTGGTGAATTGCTGACTTCCATCCATCTCCCGCCACCACAGCCGAACACAGGAAGTGCATTTATCAAAGTGTCACGCGTCGAAGCCGACCTTGCCAAGGTGAGCGCGGCGGCGACCCTCGTGCGTGATGGAGATAAGATCGTGGATTGCCGATTGGCCTTAGGCGCAGTGGCCCCCACGGTCATGCGCGCCAGGCAAGCAGAGGCCTCTCTCATTGGCCGGACCTTTGATACCGAACTGGCGCTTCAAGCAGGCAGTGTAGCCTCGGAGGAGGTCTCGCCTATCGACGATGTGCGATCCACAGCTTGGTATCGCCGCCAGATCGTTAAAGCCCTCATCCACGATGTCCTGAATGTGGCCTGGGAGCGGGCGAATGGGGGCCGCCCCTTCGGAGGTTTCGAAAAGAGCGATCGCACTACGACTCCCGAAACGATGCGTACAACCACTCTACGGGTCGGACCCGGCGAGAAGCACCTCATCCAGATGATGGTTAACGGCAAAACTCACAGTCTCTGGGTTGAACCCAATGAATTGCTCTTGAATGTTCTTCGCGATCGGTTGCAGCTCACCGGCACCAAGTATGGCTGCGGCATCGGCGAGTGCGGCGCATGCACCGTTCAGCTTAATGGCAAGCCAGCGTTGTCGTGCCTGGTGCTCGCCATTGCAGCCGATGGAAGCGAGGTGCTAACCGTAGAAGGGTTGCAAGCCCCTGACGGCCAGTTGGATCCGCTGCAGGAGGCCTTTATCGAACATAAAGGTTTTCAATGCGGCTATTGCACCCCTGGGATCTTGATGATCACCAAGAGCATGCTCGAAGAGATTCCCTCGCCCACCGAGGATGATGTGCGGAGCTATTTACGGGGGAATCGTTGTCGATGCACCGGTTTCGCAAGCATTGTACGATCTGTGATGAATTATATTGAGTCTCACACAGTTAATTAGGCGCGCCCAGCGCAATGGATGAACTGAATGCCAACGCTGCATCCTTGATCTACATTGGATGACATACATTGGCGGAGATTAACGTCAAGAGGAAGTTTGGATGAGATCTTACTTTACTCGGGAGGCGCCGCTCATGGGCTGTAGCCTGGCGCCAAGCAACATCCATTTGGTGAAGTAGGAGAAGGGAGAGACATATTGTGCCCGAATTCGATCTTCTGATGCCCCAAACCTTACCCGAAGCCCTTGAGATGTTAGGGGATAGGGCTCCCGACCTCACACCATTGGCAGGTGGCACAAACGTGATCGTCTATATGCGAGAGGACCGCCACCGTTACAAAATGCTGATGGACTTGACCAGGCTCAACGAGCTACACGGGGTCCGTAGGGAGGACGGTCATCTGGTCCTCGGCAGCGCGACCACCATCGCTGAGTTGCTGACAGACCCCCTAATCGCTGAGCATGGAGCACTGTTGAGGCAAGCGGCAGCGGTCTTTGCCAGCCCCTTGGTCCGCAATCGAGCGACGGTGGGCGGCAACCTGGTGGACGCCTCGCCAGCGGCCGATACCGCCCCTCCCCTGCTCGTTATGAACGCTGAGGTTGAGCTTGCCAGTCAGAAAGGCGTACGTCGGGTGCCGATGGACGAATTTATGGTCGGAGTGAATGAGACGCTACGCCAACCGGAAGAGTTATTGGTGTCCATTCGTTGGCCTCTGCCTGCGACGCGTAGCGCCGGCGGCTTCTCCAAGATTGGGCTCCGCAAAGGAGCCGTTTGTTCGGTTGTGAGCGCGGCGGTGATGGTCGAGAAGGATGAAGATGGCCTTTGCCAGTCAGCGCGCATTGCCCTGGGGGCTGTGGCTACTCGCCCCATCCGTGCTTACGCCGCTGAGGAAATCTTAGTCGGCCAACCGCTCAAGCCACAGATCATCGACCTGGCGGGACAGCTCTCCGCTGAGACTGTCAAACCGATCGATGACATCCGCGGGTCAGCCGACTATCGACGGCGCATGGTTGAGGTACTTGTTCGACGCCTACTGAGTAGGGCAGCACAGGAAATAGTGCCAAGGGAGTAAAGAGATGCAACCTAAAATGATCACCCTCACGGTTAACGGTCGCAAGCACCAGGTTGCACTCAACCCAGATGAGACCCTGCTGAATGCTTTACGCCAGCTGAACTACACCGATGTCAAGAACGGTTGTGAAAAGGGGGATTGCGGTGCATGCGCTGTGCTCTTGAACGGTAAGGCGGTCAACAGTTGTCTTGTCCTCGCCTGGCAGGCAGATGGATCGGAGATCCTCACCAATGCTGGCCTGGGCACCATGGACAATCCCCATCCAATACAGGAGGCTTTTGCCGATGCTGGCGCCGCGCAATGCGGTTATTGTACGCCGGGCATGATCATCTCAGCCAAAGCGTTGTTGGACCAGAACCCACATCCCTCAGAAGAGGAGATCCGGGAGGCCATCTCCGGCAACTTATGTCGTTGCACCGGCTATGCCCAGATCATCACGGCCATACAAATCGCGGCTGAGAGGATAGCGGCGAGTGCGTTGGTCGGCTCAGGGCAAGGAGGTAAACAATGAAATACAAAGCAAAACCACTCCCTCCTGTAGAACTTCCCGATCTTCGTGTGGTGGGCAAGCCACTGCGCCGGGTTGATGCCTTGGGGAAAGCCGTGGGCAGCACCGTCTACGCTGGCGACTTTAGCATGCCGAACATGCTCCATGGCAAGGTCTTCCGCAGCAGCCAGCCATCAGCCCGCATCAAACGACTGGATGTGAGCAAGGCGCGGGAACTACCGGGCGTGATATGCGTATTGACCGCGAAGGATCTGCCGGATGCAAAGTTGGTAACCGACATGCCGGGCCAAACTGGTCAAAAGCGTCGCGCTGGCACCGACGCGCCAGTGCTCGCCTCCGAGGTCATCCGATACCGGGGCGAACCGATTGCACTGGTCGCAGCTGAGACATTGGATATCGCCGAACAAGCGCTGGAACGGATTGAGATCGAGTATGATACCCTGCCTGGTGTGTACGATCCTCTGGAGGCGATGAAACCTGGCGCGCCGGTGGTCTATGAACCGGATAACATCGTAGCAACGTGGAAGATCCGAAAAGGCGATGTACAGGCCGGCATGGCCATGGCGGACATGATCATCGAGAACACCTTCAGCGTCCCCTTCGTCGATCACGCCTACCTTGAACCGGAAGCCGGTATGGCTTGGATGGACGATCAGAATGTGATCCACATCCGTGTTTGTACCCAAGTCGTGGAACACTTTCGCAGCATCGCCAGGGCTTTGGGCGTCCCACAAAATAAGATCCACATCCAAGGCACGTTTCTGGGGGGTGGTTTTGGCGGCAAAGAGGACATCACGGTCGAGATCTTCTTAGCGCTGCTCGCTAAATATACCCACCGACCCGTGCGTTTAGCCTACTCGCGCGAGGAGTCGATTATGGCTCACTCCAAGCGCCATCCCTTTATCATCACCCACCACACCGGCGTGAAAAGGAACGGTCGCATCACTGCCGCCGAGATCGAGATGATCTCAGATGCAGGTGCCTATCCCTATTTGAGTCCGTACGTCTTGCTGTACGCCACTGTCACAGCATGCGGCCCTTATCGCGTCGAACATCTGAAAGTGGACAGCACATCGGTTGCTACCAACAACCCTTTCACCAGCGCTTTTCGGGGATTTGGTGCAGCGCAGGCTTGCGTGGCGTATGAGCAGCAGATGGACGAAATCGCTAAAGCACTCGATATGGACCCATTAGACGTACGCCGAGCGAACTACCTCAGTACGGGCGACCGAAACGCCACCGGACAGCAGATGAAAAGCGCCGTATGGCTGGAAGAGACCGCGACGCGTGCCTTGGAAACGCTTGGCGAAAAAACGAGCGAATGCGGCCCAATAAAAGTTGGGCAGGGATTTGCCTCATATATGCAAAGCTATGGTCGGATCACCTGGTTCCACGATACCTCACGAGCCTGGGTTGGCCTCGAACTGGATGGGACAGCGGTGATCCGTTGTGGTGTACCCGACCTCGGCGGCGGCCAGGTGAACACCCTGTGCCAAATCGCCAGCGAGGTACTGGGGGTGCCTTTGGAAAATTTCATCATCTATAGTACGGACTCAGCACTGACTCCACTGGCAGGGACTACAACCGCCACACGTCAACTCTATATGTCCGGCAGCGCCGTTCACCAGGCAGCCAGCGAGATACGCAGGGTTTTGCTTGAATATGCACAATTACACTTTGAGCAGGACATTGAAAACTTGGAGTTGGCCGACGGCAAAGTGTACGTGAAGAGCGATCCGGAGAATTTCCTCCCATTGGCGGAACTGACCAAGATGTGCGCCGCCGAAGGTCTGCCGCTTTCCAACCTGGCGCTTTTCAAAGCCCCATTCACCGACCCAATCGATCCAGAGACCGGTCAAGGGGACATCTTCCCAGACTTCACCTTCGGCGCCCACGCGGTTGAGGTTGCTGTGGATACAGAAACAGGTGAGATCACCTTGCTCAAGAGCGTTGGCTGCCACGACGTGGGCAGAGCCATCAATCCTATCGCCGTGGAGGGACAGATCCAGGGCGGCAGCACTCAGGGTTTAGGATATGCGCTGATGGAGGAGGTGCAGGTCGTTGAAGGTGTGATTCAGACCCCATCGCTTTCCGAATACCTAATCCCGACATCGCGCGATCTGCCGACCACCAAGGCGATCATCCTCGAGTCGGGAACAGGCTTGGGACCATTCGGTGCCAAAGGCATCGGTGAACCATCTTTAACACCTGCCGCACCGGCAGTCGCAAATGCTCTCACCAATGCTTTGGGCGTGCGTATCAAAGACCTACCACTGACTCCCGAAAAGGTCTTGGCGGCAATCGAAGAGGCAAAAAACGCTTAGGAGTGAGAGAAATCAAAGGAGCAGAGTGTGGATCAAACTTTTGATCTATTGTTCGTCGATGGCAATGTTGTCACCGGAGCAGGAGTGCGCCGGGTTGATGTCGCCGTGAGAGGCGGAGTCATTGCCGCAGTCGAGGCGGACATACCGCGCGAACAGGCTCATGAGGTGATCGACGCCAGCAGCAAGTACCTCTTCCCGGGCATCATCGACGTCCATGTTCATCCGGTTTACCTGGATAGCGTCGAGGACTGCTCACGTATCGCTGCATACGGGGGAACGACGACCCTGTTCCACTTCGCCTACGCACGTCCAGGAGACAGTCTGCTTCAAAAAGTCCAGGAGATGCGGGAAGACGGACTGGCCAATTCCCGATTGGATTTTGGACTGCATGGAGGTTTGTTCGATGCCCCAAAACAAATACCCGAGATTCCATCGGTGATCGAGTTGGGCATCAAGACCTTCAAGTTCTTCATGCCCTATATCAAACAGGGCTGGTACACCGACGATTACCACCTGCTCAAAGCCATGGACATGCTCTCCGAGCTAAAGTGCATGGCCATGGTCCATTGTGAGAACGGGGGTGGTATCGATTTCCTGGAGGACAAGTACCTGACGGGACCGGACGCCTCCGCCAAATTCTTCAACGCCACTCGACCAGCGGCGTTAGAGGAAGAGGCGGTCTTTCGGGCGATACGCATGGCTGAGGTCGCGAATTGTCCACTTTACATCGTCCACATGACAGCCGCTCGTGCGCTGCGGCATATTCGTCAAGCTCAACAGCAGGGACGACCGATCTACGCCGAGACATGCCCCCAATATCTCACCCTGACGCAAGAGATCGTCGAGCGACTGGGGGCGCTGGCCAAGATCGGTCCACCAATCCGCAGCGCCGATGATCGCCAGGCGTTATGGGATGCCCTGGCTGATGGCACCATCCAGGTTGTTTCCACCGATCATGCCCCGAAGAAAAAAGACCTCGCTGGAGACTTCCTTGACCAACCTTTTGGTTCTCCACAGATCGAGACCTTATTGCCTTTGGTTTACGATGGAGGTGTCAATCGAAGGAGAATAAGCGTTGTCCGCTTGGTGCAGGTATTGTGCGAGAATCCAGCACGCGTCTTTGGTCTGTACCCAAAAAAGGGCACTATCGCGGTTGGCTCCGACGCCGACCTGGTCGTCTTCGACCCAACACGTCCGTTCACTATTCGAGCAGAGAATCAACACTCCAACGCCAAATACACCCTTTATGAGGGCCAGGCGGTTTTGGGGTGGCCGGAGATGTCTTTCCAGCGTGGACGTCGTGTCCTCTGGGAGGGAGAGGTTGTCGCGCTGCCAGGAGAGGGCACATTCTTGCCCACAAACCCAGCGCAAACAGATCTTTTGATGGCCTGATGGAGGCGTAGATTGAAAACGAAGATCCTTACCGGCAATGAAGCATTGGCATTCGGCGCATTGCGAGCCGGAGCAAAGGTCCTGACCGGCTACCCGGGCACACCATCAACCGGCGCTCTCACTACCCTTCTGACAATGCCAGTAGTTAAAGATAGGCACATCGAATGGAGTACCAACGAAAAGGTCGCCTTTGAGATTGCCGCTGGAGCTTCGTGGGCTGGCCAACGGGCTCTGTGTGCAATGAAGATGTCGGGGCTCAACGTAGCCTATGATTCGGTAATCTCCATCGCATATTCCGGATGCAACGGCGGCTTGGTCATTTACGTGGCTGATGATCCAGGGGCCAGCGCCGGCATGGCGGAACAGGATTCGAGGGGATTCGCCCTGATGTCCGATCTGCCGATGTTGGAGCCCTCCTCCGTGGCGGAAACCTACCAACTGATCCAGGTCGCCTTCAACCTCTCCGAGCAGATAGGGAGCCCGATCTTTTTCAGACTGGTAACAGCCATCGCCAATTCTCACGCCATGGTGGAGATCGAAGAACCACTGCCCCCACTTAAGCGGGAGCCGATCCTAGAGAAAGATATCACCAAGTACACCAAAGCCGGTTCGGCGATCAGTATGACCCAACACCGCGATCTGATCGCCCGGCTCGAAAAAGCGGAGTACATCATCAGGGAATGGGGTTTGAACCGGCTCCAGCTTGCCCAAGAGCCTGGCGGATTGGGCATCATCGCCAGCGGAGTGGCTACTTCGTACCTGGAAGAGGGTTTCGAAATCGCTTCCCAATATGGTGTTAAATCTGAAGACCTTTCCGTGCTTCGAGTGGCGACGCCCAACCCATTGCCTTCCGATGAGGTACGAGTCCTCTTTCAACATTGTGACGCCTTATTAATACTGGAGGAGCTTGAGCCACACATCGAACGTGGCGTCTACCTCGAAGCTCATAAGTGGGGGTATAAAGGCAAAATCATCGGCAAGTTAGATGGCACATTCAGCCGGGTGGGTGAATATGACGTCAGCCATGTCGTGAAGGGCATGGGGGTCGCCCTAGACGTAGACATCCCTGAGGATTGCTTCCAGGGAAGGAGCGAGGCTGAGGCACTCGCTGCTCAGCGACCGATCACGCTTTGCGCCGGTTGTCCTCACCGGGGAACCTTCATGGCCATCAATCAAGCTATTCAGAAGTCAAAGTTCAACAAGGATGAAGTGATGGTCACCGGGGACATCGGCTGCACCATCCTGGGCATGAACCCACCGTTCGACACGGTTTGGAACGAGGTCGCCATGGGCGCCAGCATTGGACTGGCGCAAGGGTATGTCCATGGTGGGGTCGAGACCCCGGTCATCGCCACCATCGGCGATTCAACCTTCTTCCACGCCGGAATCCCAAGCTTGATCAATGCAGTTCAGCATCAGGTTCCGTTGACCCTGATCATTATGGATAATGGGTGGACCAGCATGACCGGAATGCAAGCCAACCCAGGCACATCTAAGGAATTCCAACCGCCAGGAAACCGTCGGGTGGACATCGCCAAAATCATCCCCGCCCTTAACGTAGATCAGTTCTATATAGTTGACCCCTTCGATTTGGAGGACACCACCGCAACCATCCTGAAATGCATGCATCTCCCAGGTGTGAAGGTGGTGCTTGCACGACAAGAATGCGCCATCCAGGCTCAACGGCGGGATGTCATGCCGGGATTGGTCCACGTGATACCCGAGAATTGCAACCTATGCCAGTTATGCATCATCCACACGGGTTGTCCCGCCATCGACGTCGGAGAGGATACAATCATCATTGACCCCACCCTGTGTTACGGATGTGGATTATGTGCTGACGTCTGTCACCGAGAAGCTATCGTGAAAGAGTAATGGCCATGAATTATGATATTTATCTCGTCGGCGTCGGTGGTCAAGGGGTGTTGACGATGAGTGACATCCTGGCAGAGGCAGCGCTGCGGAAAGCGATACCGGTCAACGTTTTCCCAATCAAGGGCATGGCCCAACGTGGAGGTTTTATCAAAGCCCAGGTGCGTCTTGGCCGCAAGGTGACCGGCCCTAATATCCCTGAGAAAGGCGCTGACTTGGTGGTCGGAATGGAGCTGTCCGAGTCGCTCAAAGCTATCCGCTTCATCAAACCCGGGAAGGACTTCGTCTTACTGGGACACCTCTGGCTTCCGACGGCGGTGATGTTGGGTAAAGCGCCCTATCCCGAACTCGATCAGGTGCAGGAGGAAGTGAAAGCGGCCGGAGCCCACCTGCTCTACCTCGATCCGGAGGAGATACCCTTACACGAAGGCGCTCCCGTTCCAGCCAACATTTTCGTGCTGGGGGCCCTCCTCGGACACACCAAATTGGGTCGGATTTTTGATCCACGCGAAGTATCGAACATCATCCGCCATCGTTGGAAAACAGGCGCTAAACGGAACGCGACGGCCTTCCAGGCCGGGCTTGAGGTCTCTGGATAGGATGAGCATCGAAAAACTCTTTTACCCCCGCGGCGTAGCCGTCGTGGGCTCAACCTCAAAAGGCAAACTGGGTTACGAACTGATATCCCAGCTCCTTGAAGGGGGTTATCAAGACGTCTTCGCTGTAAACCCTAAAGCGCAAGGAGCCTTCTCCGCGCCGGGTTTCGATGCCATTGTCAATATCCAACAACCCGTCGATCTAGCAGTAATCGTCTCTCCAGCCCCAACCGTGACCAGCGTGCTCGAGGATTGTGGTCATGCAGGTGTTAAAGCGGCGATCATTATCACCGCTGGATTTTCCGAAACCGGAAACTCTTTGGGCGAGCAGGATATCTTGCGCATGGCCCAGCAGCATGGGATCCGCTTCATCGGGCCTAACTGCGCCGGTATCGTTAATACCCACTACAACCTCTACCCCACCCTTGAGACCCGACCCCCGAAGGGGGAGGTCGCCTTCGTCTCCCAGAGTGGTGCACTGGGGGGCGCGGTTCTCTCGTGGGCGGAGGAACAGGGGCTGGGGTTTTCCAAATTTGTGAGCTATGGCAATGGGGCTGATCTGAACGAAATTCACTTTCTGGATTATTTAGCCAAAGACCCGGAGACAAAAGTGGTAGCGCTGTATATCGAGAGCGTCAGTGATGGACGTGCGTTCATGCAGGCCGTCCAAGATTTCACCCAATACAAACCCCTGGTGGTCATCAAGTCGGGGCGGAGTCAATCTGGACAGCGTGCTACCCTTTCTCATACAGGTTCGATGGCAGGCCAAGATCAAGTCTACGATGCCGTCCTGAGAGATTGCGGCGCGATCCGGGTTGACAATGTCGAAGAGATGTTCGATCTATGTAAAGGATTTGTCTCTGTATCACCTGTGACCGGAAAGCGAGTCGCCATTGTTACCAACTCGGGCGGTCCCGGCGTCCTGGCCGCTGACGAGGCAGAGAAATTCGGACTCTCCCTGCCTGAGCCAAGCGCACAATTACTAACAAAGCTATCCCGCACATTGCCGGCCCAATGCTCTTTGATGAATCCATTCGATCTTACGGTGGAAGGCACGGAAGTCGATTACCGGGAAACCTTGATCGCGGTTTTGCAGGAGTATGATGCTGCGCTGGCGATCAATGTCTGCCCAAAATACCTCGACGCCATACCAATTGCCAAAGGCGTGTGTGCGGCTTTACGGGAAAATTTTAAGCCTCTGGTGGCAAATTTCATGGCCGGCAGGGTTGTGGCTGATAGTCTCCCTTACCTGACGGCATGCGGAGTGCCTAATTATGCTACTGGCGAACGAGCAGTGGCGGTGCTCGCTCGGATGGCAGAGTATGAAAACAGACAGGCTC
>JAUWHR010000037.1 GCA_030605795.1 Anaerolineae bacterium | reverse complement strand
GCAGGCGTTCTGGCCGCCTAAGCCGAAGGAATTGGATAACACGACATCAACCTTCATCTCTCGAGCTTTATTGGGAACGTAATCAAGATCGCAATCCGGATCAGGTGTATCCAGGTTAATTGTCGGGTGGATAATACCCTCGATTATCGTCATAATGCAGACGACGGCTTCAACTGCTCCGGCTGCCCCCATCAAGTGTCCGATCATCGATTTTGTTGAGCTGATTGGAATATCATATGCACGGTTTCCAAAAACTGATTTAATAGCTTTGGTTTCGGATAGATCACCGAGGGGAGTGGAGGTCCCGTGAGCGTTAATATAGTCAATCTGCTCAATTGTTACGTTGGCATCTTCCAACGCTCGATGTATCGCTAGCGCAGCACCATCTCCCTCAGGGTCGGGGATAATCATATTAAAGGCGTCGTTGGATACCCCGGACCCAAGTACCTCAGCATAGATATTGGCGTCACGGGTTTTTGCATGTTCTAGCTCCTCGATAACCAGAATCGCGCTCCCTACCGCAGGGATAAATCCATCCCGATTTGCGTCGAATGGGCGCATAGCTTTTTTGGGCTCGTCGTTAGAGTTTGTGGATAGTGCGCGCATTGCGGAAAAGCCAGCCAGGGCTGTATCTGAAACCAGGCGTTCAGTGCCACCAGAAAGTATGACCTCTGCTTTACCACATTGAATCATCCTGGCCGCGTCACCAATGGCCTGCGTGCCTGATGCACAGGCGGTGACAACAGTGCTATTATATCCTCGGAGATGGTATCTTTCAGCGATGAAAAATGCAGGCATGTTCGGCCAGAATCGTAGAATCTGGAAAGGAGACAGCTTGCGTAATTTCTTTGATAGTAGCTGTCGAATAGCTAGCTCAGTTTCCTCAACGGTGCTTCCCCCAGCGGTGCCAATAATCACTCCAATTCGGTCTCGGTCCATTACATCCAGGTCAAGACCTGCGTCATCAATCGCCTGCCCGGCGGCGATGACCGCCAACTGACTGGAATATGCCATATGTCGGATCTTCTTATGGGTAATATATTGTTCAGGTTGAAAATCCTTCAGTTCACAAGCGATCTGACACGTATAAGGACTAGGATCGAGTAATGTGATCCGTGCCGCACCCGAACAGCCAGCTTTAAGAGCCTCCCAAGTCTCTGACGCAGTGTGACCAACTGGTGTGATGGCGCTAATACCGGTGACTACAACTCGGCGTCTATTTTTGTTGGATGCAGTTTGCAATGTGGGATTTAGTCGGGTATTGAAGCCCATCATTACACTTATCCTCCTCAATGATGATCAGGTTATTCTATGAACAGATCGAGTAATATAAGCTAGAAGCCTACCGCCTTCGCTAGACGCTCAATCTCCACCGCGTCTAAAGATTTGTTGCTTGGAAGGCGGCGGACCACAGACTTCAGCTTTTTGATGTGAACAGCGAGAACTGGAGCATGATCAACCTTAACCAAAGCATCCTTGCTGACGAAGACGAGAATTGGTCGTACTGAGATATCAGTTCTTTCAGATAGAGCTTTATGTAAAGAACGCTGCATTATACGAGCTTGTGCTTTGGCGCTATCCTCTATTCTGCTGAGACGCTTTCGTCCCGATCGGCGGAATACACCGCGCTTCCCAACTTGCTTCCACCACTTTCCTTCAACGAAGGTGATTTCCCCTTCATCTTGACAAGGTATGAGGGCAAAAGCCCCTGCTGGGAAAATAAGGGCGTGGCTTGTGCCTAGCTTATAGTGGAATATGGCATAGCGATTGTCGAGGCCCTTTAATGACGCGTCGAAGATCTGGTCAATACGTGGCTGCCTGCCCCAACGGTTGTTCAAAGCCAGACCGGCTTGAGAGAACAGTGTTCCAACAATAACCCCTATCAGAAGTTGGTTCATTGTTTCAGGACGAGTGAAGGAGAGCACAAGGGCGCCTATCAAGAGTATTAAGCCGATGAGGATCATGGCTTTACTTAGGTTGTTGTTACGTTTGACCATGCGACGGTTTATATACTGTCTCATTACAACTCCAATCGGTTAATCAACAAACAGGCGTTCTGACCACCAAGACCAAAGGAATTCGACAGAACGTAATCCACCGGTAGTTTCCGAGGATGGTTTGGTACATAGTCTAGGTCCAGCTCCGGGTCAGGATACTCGTAGTTTATCGTCGGATGGATAGCGCCATGCTCAATGGAGAGGGCGCAGACAACAGCTTCGATCGCGCCCGAAGCGCCCATGGCATGGCCGATCATTGATTTTGTGGATGAGATCGGAATTTGATAGGCCAGATCACCAAAAAGACGCTTGATGGCCAGGGTCTCGACAGCATCATTGGCAGGTGTTGAGGTCCCGTGGGCGTTGATATATGACACTTGATTGGGAGAGATACCGGCGTCATCGAGCGCCCATTGAATGGTTCGGATCGCGCCACGTGCGGAGGGATCCGGGGCGGCGATGTTGAATGCATCGCTTGAACTGGCATAGCCGGAGATCTCAGCGTAGATATGGGCATTTCGTGCTTGAGCATGTTCGAGGCTTTCCAAGATCATACAGGCAGCGCCTTCTGATAAGACGAATCCCTCTCGCTGGGCGTCAAAGGGGCGTGATGCTCGCTCAGGATCGTCATTGAAATTGGTGGGAAGAGCGCGCATTTTAGAAAAACCAGCAATCGCGAAATCCTGAATTAGTGCCTCTGAAGATCCAGTGATGATGACATCCGCCCGGCCAGCTTTAATCGCATGTGCAGCCTCACCGATAGCCTGTGTGCCGGTGGCACAGGCCGTGCTGATTGTGATGTTGGGTCCAAGGGCGCCAAACTCAAGCGTAATAAAAAAGGCCGGCATATTAGGCAGAGCAGAAGGAAGGATAAATGGATTCACCTTCGACAGCCCTCGGGTTCTTAGAACTTGCATTCCCTGGTCTGCTCGTTCCAGGCCACCGATTGCCGTTCCAAAGTACACTCCAACACGCTCGGGGTCAGGCAGAGGGTTTGGTAGTTCTGAGTCCGCCATAGCTTTCTTTGCGGTAACTAGGGCGAGTTGGGAAGAACGTGACATCCGGCGAGCGTACTTGGCTAGCATATGATCAGTGGGATCAAAATCTGGGATTTCACCAGCAATCTGGCATGGGAGATCTTCGGCGTTAAATTGGGTGATTCGTCGTACACCGGACTTGCCATCCAGTAATGCCTGCCAGAAGGTGTCCAATTCGCTTCCGATAGGAGTGATGACACCCAAACCGGTGATGACGACCCGGGTTTGTGGATGGGAGGAGGGCTTCTTCACGCTTCCTCCTTTCGATTTAAATCTGCCAAACGTCTTTGGATAGCCTCCCGCGTGGCTTCTAGTAGTCTATTCGAGACTGCCTGCCTGGCTACGCGGATAGCAGATACAAGAGCTTTGGCGTTAGAGCGACCGTGGCCAATAAAAACCAGACCATCGACACCTAATAAGGGCGCAGCGCCATATTCAGAGGGATCCAGCATCAATCCTACACGACGGAAAGCTGGCTTAGCCAGCAATCCACCAACGGAGGAGATAGGGGAGGCTTTAATTTCATCCCGTATGATGTCGCTAATGAACCGGGATACCGCTTCGCTGGTTTTGATGAACACGTTTCCAGAGAAGCCGTCGGTGACGACAACATCTGCTTCACCTGCGAATATCTCCTTAGGCTCTACATTGCCGATAAAATTTACCCCCGCATTCTCAAGCAACGGGAAGGTCTCTTTGACCAACATGTTCCCTTTTCCAGGCTCCTCTCCGATGGATAAAAGCCCAACACGAGGCGATAGTATATCCAACATCTTCTCAACGTAGATTGAGCCCATAATAGCAAATTGAACAAGGAAAATGGGCTTACAATCAGCGTTTGCTCCGATGTCAAGAACAGCAGTATATCCTCCGCGAACCGGGATGATTATAGCGAGAGATGGGCGTTTAACGCCACGGATACGACCAAGGCGGAAGAGCGCGTTGGCCATCGCACCGCCGGTGTTGCCGGCGGTGACGAAGACGTCGGCTTTACCTCCCTTTAAAAGATCAATGCCGACCGCCATAGAGTTTGCCGCTTTGCCACGAGCGGCTTCGGCCGGTTTATCAGTCATCTCCAGCACCTCAGGCGCGTGTACGACCTCAACTATCGACTTAGGTATCCCTAGCGCATCTAGTTTGGGTTGGAGAAGACCCTCAGGACCAGTGAGTAAGATCGTATCGCCCCAGTGGCGTGCAGATTCAACGGCGGCTTCGATTTCTGGTCCCGGATGGGTATCGCTGCCCATTGCATCCAATACGATTCTCATGATTGCTTACCTCCAGAATGGCACAAGAATGGGGCTTCATTGCTCGTCTGAGGCAATTGTGGCTACTCAGCCTACCCTCCCGCAGGTTATGATTGAAAGTATTTATTGGTTTGAATATCCGGTCGAGACGCGATTGTATGTCAAAACAACATCTAAAACTGCGGGAGGGTGATTAGTCACTAAATTATTCGGGTAACTACTCAGTCTGTCATTGCGAGGAACGAAGTGACGAAGCAATCTCCACCGTTGATTACATGTTATTGCTTCGCGGAGCCGAAGGCCCTGAGGTATCGAAGGGCTCGCAATGACATCCAAAAGTCGCCTCATGATTAGGCTTGCCTCTTTCCAGACGATACATGAGTAGTTACTAAATTATTCGGTTTTAAAATTAACAAGTTGACAATACTTGCCCGTGAGCTATAATACCGCAGATTAAATATTTTGCGCGCTGGTGCTGGAATTGGCAGACAGGCATGGTTGAGGGCCATGTGCCGTAAGGCGTGCGGGTTCAACTCCCGCCCAGCGCACTCAAGCGGGAACCATGTATTTTGGTTCCCGCGTCATGCTTAATATAGGATTTGATCGATGAAGGCTTGCGTCCTCTCCTGCTTGGGGTTGGCGAACAATTCTTTTGAAGACCCTTCTTCAATGATTTTACCTTCGGCCAAGAAAACCATCCTATCCGACGCAGCTTTGGCAAAACCCATCTCATGGGACACGACCAACATCGTCATGCCCTCTTTCGCCAAATCAAGCATGACGTCTAACACTTCTTTGATCATCTCGGCATCCAAAGCGGAGGTTGGCTCATCGAAGAGCATGATCTTGGGGTTCATAGCCAGAGATCTTGCGATGGCGACGCGCTGTTTCTGCCCGCCGGAGAGTTGGCCGGGATAGGCATTTGCCTTCTCTGGAATCCCTACTCTCTCCAGGAGTTCCATGGCTAGCTGTTCCGCCTCCTCTTTTGAACGCTTGCGAACTTTCTCCTGGGCCAGGGTTACATTCCCTAGAACTGTGAGGTGGGGGAATAGGTTGAACAATTGAAAGACGATCCCGACCTCGGCGCGTACCAGATCTATGTTGGTTTTAGCATGGGTGAGGGGGATGCCATCGACGATGATCCGGCCGCTGTCAGGAGCCTCCAGGTGATTGATACAGCGGAGAAGGGTGCTCTTCCCCCCGCCACTGGGGCCGAAGATGAAGCAAACTTCTGCTTTCTTTACCCTCAGACTGACATCCACCAGGGCTTTGGTCTTTCCAAAGCTTTTATAGACATGGTCGATTATGATGATGTCGTCATCCACCGGAATAGGCTCAACCATATTATTTTTCATAGGTCATCCTCCTCTCTATAAACTTAACCAATATTGATAGGCTGAGAGTCAGAATGAGATAGAGAAATGCGACCGTGTTCCAGGTCTCGAAGGTGCGGAAGGTTCGAGCCCGATTGAGTTTACCCAGGTGGGTCAGTTCTCTAACCGCCAGAACTGATATCAAGGAGGAGTCTTTTAATATAGCTATGAAGTCGTTGCCCAGGGGGGGTAAAACCGTTCTGATGGCTTGAGGGAGGATGACGTAACGCATTGCCTGGAAATAGCTCATGCCCAGGGAACGGGCAGCCTCCATCTGTCCTCTCTCGATGGCCTCGATCCCCGCGCGGAATACCTCCGCCTCGAAAGCGCCGTAGCAGAAGGCCAGCCCGACAATGGCTCTGACCACCATGGGCACATCCCGGATGTTGAGATTAGCCATGGATTCGGCCAGCCCTACCACAGGACCGATGGCCAGGTTCTGGAGCATCGCTGTGCTCAACCAGTGCAATAATTGGAGGGCGAGGGGTGTCAACACGAAGGCGAAGTAGATGAGCATGACCAGGATAGGGATACCCCTCACCACCTCGACGTACAGGGAAGAGAGATTGTAGAAAACCACATTCTTCGAGACCCGTCCCAGGCCGACGATGAGCCCGACAACCAGGGCTGTGCCAAAGGAGATGAGACTCACCTGGATAGTGAGTCGAACGCCCGCGATTAGGAAGAAGAAGGCATCCTCATAGGTAGGGGATGTAAAGATGAAGTAGACGATGAGCACACCCAATAGCAGGATGATCAAAGCCCACCAGGGAACCTGCGCCAGTTTTTCGGTCCAAGGGATCAACTTGGGACTGGGCTTCTCAATATCACTAGTGATAGCCATTGGGCACTCCTGTATGAAGCCAGCGGGAGATTCGAAGAATTACAGCAGCTGCGGGGCGCCAGGGGCGCCCCGCAGCCCCATCTCTTCAGATTCTGAGTGTATTCCCCGATCTACTCCGGTGAGCAGGGTCGAAGGAGCCACTCCTCACAGATCGAATCCAACGAGCCGTCGGCGAACATCTGTTCCAAGGCCCAGTTGAAGGGCACGACAAGATCGCTGAGGGGCGGGAAGACGAAGGCCAGGTACTCGCCACTGGTCACAGGGAAGGCGATCCTCAATTTGCCAGGGTTCGCTCCCATGAAGCCAATGGCTGCGACCTCGTCAATGATGACGCCATCTACCTCGCCGGCCATCAAGGCCACCATAGGCAAGTCGAAGGTATCGAAGCTCATTATCCTGTCCTCGCCGATGAGCTTGATGGCGGTGATCTCATTGGTGGTCGCGATCTGGGTGCCGAGTATCATATCCGAGGCCACGAAGCTGTCCTCGTCGGCGAGCTCTGAACGGTGATCGTCGACTTGGGCTACGATTACCTGGCCGTACTCGATGTAGGGATCGGAGTAGTCGATCTTCAAAGATCGGGACAGGTAAATGGTGACGCCGTCGAAGAGTACGTCGTTCTCGCCCGCTGCCATCGCCTCAAATATGCCCTCCCAGGCGGTTTCCACAAAGATCGGGGTGCAGTTCAGTAATTCGCAGATACGACGCCCGACGTCGTAGTCCCAACCCACCGCCTCATTGGTCTCCTCATCAATGTAGTTGAAGGGCGGATAGGCGTTCTCTACCGCCATGCGGACCTCTCGGCCTCCAAGATCGGTTTGTGGTCCAACAGGTGGACACTCTGGGGCTTCTGGACATTCTGGGCATTCTGCTGCTGGGGCGCAGCTAGCTATAGTTAGGCCTACTAGAATGAGGATAGCCCAATACGCATTTCTTCTCATTGAAATCTCCTCCATATATATTGTTCTTTAGATCTTCCAATATGGATTATCCGATGTGTTTTTCTCCTATTTCACCTCCTCATCAACTGATTTCTGTAGTATTAGGAATGTCTAACCTAAAAGAAATGTATTGATGACTCCACTGAAAAAAGGTCAACTGCGATAAGAGGACCGCTAGATGTGGGTGTGCGGGCGCAGCCTGCACACCCACATTTACCCTCCCCACTCATCGAGGGGATTATTTTTAGTGCACTAATTCAAGTAAATTTAAAATCTAGACGCGGTTTCTAAATAATTTAACTGATAGTGATCGCCAATAAACATGAAAATCATGTTTAGGAAATGGTATGAGCTAGTTTCGATTACCTGCCATATAAATAAGTAATTGGACTTTGATCATTCTATTGGTAATTTGTAATATAGTCAAATAAATCATTATCATTTTTAAGTCGATTAAGAAAGCCAACCATCATCCAAAACGAATGTGGACTGTAAACAACACATGCAACCACATCTCTGATATACTGCCGAACCGAAGGTTCATCCGGATAGAGTGAAGTAATAGCGCTTATAGGAATTGTTAGTGGTTGGACTGACTTGTGCATCGTTGAACTCCTGATGAAGTAGGATATGATATTTTTTTAGGCCGGCATATTTTTATTAAAAAGAGGGGGACTGAATAGTAGTAGTCGTTTCTTAGCGGATAACATAGAAGGAAGGATATTGCATGAGCAGAAAGTATCTTTATCAATGGTACCAAGACATCTACGAAAACATTCCAAGAATCCATATCGAAGCCCGCAAATACGGAAAGGAATTAGGACTTGATAAATTAGGTGCCGACATCGGGCTCTACGCTGGAACTTCATCCCGCCCGGGCAATCTGCCTAACTATGTACTTGACGAAATAGTCAAAGGCAATCGAAGCAACTGGACGCTGACGCTGCGCCAGGTAGAAGATGAATTACGACAAGTGGTGAAGGATGTTTATGGCGACGAGTACGATGCCGCGGTGGCCAATACCTGCGAGGCTGCGCTGCGAATATGCTTCGAAACCTTGTGTGCACCGCCGGCTCTGCGTCGGGGCGACGCCTACCGCTCGCGTTTCCTTATGCTCTACGGAGAAGATTACGAGTGGATGGGAGGCTATGGTCGAGCATTTCCCCCGAAGTATAAAAATCTGTTGGTTGATCGCACTGTCGCGGCGGGTGAATTGGGAGTTGAGGGCAAAAGCTTAGCCAACCTCGACGCGTTATATGTGCGTTTCGCGGGAGCGAAGTACCAATCGCATGGGATACGCTTCAATCCTACTTCTTTGTTGACTCAGATAGACGTTGAAAAAACCATGCAGAACGTCAGGAAGGTCGCAGCCCGGCATGAGCATCTTTTATCCGGTGTAGCGTGTCTGGGATACGATACTCCGAGCTATGGTTATACCCAAAAAGACGATAATGGAGCGCCTACGCTGAAGCGACTGCTAGGTGAATTAGCCAAAGACTACGACATACCGTTTATCGTCGATAATGCTAGTTGTCTGCCCATAATTGGCCTGGATCCTCGCCATATCGGCGCCGACATTATGACATACAGCATGGACAAGGCTGGCCGTTCGCCCACCTGTGGCCTCATCATAGGGAAAGACGAAGTTATCAATCCTATACGAAAAGGTATGGGGCTGGGTGGACAACGTTATGGCGAGCTTTCTTCACATGGGAAAGCGGTCTTCACGTTCAGCGACCCGGGTCGGGATACCGTAATCGGGTTGGTAGCGTACATGAAGGTATTGCGCGACATGCCCCACATTGTGAAAGATCCTATTGATAAATTTCACGAGATCATAGTGGAGCAATTTCAATCTCTCAAGCCAAGCCGGTTCAGGGAAAAGCTAATCTTCACCAAGAGCTATCACCTTGGCGGAACAGAATT
Organism: Anaerolineae bacterium; assembly: GCA_030605795.1. GTDB lineage: Bacteria > Chloroflexota > Anaerolineae > Anaerolineales > E44-bin32 > DUEZ01. The sequence continues at coordinate 77,304 of JAUWHR010000037.1, read as the reverse complement.
AAACTACGAACGTACCTGGGAAGACGATGAGTATGGGATCCCTATTTTTACGCTCGAGGATTTGTGGGCTAACACCAATCCCATCTGCTCTGCCCAAGTCGAGATGGGCGTTGAGCCAGCAACTATTTATGGTGGGAATATGTTCCTCGGGCCGGGCCTGGGCACTTTAGATGAAGATGGGAACTTGATCATTGAATACGCCGTTCTGGCGGCAAAGACGCTCGTCAAGGCGGTGGAAATTGTCTGTAAATATGCGGGCTTGAACGAATAATAAAAAGCTCCCCCGATTTCAGTTTCAGGGGGGCGGTGTCGCATCAACACCTGCAAAAGACTCATCTAGAGGGGGTAATAAGTATAAAGGCGTAGGTGAGGAGTTGGAAAATCTTTTTAATAATCTAGTGATTATTGTGAAGATTTTCTCTACAACAGTAGCTCTCCAATCAAGCGGCCCAACATGTAAGCCACGATGCCGGCAATCGCGAATGGTGTGTAAGTCATCACCCGATCGAAGACTTTTCTTCTGCGGATGGCTATTCCGATCAAGGAGGCAGCTATCCGCCAGAAAGTTGCCTTCATCATATCTATTGTGTGGGGGTAATTTTTATCCATGGCTATTTTGAGGTGCTAATTCGGAGGATGCGCCCTTCTTCGTCAGCAACCACGCGCACTATCCGACTTATCTTCCGCCCTCCTGGCAGATCTGCCTTTCCTTTGTAAGTGAGTGTATAACGTTGATCACCGCCTTTGAGCTGTGGGCCGCGACGCACAGTAGGGCATACACCTTTCATCTCAGGGAACTTCTCAGTAACTTGACAATTTAATTTGGCGATTATTGAACGCTTCATGACTCTCGCCTATCCGATTGCAGCTCGTCTGCGTAGAAAGGTGGGTAGATCCAAATCGTCCGCTACTGAAGATACTTGCTCAACACTCAGTAATCGGGTATCGGTTTCCATCGTGTTCAGCATACCAATTGGTCTGCCGCCAATGCCGGTTACAATCAAGATCACTTGAGCGCGCCCGGTCATAATCTCCTCCGAGGTCGCTCCCAGGATCAGGTCTGTATCAGGCGCAAGGGATTTGCGCAATTCAGTTACTGCCTCCCCAACTTCGTGCAGTGTGAGGTCTGCACCACCGGTGAAGTGAACCAGAATGCCTGACGCTTGTTCTAGGCTATTGATCTCCAGTAGAGGATGATTAAGCGCCTGATGAATGGCTGCCTTAGCCTTTTCGGGGCCTTCACCGAGGCCGATCGACATGAATGCGCCGCCTCCGTTCAGCATCAGTTGTCGAATGTGAGCGAAATCGACGTTGATCAGACCAGGTCGGGTGATTAATTCAGCGATCCCTTGCACGCCCTGGCGCAGCACATCGTCCGCCAGACGGAAAGCAATCTCAAGACTGAGATCGTGGGGAACAACTTGGAGCAGTCGGTCATTAGGGACGGTAATCAGGGTATGCGTGTGAGGTTGGAGTCGTTTCACACCATCGAGGGCATTCTGCGCACGGCGATTCATTTCGAAAGCGAAAGGCATGGTGACAATGGCGATCACGATGGCGCCTATTTCACGAGCGATCTCAGCCGCGACTGGCGCAGCTCCGGTTCCCGTTCCACCACCCATACCAGCTGTAATAAATACCATGTCCGCATGGCGAAGGGCGGCAGCCAATTCGCGACTGCTTTCCATGGCAGCAGAAGCACCGACTCTAGGGTCGCCACCGGCGCCGAGTCCACGCGTTACTCGCGGTCCCAATTGTATCTGGCAAGGCGCCAGGCTCGATGCCAGGGCCTGTTTATCGGTATTAGCAGCGATAAAGTCGACATCAGCTAAGCCAAGTTCAATCATACGATTGACTGCGTTCGAACCCCCGCCACCCAGGCCAAGCACTTTAATCCTAACCCGACCTATTTTTTGGAGTTCGTCGACAGCAGTGGTGCGAGACCGGGCGATTACTTGGGCGATTTCATTCATTAGATTTTCCCTGGGTTGAGAAGTATGAAGCAGGGGATGCAGTGGCTACAGTGGGGCTTTTGTTGGTGAAGAATTCGCGACCCACTGCACCGTAGCGTTTTACATAACATCCAGCGTCACGAAGTTCATCTTCTACTATCTTGGGAATGGCCTGCTCATCTCCAAAAAGTGTGACTCGTTTTGCCAGGCGTGCTTCCTGAGGTGAAAAACCAATCACTGGTTGAACTGCGAGGACGAACTGACCAATCGCACTCCAGTTTTGGTTGTAATCAGGGCTGGACTGCGGGGGCAGCAGGACATAATGTTGGAGAGGTTTTCCGACCGACACTGGTGGCTTTTTAATCGTTAAATTTGCTAATTGATTGATAGCCGCGGCAACAGGTAATGGTTGATCGACGGATGGGTACCAAGCAGAATGGTGATCCGATTGGTCAGGTGTCGAGGTGAGGTGATAAAAGGCGAAATTTAAGACGATATTTGGAACTTCATCGCTGGTAAGGGCGCGGGCGATGGTGAGATTCTGCTCAGTGTGAGGGTCAGGCCCGAGGTTAACAGCCTCGAGGGAGGGCAATTCTCCACCAGCAATGATCAGCATCGGCAGCGAACTATGCAATGTTTTCTCTACAATTTCGGAGTACCATTCATAAATATGGAATCCCAACTGATCCTGACAACCAGGTGGTGTATGATATGGACGTGCTTCTGACCAACGTTCGAACCCGCCAGCACCCCAATCAATGGGTTTACCATATGTCCAGACGTAAATAGCCAGTGTCAGCTCTTGGAGAAGATCTTGTTTACCTCGCCGTATTAAGGATTCGAGAACGGATTCAAGGAAGGCAGTATCCCAATAGTCCCCTCCAGGTTCGAGTGGGGGAAGGACAGGCTGAAGCCCGATGGATTGTTGAGTCTCCAAGATCGGTAATACATAGTCAATAAAGCGTTCAATTAAACCTGTTTTCCCCCAATCAGATGCCTCCCAGTTACATCTAATATTGGGTCGATCATGGACGACCACGTAGTGAACCCCCCAACGGGCATAGCTGCTTAGCAGGGGGGTTAAGCTCGTGGCTGACACACTCCCCACGGTGCAGGGGATGTGAATGATGGGTTCGATTTGTGAGTCTAGCAAGCCTCGGATAAAGGATTCTGGGATGGCTCGTTCAGGCGATGCCTGTAAGGTCAGCCAACGGGCTCCTAACCCCCCTAAAACAGGCAACCAGGTGTCAAGATCTAGCTGAGTGTAGTGCTGGTCATCTGGAGAATAATAGAAACCGAGGCGACTGTTCGGTGAAGACATTTGACTGTTCTTCCTCTTTGATCATCAATAGTGCAAGATTGGTGCCAAATTATTTCTACCGAGAAACAGCTAGTTTAAGGACCTTGCCGGTGGGATCCAGGGTTAAACGGGCGAAGTGGGGATGCTGTAGAGCCCCATCGCGAACATGTTTTGAGAAAGTAACCACTAGGTTCTCTCTACCTTCGGCTTCAAGACTTTTGATCCCAAGCTGATGTGTGGGGCAGAGATTATCACTACCATTACATCCATGATGTTGGGGATGGATCCGGCATTGGGCATCGGCCATGCCTGGGAGGTACTGAGAAACGATGGCTTTTACCCGCTTGAGGTAAGCTTGATCGAGGTTCTCAGAATCAATACACGGTCCTCCAAGTGCGCAGACGGTCTTTAAATGCTCTGGGCGGGTCATTCGCCGAATGATCATCTTATGGCCAGGCCGGACCGTGACATAGGTTGGGCAATGAAGCGGGTCTCCATACAATACAAATGAAATAAGCGTTTTTTGGTCTTCGCCATCGAGAAAGCCCTGGCGGCGGTGCATGTCGGTTGCCAGCTTGAGTTTCGCCCGACGTAAGGCCTCTCCCACCGGAAGCGGCTGGTTGAGATACTCCCAAAACAGACGGCCGAGCAAGTCAGCGGCGATCAAAGGGGTGGTCATTGAGCCATAAGAGATTTTCGTCGAGCCAATAACAGCTCGGCTTCCAGCGTCCAGGAACTTAAGGCAGAGGGCGGATTGGCTGGTCTTACCGAGGATATTAGCCCCATAACAAGCTTCGGTGAAGATGATCTTTGGTGCATTGTTGTTGTTCACAATATCCTGTGGGCGCATAGCAATAGGGTATTCTGGCCCTGCACCTTCGTCGCGCACAGGGTCTCTTTGACCAAACCATTCAGGGGCATCTTCAAGACCATGCAAGTTGAAATAGGAAAACTTAGCCGGACGCATGGCAATAGGGGGAAGACGGTCGGCTTCAGTTGGGGGTGAAATAAGCATGGAGACCGGATCGCCGATGACTTTATAGACTGCCAGCGAAGCCTTTCGCCAAATACTAGCGCTATAACCAAGCGTTTGAGAGCTGTTGCGGAAAAGTCTACCAAGCTTAGTCGCAAGCCATATACGGAAGCGTAAAAATGGGTTGAGGGCTTTCACAGCAACGCGATGTTCGTCAGCATATGATCGAAGTAGGCGAACGAGAAGGTCAGGATCATTGGCTGACGGTAAACGACCGACAGGCCACTCAGGCGCGAAGTAGTTTTCATCAGTAGTAGCGTAGGGGTTGTCCGAAGGGATAACTTCATCATCATCATCAGTTGGGTTGGGGAGCATATGGAACGGCACGATGCGATCCCCTCCGACGATGAGAAGTGCACCAATCATTTCGCCGCGACGACCGAGGGCTTGGTCTAAATCTGCCAAACGCAGTTTGATCTGCCATGCATTGGCAGGATCAGCGGGTGATAAGCCAAATGGCTCGGAGCTATTGGAATCGTCGATGTACAGATGATAAGCTGTCCATCCTGATCGGCGGCGAACTGATTCCACCAGGGACATTATAGCTTGGTCTATGCGTTGGAAGCAGTCATCACCAAAGGACTGTATCAGCCGGGTATGGCTTGATAGGATGATATAGGCCGGAACCCGGCGATCTTCATCGCGATGACGTTGGCGAGCATTTACCCGCGCCGCTATGCAGTTAAAATCCTGCTCGATCTCGAGTAGTATCTCCGCATCCTGATCGTGTTCAGGTAACACATCATTCCCTGGATCAGGACCCTGAAAGGATTCCCACGGCTCAGGCACAGGTAGGGAATCGTCCCCATCTGATGGTTGTACTCCGATGTCAAGGTTGGTTGCATCAGGCTTCTTGCATGAGGTTGCAGGTTCCTTTACCGCCTTTTTTCTACCTGCAACACCCTGACTTACTTTAGACTGCTCACTACCACAAGATGTCTTTAGATCAACTTGGCCCAAACTTCCACTTGCCAAACGATTGTTGCCAAGAACGGCGGCCACTATAGCAGGCACCGGACGGCTGAGGCGGGTTTCCAACTGAGTTGGCCACAGGCTCCGATAGGGATTAGACGGCCCTAGAATGCGATCTGTTACCCGACCGGTAGGATCATCACTAGCTGCTTGATGAAAATACTCAACACCACGTCGAACTTCACCATGTGAGAGGAGTTCATCAGCTAAGAGTAGACGGAAAGCCAGACACTCTGGCCAGCGGTTGTGACCTGTTCGAGCGAGCATTAATGCTGCAGGACGATCACCGGCAGCCAATTGTGCTTTCATTGCCACAAGTGTAATCAGAGGCAGATCGGGATCTGCAGTTAGCGCTCTTTGGGAATCAGAAGTGGCTGTATGAGGATCACCTGAGGCGAGAGCAGATATCGCTTGGTTGAGATGGATCGCCCAAGACGGGTACTGTGCCTTATTTAGCTCCGCACCTCGAAATACCTCAGCACATGCTGCATAGATTCGAGCTCGGGTTGGCTCACCAGCAGCATGGAGAGCATCAGAGAGGAGGTCGTATGCTTCCACATACTCGGGATCTACTGTTACGACATTAATCAAACGTTGTATTGCGGGTTGGTGGTGAAGTTGATCCATTTCCGTTTGAGCATTAAGGAATTGAACTTCAAGATCGCCCGGCCACAAAGCAAGCCAATCTGCGGCTGCGGCGCTAGCGAAATCGTGCCGGCTTGCCAGCTTAGCTGCTTGGATCAATTTGATGATGTTATCGCGATTAATCATAAGGACACCGCCGACTTCAAAGTTCCACCGTGAATCAATTCCAGGGCGCGCACTGCAGCTAATTGATGCAACACATCGGGATCTCTAGGGTTGAGTTCTACAGCTCGCTCAATCATGTTGGCTGCTTGTTGATATTCCTTTTGTCGCTTCAGAATCAAACCGGCAAGAAAGTGCGCCTGGTCACAATTGGGATCAATGGCGATGGCTTGTTTGTAGGCTTCAAGGGCTTGTTTTGATTCGCGACGGGCTTCATAAATATGGCCCAGCTCCAAGGCAAAATTAGCGTCATATAGCCCGGATGATTGGGCATGAGCAAGTTCATCCAACGCGCGATCAAGTTGACCGCTCTTGCGACAAAGGCGTCCTAGATGTAGACGATAGGATGGATTGCGTGGGGAGAGACGAACCGCCTGGGCGGCAGCATCGAGTGCTGAATCCAGTTGATTGGCCGCTTCGCAGGCTTCAGCGAGCGCAGCCCAGGCGCGCTGGTCATCAGGATTCGCCTCCAAAACATTGTGTAAGACTGCACTAGCCTGGTTGGCGTTTCCGATCTTGACCAGCAGCTTGCACCGTGCTAGCTGAACATTAAGTGGGTTGCTTGTGCGCTCTAACGCCTGGTCATAGGCATGAAGAGCCTTTTCAAATTTATTTTGAGCAGCGAAGATCTCACCCATGCCGAGCAGCACTTGGTAGTCATCTGGAGCTAGGCGCAGCGCAGCCTGTGCGCGCTCTAACGCCTGTCGATCCTGTCCGAGCGCCATCGCTGAGCGAGCGGAGCCAATAAGACAATGGACATCGGATGGCAATAGAGTGCAAGCGCGCTCGAACCATGTATCTGCTTGGGTGGCATGTCCTGCTGCCATGGCGATCTGCCCGGCTTCTTTCCATATCTGACCAATAGCAGGCTTTGCCTCAAGAATACGAGAGTAGATCTTCTCAGCTTCCGATAGTTGACCCGTATCACGTAGTGCCCGAGCATAGGCGAGGAGGTGATCGGATTCCTCTGGTTCCAACTCAACAGATTGATATAGATGAGGAAGGGCGGCGTCAAGTTCACCCTCTTCTAGATAAAGGGAGGCAAGCTGGAAATGCCAGGCCGGCTCGTTTGGCCAAGCCGCAATTGCAGCGTTGAAGCTGTCGGCAGCCTTCTTCGCTTGGTCCTCTACCCACCAGGAGCGAGCGATAAGGTATGAGGTAAGTGGTCGTATGGCAGGGTTGCGAGCGGCCATTTGGAAAGCGTGGCGTGCTTGTGTATGCTGCCCTTTGGCTGCGTGGGCCAAACCAAGAAGAATTGCACCCCAGGCGTCTGGATTAAGGGCCTCGTCGTAGGACCTGAGTGTCTTCTCGGCGTCTTCTGGGTGACTTTCGCGTAGGAATACAATGGCGAGTGACTGGGTAATTTCCGATGAAGCATCCTTTGGGTTAGTCGTCTTCAGCGCTTGAAGGGCTTCATCATCAAAATTGCCTTCAGATATTGACGACCAGAGTGTAAGCGCATCAAGTGCAGTCTTTGGTGCACCTTTCTGGCGACAGGTTTCGATCAGTGTCTGGATGGTCTGGCGAGCTTGATCAGTTGTAAAGCCAGGACCAGGAGCATGTCTATGAGCATTCGCGGCAACGGCGTAGATCCAGTGAGCATCCAGGAGGCGTAACCTGAGTTGGGTTAGCTCGAGGACTGTCGAAATGTCATCTTCAAATGCAAGCCATTCTTCAAGTGATTTGACAGCCTGCTGCCAGAATCCCATCCGTAAGGCTGCTCTTGAGAGCCAGACAGCATCCTCTCGAGATTGGGGAGTAATAGCTTTAGCGGAATTTAGCGTAGCCTTAGCAGAAGAGAAATCGTCCATACCCAGCGCAGCGAGCGCAAGCAGCGCATATGCCTGTTGTGGGGGTTTGTCGCATTGAATAGCCTGTTTCAAGACATCTCGTGCTTCGCTGGGCTGATCAAGGTTCAGGAGGCATTCTCCTAAGACGATGAGCGGATCAGTCTTGTTTGGCGCCAAGCGAGCTGCTCTTTGCAGTAATTCAAGCGCTTCCAGCGGTGATCCGTGTCTCAGAACGGCTATACCCGCTTCGAGAGTGAGGTCGGCATCATCCGTAATTAGTTCAAGTGCTGAAGAATAGTGGTTTAGGCCTCGTTCTGTTTCCCCGTTTGCCAGATAAGCTTTAGCCAGCTTCGTTTGTATAACTCCATCCTCAGGACAAAGCGCCGCTGCATGCTGCCAAAGTCCGATGGCTGCTGAACGGCGATTCAATCCCCAAAGAGCTTGGGCGGCATGATCAAGCGGATTGTGATTCTCCGGCTCTAGTTCTGAGCAGTGTCGCCAGGCTTGTTGGGCAGTCTCCAAATCACCAAGTTGTTCGCTGAGGATCGCCAGTTTTTGGTAGGTTGCTGGATCATCAGGTTGCAGGATAGAGGCTTGTCGGAGCATACGTTGAGCGGCGGAACCATTATTCATATCCAGAAGGACTTCAGCTGTTCGCCGCAGCACATTAGGTTGACGCCGTTCCAAGCGGAGAGATTGAGCGAGTGCATTCCGGGACGTGATACTCTTCCCGGCCTTCTGTGAAAGCTCTGCTAGTTCTAGCCATGCGATAGCATCATCCTGGCGGATGTCCACAAGGCGTTTGACTGCCTCGATTGCTTCTGTAATTTCGCCAGTCTCAGTTGCAGCACGGCTTAACATACGCAGGATCTCTTCGGAGGTGGGATCGAGGTCTGCAGCCTGGCGGACAGTACGAAGCGCTTGTGCCGGTAAATCCGCCTTAAGATATGCCTCAGACAACAACACAAGTATTTCGGTTGAAGTAGGATAGCGTTTGCGCTCCTCTTCCAGTGTGGAGAGGGAAAGTGAGACCAAATCCGTGGCTAAGGCAGATCTGGCAAAGCCAAGAACAGCCTCCCGACGGAGATCCAGATTTTCTTCAGGGTCATTCTGTAAGTAATGCTGATAGGCATGAAAAGCTTCGTCGGCTTGACCGGCGTGTTCGTGAGCCAGCCCAAGCCAATAGTCGATGGAGGGGTCCTGGCAACCACCCGATCGAGCATGCTCAAGGTGGGTCACAACATCGTTTAATAGAGAATGTTCGCCCTGCTTGCCAGATTTGGCCAATATTCTTCCTACGAGAAAATGAGTTTCTGGGCTGGTTTCAGGGGGAAGGGCTTTCAATAAACGGGCAGCGGATGCCACCTCGCCACGCTGTTCATAGGTTAGGGCTAATGCCAGACGAGCTTCCCAATTCGCTGGCTGGCGGGATAGAGCTTTCCTCAATGCTAAAAGTGCGCGGTCGTGGTGACCTAAATTTCGAAGAAGGTCTCCGTACTCGACCAGCCACTGTGCTTGATTTTGATCCAGGTTGGTCGCCTTCTTGGCAGCCTTAAGCGCATCGCTCAAGCGCCCCTGGTTTCTCAGCCAGCGGGACAACGCGATATATAGGCTTCCATGATTGGGTGCAGCTTGGGTCCCAGCGGATAGCGTAGCACCAGCAGCCTGGTCGTCACCTGAGGTCATCTGGAACTCTGCCAGTGCAATCCATGGTTCCGGGTACTGTGGCGCTATTTGGATAGCCTTATCAAGGTAGCCGCGCGCACTTTCGTGTTCACCCAAGGCGACAAGTGCCTTACCGAGTACAATTTGACCTTGGAACGAGTTTTGATCTTCTTGGAGAAGACACTGTGCTGTTTCCCGAGCCAGGTCCATTTGTCCAGCATCCAGCGCGCAATTGGCAAGGTTGGCAAGCGACTCCGGCTCAGTTGTTACCAGGGTTTGCCAGTGAGGTAGGGCAGCTTCAGGGCGACCGTCTGCCTGCAGGCTATGAGCTAGTGCAAACCGGGCGGGGGTAGAGCTCGGGTCTAGCACCAATGCGAGGTGGGCTTGTTTGGCGGCTGCCTGTGAATCCCCAGCTAAATTAAGCATTTCCGAGAGGTCGATCCGGCTCTCGATGCTGGTCGGTTTGCAGTGGACCCGAAAACGAGCTACAAGAAGAGCTTGTTCAATTTCACCGATTGATTTCAGGCCATCGAGTAAATATTTAAGCAGTCGATCATCACAACCTTCAGCTTTGGACAATTGCAGAACGGCCTGGTTTAATGATTGAGTAGCCTGAGTTGTTTCACCCAATTTAGAGAGAATCAATCCAACTGCAATCAGTTCCTCTAAAGTTTCTGGATCGTGTTGTAGCGAAGCCAATGCATCCTGCGGATGGCCAAGTTGCAGCAATGCGAAACCAAGCCAAGCACGGCGAACCGAGGAGGAATGGGATCGTAAAGCTTGCTGTCTCGCTTCCACCTCAACGACCGGGTCACCCTCCAGGAGAGCGATTTCAGCTACCTTATCCGCTACTAAGCCAATTGTGTGAGACGCCGTTTCCCAAGCTTTGTTCAAGTTTTGATGTGCTTTTTCTAAATCATCGCTGAGAAGGTTGCGAGTGGTAGAGGCAAGTAGATTCATCGCTGAATCTGATGTCAACTCTACGTTTGGATCAACTAAAATACTGGCAGTGGTTTTAGCAAATGACTTGGCAAGGGTACACTCACCAATCTCCTGAAGTGCTAGCAGAATTTTATTGGAGGTATGAGGAGAGCTGATGAACAAGGTTTCAGCAGCTTCTATTGGCGAGATGTTGGCGAGCAAGATATGAGCGGCTAGGGATACACCGCTTGAACGACCCTCTCTGATCAGGTTGGAGAGCAGTTGTTCGGGTTGGGTTAAATGAGGCCAAGCACAGGAGAGGCTTGAACGCCACACATCAGGTTCTTCTAGCGCCAGACGAGCGATACTTTGTGGACCGTTCTCTTTGCTGTATTCACGTAGCAATCCGATGGTCAACAAGGCGACAGATTCGAAGTCGAGATCGTCCACCAAACCCTCTAACGCGTCCTTCCATAGCTGATCTAAACGGGCTTCGTGCGCTTCGGTTAAAGGTCGATCATGTTCAGCCAGGTCGGGAATTCCAATGACCATGAATGCCATGTGACTTGGCACAGTTGAAGAAGCGGCGTTCTGCCGCGTCACTTGTTCAAGCAAGCTTGGATCATGAAGTTGGTTCCAAGCTTCGGGAACGCGCAGGATCCGCTCCATCGCCTGTGACAATTCGCCAGGCGAGAGCACCTCACTTAACGCAGCGAGGACTTCAGCGTCTGAAAGCATCTGGGCTTCCACGCTATTTAGCTCACGGGCCATTGAATTTGCTGGATGATCCAATAAGCGGCCACAAGCATTCCCAACCCAAGCGAGATTAGGAACATACCAATCCCGTTTGCCGTTCGAACCAGTTGGTTGAGGGAGGCCACCAATTCCGATGCGCTATTCACTAGTCCAGCAACTTCTGAGGCGACACCTTTCTGACCGAGCTTTGCTGTGTGGACGGCGATCGCGCGTACTTCGCGTGAATAGCCCCGGCTTACCAGGACCAGCGCACCCAATATGATGCACATACATCCCAAAACGAAAACAGCGGTGGCAATGAAAATTTGCAGATCATTCATCGACAGGGGGATCATTTTTACCTCCAGTTCTTTTATTCAATCTGGAGTATGAAGTTGCAAGGAACATGCCATATGAGTTATGGGGGAAAACTTAACTTTAGGGAATGAGGCAGCTATAGAGAAGTATCTATAAGGGAAAGAAGATCAAGCAGAAAAAAACCTGGCGCTTCCTGGAATTCGCCTGGCTCACGAGTTGGTCAATCTTTTGCGAATCAAATGTACTGAAGGTTTATGAAGCGAGAGCCTGAATATCTGGCGAGAGATGGGCGATATCGATTTCCTCATCATCGCAGAAAAGCATGGCTCGTTCAATGACATGTCGTAGTTCACGAATGTTCCCGGGCCAATCATGTGCTTTCAGAGCTTTGATCGCGCGTGGTGTGATCCCTTGAATAATGTTTCCAGTTCGCATATTAATTTGGCGGATGAAGGTGCCGGTCAGTGCGGGGATGTCGACGATTCGATCGCGCAGGGGAGGTAAATGGAGATCAACTACTTTGAGCCGATAAAAGAGATCTTCCCGGAAAGTTCCTTCTTCCATCATCGCTTGCAAGTCCCGATTGGACGCAGCCAGAATTTGGATGTCGACATCAATTTCTTTTACCCCACCAACACGACGGAAACGATGTTCATCAAGGACGCGTAATAGCTTAGCTTGCATATCGGTCTTAGTGGAGGAAATTTCGTCGAGGAATAGGATCCCTCCGTCAGCAATTTCGATCAAACCAGGCTTTTTCTTCTGAGCGCCGGTGAAGGCGCCGGCTTCATGTCCAAACAATTCGGACTCGATCATCGTTTCTGGAAGGGCAGGGCAATTAATGGGGATGAAGGGTTTGTCAGACCGCGTTCCCATAGTGCGTATAGCGCGCGCCAAGACCTCCTTGCCTGTGCCGGTCTCGCCGGTGATCAGGACCGACACTGAGGCTGCCGCCGCCCGTTGAGCTTCCTCAAGGATTCGTTGCATGGCCGGTGTTTCTCCGACGACCATTTCCGTCTGGTCACCAGAGGATTGGCGCAACAAGGTTAATTCCCGCCTAAGCGAGACTATTTCATCCGCCCGTTCAACTGCCTGTATCAGGCGATCTAGATCCAGTGGTTTTTGTAGGAAGTCCTGGGCGCCCTTCTTCATCGCCTCAACCGCAGTATCGACCTCACCGTATGCGGTGATAAGGATTACAGGCGGGCTTGGGTTCTCCATCGAAAGGCGGTCCAACAACGAAAGTCCCGAACCGTCAGGTAGCATAACATCTAACAGTACGATATCCGCCGCGCCGGTATCGACAAACTTATTAGCCTCGGCTAAATCCCCAGCCTCTACCGCTTCGTAGCCGGCATCACACAAAGCTTCACTGATGAAACTGCGAGCGGTCTCTTCGTCGTCAACGATCAGGACAGTCGCGCTCATGGTTTGCTTCCTCCGAGGATTGGGTTACCGACGGGAGGCAAATGGTAAATACTGTGCCGGCGTCGGTGAAACTTTCATACTGGATAGTGCCTTTATGAGCGGTTAGAATGCGCCGGCTGATGGCTAGCCCTAGTCCTGTACCGTCTTTCTTGGTTGTAAAAAACGGATCAAAGATTCGATCCTTTACATCGGGCGAAATACCGGGACCAGTATCAATGATTTTTAGCTCCACCATTTCACCTTGGGCAGTTTGAGTCGAATCGAGTGCGATAGAAAGCGTTCCACCCTCGGGCATGGCTTGTATTGAGTTAGTGATTAGATTAACGATAACCCGCTCCAATGTACGTTCATCAGCTAGTGCCATGGGGATGTCGGGATTATAAGATTTATGACAGCGAATGCCTACTTGTTTGAGATGGGGAGTCCAGCGGGAGAGGATTAGTTCCAAAAATTCAGTTAGGTTGAGGGGCTCTATTTTGAGTTTGAGGGGTCGGGCGAAGACTAGGACATCGCTCATAAGTTGGTCCAGACGGTTGCATTCCTTGTGCACCCGCTCGAGAGATGAATGGAGCGGGTGGTCCTTACCTAGGCGAGACGCGACCAATTGGACCCCGGTACTGATGTTATTGATCGGGTTGCGGACTTCATGAGCGAATGTAGCTGTGACCTCACCTAGTAATGCACGTTGAGTAAGTGTTTCCGTTTGATCTTCAATCTTCTGTTGCGCGGATTGATCCTTCAAGATGACTAGCAAACGAGATCGAGCCTGATCTGATAAGGGTGTAGCGAGCAGGTGTACGGGGAGAGGGGTCCCATCACGGCGATGTAAAACGACACGCATCAGCTCTGCCACCCGCTTATGGTCTAACGCGTCGAGCAAGATTGGACGAACATCCTCAGGGCTAACAAGCACATCCTGTATTGGTAAGCCAACTACCTCTTCTGGCTGGTAGCCAAGCATTCTGGATATGGCTGGGTTGGCCTGGATTACATTAAGGTCGCCGTCAAGCGAGAGGAGTATATCAGGTACGGCTGCGAATTGGTCGTTTACTTCGGCTCGAAGTTGCTCAAGAGATTTCTCGGCTTCTGCAACCGAAGCTCGTTGTAAGCTGAGTGTGATAGCTACATGACAAAGATTAGCAATTACCGGGATAAGTGACTTGGAATAATCCGGGGTGGCAACCTGTTTCTGCCAGCCGACGACTAGAAGACCTGCCCAAGCTGTAGGGTCACCTATGAGAAAAGTCTGAAGCGCGCCAAAACCAGCGGCGCGGGCAGACTTATGCAGCGTAAGTTCAGGGCGTTGTCCAAGTGACCACAAGTTTGTTTGATGAAAAGAGATCAAATCAGAGGTGGGGAGTGTTTGGGGAAATTCGGGGGGTAATGAGCCGTCCAGGATGTAATCTGTTGTCGTTGCAGACACTCGATAGAGACCAATCGATGAGGCGCAAAGCAGCCGTTTAGCGAGGTCGAGGGCAGTGGGGAGGGCAGCAACCATTTCGTCGAGGATTAGGGTCGAGATTTGGGCTAAGGTGTCGAGACGGTCTTGCTGCGCGCGACGTTGGTCCTCTACCTGGATTCGAGCACTAACAGGACGACCAATGAGGAGCAATGCAGAAGAGACAAGTCCTACTGGTCGGACGTGGAGATCGATTGGGATAATCTCTCTAGTTCGTGTTCGGATGGGTACTTCTTCTATTATGCAATCCGGGGTCTTAGAGCACTGAAGGAGTTGACTCAAGGCTTGTTTTCCTTCTTCTTCCTCGGTTAGTAGATCAGCGAAAGTAAGCTTCTCAATTTCAGCGCGTGCATAACCAGAGAGAAGAAGGAATGCATGGTTACAGGTTAAGATCTGAGATGCATCACTCGAAATGACGAGAACTGCATCATCGAGTGAATCAGCTAGAACACGGAAGATGTCACGATATGGGTCAGGTCTGAAGAAACGAGCGATGGAGGTAAGGGTTGAAGAGTCGATTGGCAAAGTACAGACCTATTCTATAGTACGGGCACCTTTGCGATGACGTAGACGAGCTGGGAGAATGCCCTCGATGGATCGGTATTTGGCGACAGTACGCCGCGCAATACACACGTTTGCCTGTCGTAAAAGGGTGGCAATTTGGTCATCAGTGAGGGGGCGAGACTCGTTTTTGATGATCTCTTTGATTCGGTCGCGTATAGCCAGGCTACGGTCAAAGAATCGGGATAATGGGATGATCCGACCATCTGGTAAAGCGACCGATTTGTGAGCAACAGCACGCGAGACGGTGGATTCGTGGACGCCGATCTCTTTGGCTACCTTGGCGCGTGTTATCGGTATGAGGTGGCGGTCACCATTCAATATGAATTGGTTTTGCTGGGTCACTAATGATTGCATGAGGCGGCGCATCGTGTTGTTGCGCTGCTGAAGGCACTTGACGAATAACGAGGCGCGCTCAATATGCTTGGCCCACTCATCTGTTTGATTGTTATTGGTCTTGGACTTCGCCTGTGAAAACATGGGGTTAACCCGTAGCCATCCTGATACCGGGGCGAAGATTTCTACCATCAGCGGGCCACTTACATCGGATGAATTATGGGAGATGAGAATATCAGGAGAATGGTAGACATTTGGATCACCTTTCTGGGGTTGTCTGCCTGACCCCCAGAAGGCTCTCCCGGGATAGGGGTTAAGGTTATCGTGAATGAATGCAGCGGCTTCTCGTACCCGGTTGGAGCTAACTTCCAAGTTTGCTGCGATCTTCTCAATTTCGCGGTGTCCAAGCTCACGGAAGAACGTTTCCAGTATGCCTCGAGCCAATTGAAGTATGGGACTATCCTGAGGAAACAGGTCTAGTTGAACTAAAAGCGCCTGACGAGGCCCGGTGGTTGCCAGTCCAGGAGGCTCAGCATGCGAGACTAGCTGCAAGATGCGGTCGACGTGTGAGAGTGTTGAACGTGTTGCTCGAGCAATGAAGGCGGGCGGGTCCTGGAGAAAGCCATCTTCGTCGAGGCTGGAAAGGATGTAGATCGCCAAACGTCGGTCATCGGGGTTTAGGTTTGACGACAACTGTTGAAGGACATAGGTCGTCAGATCCTCAGGTGCTGCCGGTTCCTGATCGGGGGGAGTGTCCTGTTGCACCGCTGGAGGGGTAGAGCGGTAGGATTCGCGTGGTGAGAGGAAAACGATCGGACCTTCATCAGTCTGATGAAGACTGCAGATCGGACAAGCTCCGGGACTTGTGAGACGACGTCGGCAGTTAGGACAGATGCGCTCCTCGACCAACTCGAGTGCTGGGTTAACTGACAACTCCGCCATCACCTTATCACGCAATTCAATGTTCGAGAGCAAGAGAAGGCTCATGGTCTGTGCCAGGTGGGCGGTGGTAAGTGGACGTTGTGATTGGTTTTGTATTTGAAGCATAGGTAGCCTCGGATGAAAATTATACAATGGGTATAAGTTGTGCGCAATCATGTTGCAAGAAATATGCCGTTAGTAACGTGTTAGAATCTGTGTATGACCAAAGAAGTAATCGTAATAGGTGGGGGATTGGCAGGAAGTGAGGCCGCCTGGCAGGTTGCCAAGCGTGGTGTAGATGTAGTGCTTTATGAAATGCGTCCCCTGAAACAGACCGGCGCTCATCAAAGTGGGTATTTGGCGGAACTGGTATGCTCCAACTCGCTAGGTTCTCGGTTGCCAGATAGGGCATCAGGGGTTCTCATGACCGAGATTAGGTGCTTGAAATCTTTGTTGTTGAGTATCGCTGAAAGGGAGGCAGTGCCAGCCGGGGGAGCGCTTGCGGTGGACCGAGAAGCCTTTGCCCGAGGTGTGACAGAACAAATAGACACACAACCACACATAACATTGATTCGTGAGGAAGTCAGTCGTATCCCTGATGGAATTGTGATTGTCGCCTCCGGTCCACTTACCTCTGACAAGCTTGCAAATGAACTGTCACGCATAACCGGCGAAGAGCATTTATACTTTTTTGACGCTCTCTCACCAATTGTTGAGACTGAGAGCATCGATATGTCGGTTTCTTTCCGCGCATCACGCTATGGGCGTGGTCAAATTGCAGAGGGAGATTACATCAATTGCCCAATGAATGAAGTTGAATATGAGGCTTTTATAGATGCTTTACTAGGGGCAGAAAAGATCCCTCTCCGTGATTTTGAGGTTGCGGTAAAAACAGGTGTGCGTGCTGGTCCACATGGATATTTCGAGGGTTGTTTACCGGTGGAGGTTATCGCTGAACGAGGCCGGAAATCGCTTGCTTACGGACCAATGCGTCCGGTTGGTTTGATCGATCCACGGAGTGGAAAGCGGCCTTATGCAGTTGTCCAATTGCGTCAAGATAATCTTATTGGGAACCTCTATAACATAGTTGGGTTCCAAACGAATCTTACGTATTATGAACAAGATCGGGTGTTCAGCTTGATACCTGGTTTAGAAGAGGTAAAGTTCATCCGTTATGGTCAGATGCACCGAAATACATTTATAAATGCACCAAGGGTACTTTTACCGACTCTCCAATTTTGTAAGCGAACTAGCATTATTTTTGCTGGTCAAATTACCGGAGTAGAAGGGTATTTGGGTAACATTGCGACTGGTTTGTATGCAGGTTGGAGTGCGGCTCGCCTAGCCCATGGATACGACCCGATTATTTTTCCCCAGACTACGATGCTTGGCTCGTTATGTCATTATATTAGCCATGCTGAGCCGAAATCATTTCAGCCGATGAAAGCTAATTTTGGTATCATGCCGCCTCTTGATGATGGTACTAAGAGGAATAGGCGACAGCGTTCTCAAGCTTATGCAAATCGTTCCTCGAATGATCTGGAGCTGTTTCTAGATGAGTTTAATAATTAATTCGCATAGCCACTTAATCTAACAATACTATATTTACTTTTGTCAATAACAAAATACAGGCTATGCGCAATGAGACTCTTTTTGATACAAATTGATAGGATTTATGATATTTAGAACATAGTAATAAAGATACAAGTGTGTAGAGGATTAATGGTTATAATTAACATATGAAAAAATTTACCCGTCCAACCGAATTACCAAAAGAACGGGCTTTCCTCGTCGGGGTAGAACTACACGATGAACTCAGAATATTGTCAACTGAGGATTCGCTTATAGAGTTAAGCCTACTGGCTCAAACAGCTGGGCTCATTGTCGTGGGCCAGGCAACACAACGAATTCGACACCCGAATCCAAAAACTCTTCTCGGTTCGGGAAAAATTAAGGAAATCAGAAGTCTTGTTCATGAAACAGTTACTAACATCGTATTATTTGACGACGAACTCTCTCCACGTCACCAACGTGAGTTGGAAAAGTTCTTCGGGGAAGATGTTCGAGTCGTAGACCGAACCGCACTCATCCTTGACATCTTCGCATTACACGCGAGCACACACGAAGGTTCACTCCAGGTCGAGCTAGCGCAGTATGAGTATAGATTACCGCGCCTGACGCGCGCCTGGACACACCTCGCACGACAAGCAGGTGGGGGAGGGGGCCGAGCAGGATCAGTTGGCGGGGTTGGCTTACGCGGGCCAGGTGAGACCCAGCTGGAGGTCGACCGACGCGATATTAGACGACGTATTGCCCACCTGCGACGTCAACTCGATAAGGTCCGGGCTCATCGCAGTCGTTATCGAGAGCGTAGGCGCCGCGCGGAGATACCGACTATAGCGCTGGTTGGATATACAAATTCAGGTAAATCAACTCTCCTAAATCGTGTTGCGAATTCCAATGTTCTTGTTGCTGATAAGCTTTTCGCCACGCTTGACCCTACAACACGAAAGGTCGATTTGCCCAAGGGTCGACAGGCCCTCTTCACTGACACGGTGGGATTCATTCAAAAACTTCCGACGACTCTTGTTGCCGCATTTAGGGCAACGCTTGAAGAGATTGGCGAAGCTGATTTACTACTTCATGTTGTAGACATCACTCATCCTAATGCTGTCGCTCAGGCCAAGTCTGTCCGGGCCACACTGGAGGAGATTGAGGTAACAGATGTGCCAATGGTGACTGCTCTCAACAAGATTGACTTGCTCAGCAATCCTCAATCGATTGTCTATAGTGTAGATGAGTTTGAGCGCGCGGTCCCGATTTCAGCACTCACCGGTGATGGCATCCCGACATTGCTGACTATTACCGAGCAAGAATTATTTAATGCGATGTCGCCACTTATAGTCCATTTACCATATAAGGAGGGCCGGTTGATTAACCTCATCCACGAACAGGGCATGATTGAAAATATCCAGCATGGCCAGAATGCGGTGATCATTGAAGGACGTGTTCCTGATCGCTTACTGAACCAATTTATAGAATACATAAACTAACCGCTCATAGCTACGTAGTAAAATTAAGCTATGACAAGGAGAATGTCATGCCCAAAATAGCTGTAGTGACTGATAGTTGTGCCAGCATTCCAAATCCTATTTTGGACAAGTTGAACATCCACTGGGTTCCCTACTACATCCATCGTGGGAAAGAGGTGTTGCGAGATCTCGTCACCATCAATCGGGACTCTTTTTATAGCTGGCTGGCAACAGCGAAAATTCTGCCTACAACAGCCAACCCAGGTCCAGGAGATTACATCAAGATTTATCAATCACTGGCTGAGGAAATGGGGGTTAGCGAGATTGTCAGCATCCACATGACGTCGCACGGAAGTGGTGCTTATCAAGCAGCCAGTTCAGCAAAAAGTATGATTCAGGAGTTGCTCCCGAATTTGAAGATCGAAGTCATCGATACGCTCAACGTCTCCTTGTGTCAGGGTTGGATGGTGATCGAAGCTGCCAGGGCGGCGTTGGCAGGAAAGACGATGTCCGATGTAGTAGACCTGGTTAAGAGCATGATTCCAATCACCCATATGATTCAGACCGCGGATACGCTGAAATATCTTTATATGGGCGGGAGAATAGGAAAGGCAAAACGACTATTTGGGAGCCTGCTAAATATCAAACCCCTCATCGGGATGCGAGACGGGATTATTGTACCTTTAGGTCAAACACGCAGTCGTCAACAAGCATATAAGAAAATGGTCAAAATGGTTGAGGCAGCGGTAGGCTACAAGGGCAAGATTAAGATTGCTTACGTTCACGCAGCAGCTAGGGAAGAAGCGGAGAAGATTAAGGCATTGATCGAGGAGCGACTGACATGCGTCGAGTCGTTAATCGCCGAGCTATCACCTGCATTAGGCGTTCACACCGGCCCAGGGACAGCCGGTCTATGTTACTTCCCTGTGTAATGGGTCATCGAATTATTAATATCACTGGCGGCTAAGGTAAAATTTGATATATCGTTTTGGGGGCAACCTCAGATCCACTCACCGATCAGGTCCGTGGGGCATGAGTTCGATACGGATTGCTTCGGGATAGTTGAATAAGAAACGAGGCGCCTGTAATACCAGCTGGCCCGGATCAACTGGAACGATGCAATGCTCGGGTATCATATCGAATAAAGGTCTTAAATCATCACCTGACGATGACATTGATGGATCCTTCGTCGGTAATAGAAAACGCAGCGCTTCAAGCATATTGGCTTGAAATTCCAACAAGGCATCTGGCTGGTTAGTCATCAACCTTTGGGCAGCTATCGCTTCTAGCCCAGGAAGAATAATATCACCCGCGGGGATACCGCCCATATAATCTACCAAAGCTGAAAAGAAGATTTCATCCATGATTACCACCATGTCCAGATTAACATGTGGAACCGCGTTTTGCAGCTCGTTCATAAACCTCGTAGATATACCCTCCACGCCTTCCTCCACAGACCACGAGAAGATACTTCTCAGAGTGTCCGTTCCAGATTCGTTCACCTCATAATTTAACGGAATTCCAAAGAGAACCACCTCTTCTTCAGGTATCCTATGAATTACAAACCAAATCGCATAGAGCATTGGATTAGGAATATCGAATTGATCAACCCCAAGAATTAAAAGAGTCCTATTTGAAGGAACTTCGGTTGGCGTGGGAGTATCCAGGGAAATGGATGGGGTACCATTGTTATTGGAAAGGAGGGTGGAAAATATTCCTATCCCAAAACAAATAAGAATAATAATCAGAAACGCGATATAGGCACGACGCCTCATGCTTTTCCCTCAGGTAAAGCCGGAAGACGATATTAGGTCCACAGAGTTGCACGAGCGCATATTATGACATAGTTCTCGCGGGCTGTGAATCCTGTATCCTCGGCAAAGGATACCATTGAAGTTAGGTTAGTCGCAATTACTTTTACCTAAGGTTCTGCGATTGAGGGTTGCCAAGTTCGCCAACCAGCTAACCATTGTTCGACTAATTTGGCCAATTGGATTATGGTTCGAGGATTACCTGGTATGTCAATCGGGCGCGACCTTCCACTCAACTGAGCCTCGGTATCGTGATCTTCTTCCTCAATCCCCACCGTCAGCAAAGGAAGGCCAGCATCTCGCATCGCCTGAATCGCAGCCTTATGGGGGCCTAGCTCACGATTGTAATATGTCACCAAGACACCGAGTGTTTCAAGATCAGGATTGATTTCTTGTTTAATCCTTTCAATCACGGTCAGGAACAGCTTTACACTTCGCAGATCAGCTATCTCTGGTCGAGTTGGAATGAGCACTGCCTGGGCTGAGTTCAGCGCATTGACCGCCAGCATCCCTAAGGCTGATGGGCAATCTACAACCGCCAGGTCAAATTCTTTAGATACAGTTTCCAGAGCTTTCACTAACACACTTTCTCGACCTATCCTGAAATTCAAACCCAATTCTGAGAGAGTTAATTCGAGGTCGGCAGGAGCTAAAGAACAACGATGGCCCGGATGAACTTCTCTTAAGATATCCCTTATTTCAACTGTTCCTGGCCCTGATCCACCAAGCACATTGGCCATACTCGCACCTTGTACCTCCTCGACACCACAGGCGGCGCTAAGTGCGGCTTGAGGATCAAGATCGACCATGAGAATCCGCATACCCCGCTCGGCCAGCGCCATGCCAAGAGATAATGTTGTGGCTGTCTTTCCTACGCCCGTTCTTTGGTTTGCGACGGCAATTGTTTTCATCTTTGGCAAGGATAGCTTGATATTACTGATGTCGGTTTACCACCATATGCGGAATGAATCGCGCGTGGTGGCCTGGAGATCACCATAGACCACTCGATATTCAAGAGAAACGATAGCGCCTGGAGTTTGATTATTAATGCTAAGTTTAAGCTTGCTGACACCATTTTCGTCTGTCAAGGGCATCAATATGCTCTGATCTCCGTTTGGAAGTTGAATGGTGACCATCGAAGCTGCACCTGAAACAGGATTGAGGTTCTGATCACGTACGGTGATAAAGATCTCTTGAGTGTCATTTGTGCTGACTACTGGAGAAATTAAAGATGACGTGGGATGCAGGTCAATTATTCGATAGCGTTCTTGCTCTTCCGCCCACGCCACACTTGTTGCACTCAGAATGATGGTAACCAAAATGCCCAGAATGATTTTCTTTTTCACCGTCTTTGCTCTCCTGGAAGAAAACAGGCCCGTTGCTCTAGATGGTAAACAAATTATTAGGGCCCGGACCATCCTTCACCCGCCTAGCTATATGAACTAGAGAGATTTGGCGTTCTCAGAAGCCAGGATTGATTCTAGTTGGATTATAACCCCTCTAATCCTTGCGTCTTCACCCCTCAGAAATCTGGCGGTATGCCAACGAAATATAGGTTAATGCTAGCCTGACCACACCAAATCATAGGGGAGTCGTCTAGACCCTCTCAATGGTACATTGGGTCTACTTGTAAGGTAAACCCACTGGTTATTAGATTTTCAGGAATCGAAGATCTCATAATAACCACGGTCTAGCTCATCGTTTGATAAATGAGCGTAGCGCTGGGTGACGGCGATGTTACGGTGACGGGCAAGTTCCTGGGCTAGCTTGAGATTGCCACCTGAAGCGCGCAGAACAGTGGTAACAAAATAATGTCGGAATGAGTGGGGGGTGATGACGCCCTTACATTCAACTCCTAGAGACTCGCGAGTGCGCTGGTGGACGATTGCTCGACCGGTCGTCGTACTAATTGGGAGAACTTTTTTTCCCGCGCCACGATCATGCCGAGCAAAGAGGGGGAGGGAGCTCAGAGGTCTGCCAGAGGCACCGTCCAACTTAGCTCGAGCAGTAAGGTATTGTTTCATCGCCGAGATAGCGCGTTTTGAGAAGCGGACCAAAGACTCGCGATTTCCTTTCCCTACCAATTGGGCTCGTCCCTCGTTCCAATCGAGGTCTCCTCGGCGCAGATTACAGGCCTCATGAACACGAAGCCCGGTGTCGGCTAAGGTGAGTAAGAAAGACCGATCGCGCAGATTGCGCAGGTGTTCCCGCCCGTCCTTCGTCGGAGCATTCGTAAGATTAATTGCATATTGTAATACTGATTCAATGTGTTCTCGTGGAAATTGGGGAAGGCGTTGTCCTGGTCGGCGTGCCCGTTGTCGAATCAGTAAGCGTATACGGGGAATATTTATGTCGGCTAATCTCTCGGCGGCCAGGAACTCATACCATCCAGTAACCGCGGTAAGGTAGAGCCGCTCGCTCGCTGGTGCGTAGCTTTTAAGTGCAGTAGAAAAGTCAGCAATCCAATCTTCAGAGGCTTGTGACGCCATGGTGTTTTCAATATCGATACCTATAGCCTCGAGTGTTGCAGTAAACGATCCCAAGGCATTACGGTACGTACGGGCAGTATTGAGACTACGCGACAAGGAGACATTCTCCAGATAATCGCTTATCGTTTTTTTTATGGTAGTTTTAGGCATTTCACAACATCCGTATGCATATTGGATAGTTGTAATTGAAAAATACTAGCTTTCGTTAATGATACTTATCGAAAGCATAAATATTTTACCAGAAATTCAACCATCATGTCAAGCCCCCTACTTTCACGTATATTCTACTTTCTTCATATGTTGCTTTTTTTACTAGAGGATTGTGTCTTATATTAATTGCTATCAAATATCTTTCTTGATATTTACCATCCCATTACAAACTCCCTCCCCCTCTCCATTCAGTCACCTTATTATTCAATATTATTTTCTCTATTATTCTTCCGTTCTTCTATGATTGACGGAACTGCACCACTCTCCCAAATACGATTGAAGATTGCCACCATGTAAGGATCGAATTGCACTCCAGCCCGTTGCTTAATTTCCTCCAATGCGACCTCAGGTGGCATTGCTGATCGATAAGGTCGATCGGTTGTCATGGCATCAAAACTGTCTATTACAGCAAGCAGACGCGCTTCTTCAGGGATCTCTTCCCCAACCAATCCACCTGGATAGCCTGAACCATCCCATCGCTCGTGGTGATGAAGAATCATAGGAACCACAGGTGCCAAATAATCAATTTTCTCGATCATATGCGCACCGAACTCGGGATGTCGACGCATTACTTCCCATTCCTCCGGAGTTAATTCATCCTTCTTGGATAGTATGTCGATAAACACTTCGAGCTTGCCGATATCATGTAAAATTGCGCCGAACTCCAGCGCCTCTCGCCGATTTTCATCCCACCCTAGCTCATTTGCCATCGCTTGTGCGTATTCATTGATCCGTTTTACGTGGTTATAGGTATATGGATCTCTCAGCTCAATTGCGTTCGCAAAAGTGGACAAGCTTTTCTTAAAAGCAATTTTAATTTGCTCCACCATTAGCTCATCAGCCCGTCTTAAGCGAGCATGCACCACGTTTCGCAATTCATGACTACTAATCGGTTTAGTGATGTAATCGTCAGCCCCCAACGATCTGCCGTGGAATTTATCTTCTCTTCTACCACTACTGTGTGCGGTGAGGAAGATGAAGGGAATGGCGATGCCTCCCGGCTGCCTGCGTACGGCTTCGAAAAGTTGAAGCCCATCCATAACCGGCATCGAGATGTCGGAAAGAATCAGGTCGGGTTTCTTCTCCCGATAGGACTCCAGCGCTTCTTCCCCGTGTGTAGCTGTCCGCACCTGATACCCTTCCGCTTCCAAGATGTCGTGTAACGCCTTAAGCAAGGCGAGGTCATCTTCAACTACAAGCAGGGTTAAGCCGGAATGGTTGTTATCTTGGTCGGTCATATCTATCATTCTCGTGCAAGAGCTGAGCCAAATTAACCATGTCTATTGCGAAGTGAATAATTGTTGCTCCGCTTCGAATTATGGATAAGTGAGTCATTGATGGTCATGAGGTGTCATGTCGGCCACTGGTAACCACATGGTGAAGCGGGTTCCCTCTCCGCTTCTACTTACGACCATAATTCTCCCTCCATGACGTTCGATAATTTCTTTGCAGATTGGCAACCCCAACCCGGTGCCAGGGATCCCACTGGTTCGACCCACCAACCCTCGATAAAAACGATCGAAGATCCGTTTCTTCTCATCCTCCGGGATTCCTGAACCGGTATCTCCCACCGCAACCGTCACCCATGGTCTGCCTTTCCAGGTGCGCTGTTGGGTTTCAATTCTGATCTTTCCGCCGGAGGGCGTGTAGTTTATTGCGTTAGTTAGTAAACTAGTCATCGCCTGAATGATAAGTTGTGGATCGACATATGCCAATGGGATATCTTTCCCTGTCATCACGCTTAGATCCAGGCCTTTCTCTCCGATCATAAGTGCCCTATCCAAAACCAAAACTTGAACCAACGAATTAATATCGGTTGGTTGAGGCTTAAGCTCTACCTGACCGGTATCAAGATGAGAGATAGCCAATAACTGCTCAATGAGTGATCCCAGACGTTCCGTTTCACGCCTCAAGGTAGTCATATACTCCATATAGCGTCCCTCGTCACCCATCTCGATTAAATCAAGGTAGAGACCGATGTTTGTCAACGGAGTACGCAATTCGTGTGAAATATCTCCAACAAACTGGGCTTTGGCGCGATCCGCTTCTTGTGCTTGCTCTAGTGCTTGCTCCAATTCGATAGTCCGGATCTTGATTTGCTCTTCAAGATGGACGACGCTATCTTGTACACGTTCATACAACATAGCATTTTGCAATGCCACAGATACCTGATCAGCAACAAGCATTAGCAATTCCAGCGCGCCATTGTCGATCTGAGACGGATCAGAAGTTTCAATATTCAACACGCCAATGATCTCTTCATCTAGCCGGATTGGAACCGTCAACTCGGCTTGCGTTCCTACTAATCCGGCCACATAGTCCGGATCTTCGTGGACATCTTCAACCAGTGCGGGATGACCTGTTCGTGCAACCCGGCCCATGATCCCTCGCTGGATCTGTAACCGCTCCAATATGGGTCGAGGTCCGCTAGCCTCTACCAGCACTAACTCCTCACCAATTCGCCGATATATTTGCACGGCCGGGAACCCCAGGTTATTATGAAGCTGTTCGGTCACCTCTCGAAGCATGGATTCTACTTCCAATCTTCCAGCAATAGCTCTGACCACTCGCTGAAGGAGCGTCATTTCAGCTAGGCGACGCTCCACCTGTGCATGTTGATCCGCATTGGTCAATGCCAAGCCAACCTGTTGACCAGCTGCACGAAAGACTTCAAGCCATGCCTCTAGGTTTTCCTCATCGTCTGCTACCCATATAAGAGCACCCCCCCAAACATGCCCGCCCGCGGCGATGGGGAAAGCAAGAACGCTATAGCTTCGTGAAGGATAAATCAACGTAGCCTGCACAGGGGTGACCTGGTTGATTGACTGTTCTACCAACTGTATCGCTTGGGGATGAAATGCTAAATCATCATCCCCTAGGCGATCCACTCTCGGTCCGCGCTTAAGCGGATCTTCTTTGTCATCCACAACCATGAAAGCCTGGGCATATACACCCTCGACAGCGTCTAGGGCGCCCTCTAGCAAATGAGTCAAGATCTCATCTGGTTCAAGGCTTACGGTGACCGATCGTTCAATCTCATAAAGCGTTCGCAACCTCCGATGCTCTGTTGCCAATCTTCGGTAGAGTTCTGCTTTATGCATCGCGGCTGAAGCATGAGCAGCGAAGGCTGCGAGCAATTGAATGGTGGCATCATCAAACGTACCTGAGGTAGAACTGTCAAGATTGATAAAACCGAGCATTTCCTGACCATATTGGATCGGTGCACCAGCCCACGACCTAACCCACTCCCACCCAGGACGGAAGTTCCATGAAAGTTCTTGAGTGGTGTCAGGTATGACGACAACTTCACCAGCCATCAAACGTCGCAGGTTCAGATCATCTTCAATCACCAGAGAGAAATCACTAATCGACCCTGTTGACAGATCGAATCGCTCGTAACCCCGATGGCGTATGATCCGTACTCGGTTTCCTTCAATACATTGGACATTTGCGGCGTCACAGGGGAAAGCATGCATCACCTGCTCAAGAATACGATCAAGAACTTCATCTAGTTCGACTTGATGGCTGATAACCAGAGAAGCCTCTTGCAGAGCTTCCGCCATGCGAAATTGTCTACGTTCTGACTCAATGAGATTAGCAATCCCAAGCGCATTCGCTGCCTGATATGCCACTGACTTTGCCAGCCGAACATCTGTATCTGAGAAAGGCATTCTAGTGATGTTCGCTGCCAAATCCAAGACGCCTATCAGGCGCTGATTCCATATCATGGGCATAGCTAACACCCGCACACTATTGCTGGTCTCATCTAAGGATTCTGTAGTCCCCTCCCAGTTATTGCATTCATCGATTACGAGAGGCTCACGGGTTTCGGCTACCCTTCCCGCCACTCCTTCGCCATACGGACATTCCATAACCTGAAAACCATCGTGGATCCCGCGGTGGACCACGGGTCTCAGCATTTGATTTTCTTCATCAGCCAGGAAAATGATGCCCATCCGGCAGTCAAGCAATGTCGTCATCTGATCGATGATTTGATTGAGCAAGAAAGATTGGTCGTGCTTGCTCTCGACAGCCGCCGCGGTCTCATAGAAAGCCCCCAACTCAGTGGCTTGTCTCAACGCCAAATCGACCAAGCGTGCATTCTCAAGAGTGAGCGACGCATGCCCCGCTAGAACCACTGCCCAATTTAATCGCATTCTAGTTAGATGATGTCGTTCTGTAAATAAGAACCAAAGCCCTCCGAGGAGGTTACCACGCTGAGCCAGAGGGAGAACCAAGCAAGAATAAACGCCCAATTCCCCCAAATTAACCACAGCAGCACAATCCTCAGCGGCCAGATCCTCGATCATCACCGCGCCGGATAGCAATTCATGTGGCGCATCAGTGAAAAGGACTTCGAAGGCATTCGACAGCATTTTGACTGCTTTAGGAGGTAAATCTATCAAGATGTGATGGACAGGATGACCATCTTCGCCTATCACAAAAGCAGCTGCGCTGCTTGCCTCGAGCAGCTTCTGACCCTGTCGTAAAATAATATCAAGCGCCAGATTCGTATCATGAATCTGCCCCAGGTCCAAAGCTAGCCGTTGAAAGAGTGATGCTATCTCAGCGGCTGACTGACCATCGCTCCCTATGATACTTTCTACCATTGACGAATTATTACCCACCTGATCCACCCCAGTAAAGCTCTAAGTTGATTATACAGCTAAGCTATTGATGAATTACATGAGCCAATTATCCCATATCAAATTTTGGCTATCATGGGTTATAGATATCTCGCGGTATAAGGCATGGATTATTGATTATGGCTAGCTATGCTGCTCCTATGTATACTGAGACCATTCAAAATAGGAGGGACAATGGAAAAACATAGAATTGCTGTCACGCGGACAATCGCCCAGCCGGCGATTGAGCGACTTCACAACGTAGGCAAAATTACTATCTGGACTGAACGCCAACCTCCAGCTCACATACAATTGATGCAAATGGTCAAAGATTGCGATGGCTTACTTTGCTTACTTACCGACTGCATTGACGCTCATCTTCTGGAAAGTGCTCCCCGTCTGAGTGTAATCAGCACAATGTCTGTAGGCTATGAGCATATCGACCTCGAGGCGTGTCGCCGTCGGGGAATTCAGGTCGGCCATACACCCGGTGTTCTTACTGACTCCACCGCAGACTTCACTATGGCTATGATCTTAAGTGTCGCCCGTCGAATACCACAGGCGGTCGAATATGCCCGTTCGGGTTTGTGGAGCACCTGGGATCCTGGTCTTCTCCTTGGTCACGATTTGCTTGGGATGACCATCGGGATTGTAGGTATGGGTCGAATAGGCGAGGCAGTCGCCGAGCGAATTACCGCCTTTGGCACCAATTTGGTCTACCACGATCGCATACAAAGAACCGATGTCGAGAATAAGTTGAACGCAAAAATTGTAGCATTTGATGATCTCCTGACCCAGGCAGACATCGTCACACTACATGTTCCCTTAACAGATCAGACCCATCATTTGATCAGCTATCCCCAGCTTAAGATGATGAAACCGTCAGCTCTGTTGATAAACACCTCGCGTGGCAAGGTGGTCGATACTGAAGCTTTACTCCATGCTTTGCAAAATAGGGAAATCGATGCCGCCGGGCTCGATGTGACAGATCCTGAGCCATTACCTGCTAACCACCCCCTTTATGAGCTCCCAAACTGTTTGATCACACCCCATATTGCTTCAGCCGGGGCTGCGACCCGCACCAAAATGGCGCACATGGCCGTGGACAACCTGCTGGCTGGGCTTAAAGGTGTACCCCTTCCGTATCCCGTGATCTAGAGGTCGCTATTATCATGTCATGCTACAATGCACCGCTATGGAAGGCGATGAATGAGATACAAGAGACGAGCATTACTATTTGGGATGCTATATAGCTTGATCCTTGCAGTATCAGCGATGTTTGCAGGCTACCAGTTGCGTACGATCTGGCCGCCTAGCTCCGAGGAGTATGGACTATTAAAAGAAGCTCACCGGTTATTGGATAATCATTACTTGCGCCAATTGCCCGAGCAGCTTACGCTCGAACGGGGGATGATCCACGGGATGGTTGATAAATTAGGTGATCCGTATACGACCTATATCGAACCAGCTGCTCATGAAATCCAGACGGATGACTTGACTGGTGAATATGGAGGTATCGGTGCATATCTCTCCCGAGGTGAGGATAGGAAAGTTCATCTCATCCCTTTCGACGATGGACCTGCAGCACGAGCAGGCGTGATGGAGGGGGATATTCTCATCGCGGTGGACTATCAGCTTATTGAAGAAAACACCGGCCTCGAGACGATCTTAGCAATGGTGCGCGGTCCTGTGGGAACCTCGGTCAACCTCATCCTGGAATCACGCAACATTGGAGATGATGACCTCATCTTGGATATTGTGCGCGAAGCCTTTCCCA
Organism: Anaerolineae bacterium; assembly: GCA_030605795.1. Lineage (GTDB taxonomy): Bacteria > Chloroflexota > Anaerolineae > Anaerolineales > E44-bin32 > DUEZ01. The sequence continues at coordinate 47,162 of JAUWHR010000037.1, read as the reverse complement.
TTCCTTCCGTCACTTGTTACCTGCTACCAACCGATCTAAAAATCGGCGTGATTGTGATCACCCTCTTCAGTGAAAAGACTCCTCAAGAAGTTGAAGATTCCTTCTTGGACCTCAAATCCCGAGGGATGGAAACCTTGGTGCTCGACTTACGTGACAATGCTGGAGGGTTGCTCGATTCAGGTATTGACGTGGCGCGTTTCTTCCTCTCAGATGGCTTGATCTTGATCGAAGAGCGACGGGGCGAGGTGAAAGAAGTTTATCGAGTCGAGACCGAAGGCGACGCGGTGGATATCTCCCTAGCGGTGCTAATCAACGGAAATACGGCTAGTGCAGCAGAGGTTGTCGCTGCAGCTCTACAGGCCAATCATAGGGCTCCGCTGATCGGAACGCCGACCTTTGGTAAAGGGTCGGTACAGCTTATTCTTGAACTTAGCGATCAATCAAGCTTACATGTGACTGCGTCTCGTTGGAAGACACCACAGGGTATCACATTGGACCTACATGGACTACAACCTGATGTTCCGGTTACGATAGATGATGGGGAACATGATGCCATCATGCTCGCTGCAGTTGATTGGCTTCAGCGTGACCAGTAAGGATCTGATGAAAGACTCAGCGAAGAAAGTAGTGGCAACCAACCGAAAAGCTTCTCATGATTATTTCCTGCTTGATAGGCTAGAGGCAGGTATTGCACTACAGGGCAGCGAGATCAAGTCTGTACGTGCAGGTCAAGTTAGTCTGCGTGAATCATATGTTCGAATCGATGATCATGAAGCATGGCTAGTAAATGCCCACATTGCGCCCTATGATCCTGCCAGCACATTAAACCATGAACCTCGACGCCCGCGCAGATTGCTCCTCCATAAGCGTGAAATTCGGCGTCTGTACGAAAAAGTTCGTATCCGTGGTTACTCGTTGATACCCACAATGATGTACTTAAAACGAGGACGGGCAAAGATCGAGATCGCCCTGGCACGGGGTAAGAAGCAATATGATAAACGACGCGAGATCGCCAAGCGAGATGCTGAACGCGAGATTTCCCGCGCATTGCGACGCAGGGGATCGTAAAAACCAACTGCTCAAATTATTCAATCATTCAGCTTAATCAAGCAGAGAAAGAAGCCATATAGTGATGTTCAAAATTGCGTGTAGCCTATGTATTATTTATTGAAAATAAATATAATAATTTAATATTTATTATGGCTATGCGCAATCTTTAATACTTTAAATATACTCTATGGTATAATTTCATCATGGGGATGATCGGTTTCGACGGAGGTGGCTGGCACAGAACTGCAAGCCGAGAGGCGCCGAACTCGCAAAATCAGCGCACATAAAATAAGTGCCAAACGCACTAACTTAGCAGCTCTTCCCCTTGCGGCCTAAATCCGCTAAGAGAGGAGCTCGGTCCTAAGCAAAAGGACCCGCCTCCCCACAGCTTCCTTGGCCGGTGTGGGGTAAGGCGACAAAGTGTCAAGGTGCCGCGCGGTAGGCCATGCAAAGCGCGAAAGAGGAGCTTTTGGGCTCCAGTGGCTGGCCTTCAGGATAGCCCGTCGACTGGCGACCTGACGGTGAGAAAATAATAGGTCGACTATGCTTGTAGAAGCTCTGTGACCGAAACCTACGGACGCGGGTTCGATTCCCGCCATCTCCACCTAAATGCCCTCTTGGAGGGCATTTTACTTTCTATCAGGAGCTAGTCGAAACTCTGCTTATCAAGGATTGTCAATACGGAAACCGTGACCCCGCACGGTCACCACATAAGCATGATCCGGATCAACCTCAGCCAATCTGTTGCGCACCCGTCTTACAAGCGCGTCGATGGCCTGGTTAGAGACTCCCACGCCCATTGTTCCAGGCCACACTAATTCAGCAATTTCATCCCGCGAGACAACTCGTTCCGGATTACGGTACAATAATTCAAGCAACCTGTACTGGGGCGGTGAGAGCGGAGGTTCCACATCATCTCCTCCTATCAACACACGGTGAGCTTGTGGAACCATGTGCAACCGCCCTGATCCATTTTGTACAGCATTAGCCACCGAGAGCGGCACCGTCGACTCGGTTCCAATAAATGTTATATACAGAGCAAGCGCTACTTGGATGACATCGCCATCCTGGAGCAGCATTGGACTCTGAATGAGGGCGCCATTTAAATGAGTTCCGTTCTTGCTGTCTAGATCCTCAATGAAATACCCATCAGCAGTTCGCCATACACGGGCATGATGACGTGATACCTGGCGATCTGGAACAACCACATCACAGTCTGGTTCACGTCCAATGATGATCTCATCCTTACCCAGGTTCCAACTTTGTCCATGGAGTTTGCCAGTTTGGGCGATCAGAACCGGAACATTATACATTTTGTCTGGCATTCTACCACCTTCCCCACCCCCCTAAAATGATCGAGACAGAGTATAATGCAAATGAGCTGCAGGTGCTCTGAACCCGTTCTCAGGGGCAGGGTTCACGCCTAGAGCAACACCTGACGCAACCTCTGCCCTTGTGTAAGTGAGGCCCAACCTTGCAATACCCGCTTGAGTCAGGACAGATCCTACGTGATCGTTACATCATCCGTCGGATTATTGGCCGTGGCGGCATGGGTTCTATCTATCTGGCGGAAGACAATCGCCTACCCGGACGGCTTTGCGCGCTTAAGGAGGTTAAGTATGATATTAACCTTCCCGCGGAAACACTTGACCAGGGGCGAGAACAGTTCTATCGTGAGGCCTCGCTCCTCGCTCGCTTAGATCATCCCAATCTCCCTAAAGTTTCGGACTTTTTTTCCGACTTAGAGTGTGATTACCTTGTGATGGACTATGTCCCAGGTGAGGATTTGAAAACCATGATAGACAACACCCGCCGCGATGGAAGTTACCTTGCACAAACAGATATCCTAACCTGGGCTTCCCAACTCACCGATGCTTTGGAATACTTGCACAACCAGCCATCCCCCGTAATCCACCGTGATATTAAACCTAGCAATCTCAAGCTAACACCAAGCGGCCTATTAAAGTTAGTCGACTTTGGCTTGGTCAAACAACTGGTTCCCGATGAGATGACGATCACGGTTATTCAGGGTCGTGGCACCGCCTCATATACTCCACTTGAGCAATATGGAGGTGATTCGGGCCACACCGATGTACGCAGCGATATCTATGCTTTTGGTGCTACGCTCTATCATCTGTTGACCAACCAGACTCCAGCTGAAGCCAAACAACGATTCCTTAAGCCAGGCGCATTACGTCCACTTCGAGATCTAAACCCTGATATCGCTTCCACTGTGGAGAGCGCTGTTTTATGGGCCATGGAGCTACATCCAGATAAACGTCCGCAGAACATTAAGGCCTTTCGTCAAGCATTACTCGAAACTGTACCTACAGGACATTATCTTCTACACAGTCCTTCAGCTTTCGTTGAACCTTTTCTACTTTCGGCATTCGATCGCCTCCTGGCAGCAACAGCAGTGATCCTGCTGCTTGTCGCCACGATTGCAACTTTTCAATAATATCCTCATTTTCCCCTACACAAAATTTGGGCGATCAAAAGCCCCACAACTCCCGCGGCCAAAGCGAAAGCCATTCCAGCCAGTGCTCCCATCGACTGTAGGAGGACATCACTGCCGGGAAGATTTAATGCAAGGTAGTTATATCCCACTAAACCACATACAATCGGCAGTAGAGTGCTGCGAACCCGGCTGCTCAATGTAACGTCCCGGCGTTCAGCGGAAATATAACCCGCCCCAGCGACCATCGCCACACCCAATATACCAAGCAACAAATCGAAGATACCCATGTCTACAGACCTTTCCTCCCGAAAGCTCGTCTCCTCGATCCCCACCACTGCTGTGGATGTTGGTAAAGAGGTGGTAGTGGTTGGTAGAAGGGTGACAGTTGGTACGAGCGTTGGCGAGATTGAAGTAGCTATAGCCTGCAAATCTCCTTGAACATTAAGTTGAAAGGTCTCTGAATTCCGCACCGGGTCGCTTCTAGCTGAGATCGTCAATAAGCCAGGACGATCAAGTTGTACGCTAATACGAGCCACCCCATCCGTGGTAGTTGACTTGATAATAACCGGAGGGATGTTCTCTCTTTGGTGAGTGAGAATGAATTCCACAACAGTCCCGTCTGGTACAGGGTGTGCGTTCACATCCAGTATAACCCCTGTCTCCACGGGTATCAGATCACCAACCAATAATTCTGGTGGGTGATCCTCCGAGGCAACCTCTTCCTCATCAACGTAGGCAGTTAAGGATATCATCTGGTCGGGATCAGGAGATGTGGCTTCAATTAGGTCATATCCTATCCCTGGTACACTCACTGGAGGAGCTCCCGAAGCCGAAAGTTCGCCGAAAAATAAGCGGGCAGTCACATCAATAAAAGCATGCCCTTGTCCATAAAGCGCATAGTAGACATCTATCTTGCTGATGTCCGTGGCATCCAATCCATATGGGACATCGAAAGCGAATACCACTACTCGTCTATTACGCACAAGGTCCATCCGCTGGTCAAGCAGTAATTTCAGGGCATCAGCTCCAAATACCTGATCAGTGCTGTCAAGAACACAGAAGACAAGCCAATCTGCGTTCTGCAAGGGCTTTTCAAGTTCATCTGCTGGTGTAAGCGGTACAATTGGTACAACCGGCGGTTGTTTTCCCAGGAAATGCGCGAGATCCGCCATGGTGAACGACTCTAAATACCAGGACCTAACTTGACCAGCAGCTGCTTGACCGTACAGCGCAAGAACTGAGTCCATAAGTGCATTGGTATCAATCCCGGGTTGTGGGGCACAGGTAGAACATTGCTCCCACATACGTACATCAGTGAAGAACACAATCCTCTCATTCAACTGTGGAGGCCCACCCAATCTCTCTGCAATATCCTCTTGTGATGGACTGATTAAAGAAGCAGCGGCTCTGGCTACTTGGAGGATAACCTCCTCGCCTTGGCCGATCTCGGTTATTCCCGACTCGGCCGGCCTCACTGCTTCACCCGAGAAGTTATCACCGTATAATCGCAATTTCAGTTGTAGGATGTTCTGCACAGCTTCATCGACACGTTGGGCGAATACAGAATCTTCTCGATATTTCTGAGCAAAGAAATCCAGCGTCGACCGGATTGTAGTCACTTCATCCGGATCATCAGTGCTTCTGAAGTCTGAAAGTATAAGCAGATCATTGCCGGCAAGAAACGCGTCACGGGCAACTAAATGCGCTGTAAATGTCCTTTCAAGTGGATCGCGGAACCGGCGTAGTGCCCTTGACCCCAGCGAGTCGCTTACCATGACCCCACCGCCCTGCCGCCAGGTCGCCAGGGGTTCAAGCGCCATCAATTGAGCATGAGCTTGAGGGTCCAGGCTGACTGGCCTGGTTGTGTCACGAATATTGCCCTGGAAGCCTTGGTATCGAATATGCGAAGTTAATAAGCCATCAGCTATATCCTCAGCCTCGCCTGGGTTGGTCCACGTTATGGCAAAGAAAGGCGCTAATTCAATTTGCTTCAGTTGCTCGAGTGACTTCCGAACCGTCGCAACTTCCTCCTCAATAGAGCGATCCGCGCTGCCAAGCCCAGGGAAATGCTTGACTATCACACCTAACCGACCACGGGAGCCTTCATGCAAACCGGCGACATAAGCTCGGCCCATCACGCTCACCCAGTACGGATCACCTCCAAACGACCTCACACCCAGGTCGCCAGGGCCGATTAAACGATGTTCCTCCAGGACGTCCAGAGTTGGTCCGAGTAGAAGGTTAAAACCCAGCGCCTCCAATTCCGCTCCAAGCACCTCTCCAACTTCCCTCGCCTTTTCAATGTCCCAGGTTGCACCGATCGCCATCTCAGAGGGTAGTTCTGTGACACCAGAGAGTATCTCAGTGAATTGCGGGTCCCCGCTCTCCTGGCTGATTGTGATGAATAAAGGGATATAGGCTGGGTAGCTTGAATTACCATTATCTGCACTAACTTCGGTTTCAATCTTCGAAGCTTCGTATTCAGCATCCTGAAGCAGTGCAATGAGGGCTCTCGCTTCGTTCAGGGTTTCCGGTGATTCAGCAAAATTATTATTAGTTTTTTTAAAAATTACACCGGCAATATGGTGATTAACGATTAGATCAATGATTGGATCACCTGGTTGTGGAGCGTTTCCCTTGAAGGTCACCAAGAATAGCTGACCTACCTTTTCCTCGGGTGTCATCTCCTGTAAAAGATCTGATGCAGAATCTTTAGTATATTGCTCATGCAGTGTTTGTCCGACCTGTGTGGGTAAGAACAATATGCAGAACAAAATAAGTGTGAGAAGTAGACGATGCATAATGGATAGTATACCTTTGACGATGGGTCGTCACAAGAGCTATAGGCGTAGCAAACCTAAACTCTATTATGGCTATGCGCAATTTTCTGTTCTAAATCAGCCCTAAAAAACCTGCGCCGTTTCGACCCACTTAACAATTCCAACTGCCGAATATCCAATGGATCAATGACCTCTCGCAGAAGACGTACCTCCTCCTTCGACGGTGGTTTAGTAGTCGATAATCGTGAGGAAACATCTAAGTCGAAACCCGTCTTCGCCTGCACCCGCTCAAAGCTCACTCCGGGATGCAGATGAGTTATTCGCATCCTACCAGAGTTTAAATCGGATTGGCCTAGATTCGAGAGCGAAGTACAAATTTGGAGCGGGGGTATGCCACGCTAGGAGATAGCCATCGGCCACCAACGGTGTTGCTAATCCCTGAGCTACTGCTTCACCATCTTGCACTTGTCGGGCGATGCATACGCAAATTAGTTCATCGATCGTCCATGTAACCTTAGTCAAGCGTCTCCTTCTCCGTTTTCGGGATAAATTTCGCGCACCACCTCTCGAGCCAAATCAGGAGCGTCTGTGATCACCCCATCCACACCCCAATAAACCACCCTTTTGATATATTCCAGCTCATTGACCGTCCAAACATTGACCCAACGGCCTTTCCGATGTTGACCTTCGATTATCTCTTCGCTAACCAGTGCCATTGAGGGGTGGAAAGCTTCGTAGTTGGGAGTCAACCAACTAAAGAACGCGCGCAACCATCCAGGCTCCTTGGCTCTGACAAGCAGACCGATCGGTATCCTCGTTGTCAGTTTTCGCACCCTTCTCAACCCTACCGGATTAAACGAGGACAGCAACACCCGTTTCTCGAGACCAAACTCTTGAACCAGTTTGACGACTGCCTCAGGCAGAGTATTAAAAGGACTGGCGTAATTCGACAATTCAATATTGATCAACAACCGATCGGCGACAGATCTGAAAACCTCCCGTAAAGTGGGGATGTGCTCCCCAGCGTAGCTCAGGTCGAAATGTGACCCCGCATCTAGACGTTGAAGCTCTTCTAGTGTTCGGGCTGAAAGAGGCCCTGTTCCGGTAGTCGTGCGATCTAGTATCAGATCGTGGTGCACAACTACCTGACCATCAATGGTCAGCTTAGCATCCATTTCCACAGCATCGGCCCCCAGCTCGGCAGCCATACGGAAGGCCGCGATTGTATTCTCTGGTGCATGAAAGGACGCCCCGCGGTGAGCAATCACCAACGGGACGCTTTTATTCCACATTGAAGTTGCTTCCATGACTATAGTTCGACGAAGTATGCCTCAGCTGCTCGATCTAACAGATCCTTATTCATTTCAGGTTCGACGTTCATATAACGTGAGATGTCTAGGATCTGGTCACAGATATCACGTGGATGCGAGGCTCGCAGTTTTCGGTTACGTTTGATATACCATTCCTGCAATAAATACGCCAATCCCTTATCTGAGTAAGCTATCCCCTTATCATCAGCGACAAGCTTAAAAATCTTGCGGTACGATTCATAGGATGGATCGCCAATTTCGATCTTATGACGAAGGCGGCGGAGAAAAGCCTCATCCACCAGATCGCGGGGTGGAAGGTTAGTGGAGAAGACCACCAGAACATCGAATGGCAGCTCAACCTTCCGACCGGTATGTAGTGTTAGGTAATCGATACGGTTTTCGAGTGGCACAATCCAACGGTTTAACAAGTCGCGTGGCCGCACTTGCTGACGCCCAAAGTCATCGATTAATAACACACCTCCATTGGCTTTCACTTGGAACGGCGCCTCGTAGAACTTGTTGACGTCGTCGAATACAAGGTCCAATCCAGCCATTGTCAGCTCTCCACCCACCACGACGAACGGTCGCCGGATTTTGACCCAACGAGGATCACGCTTGGCGCCCGTCTTCATAGTGCCAGTGCCGGATTCGGTGACATCATCCTCAGGAGAAAGTACATGGTCCACTGAGTCGTACAGCTTCACAACTTGCCCGTCGATATCGATGGCGTACGGAATGAACATGTCCTCCTTAAGGAGGATGCTTCCAATCGCACGGGCGATTGAGGTCTTACCATTACCGGGCGGCCCATATAGAAAGATTGAGGTACCAGAATTAACCGCTGGACCAATCTGGTTGAATGTCCTTTCAGAAAGGACGAGATCAGATAGAGCTTGTCGCATCGAACGAGCATGTACAGTAGGACGACCACGACTCTGGCGAAGGATTGAGTCGTTATAGACAGAAAGAGGTACAGGCGCTGGTCCGGCATATTGACTGCGCTCGAGTGCCTCACGCGCACGGGCGATGCCTGCCCCAGTTATAGCGTACTGATACGACCCCTCACCAAAACCTACCTGGGTTTTAACCTCGACGAACTTCTCACGCTTCAACGCTTCAAGGACATGATCCACTAACCCAGCGAAAGGTAGCGCCATTGCCTCAGCGACGTTAAAGCCGGTCAGGTTACCACGGAAATAAAGGATCTTGAGCGCCAAGTCCTGTAACCATAATTGCGATAAACCGGTATCCTCCATTCGGCTTATTGGGGGAGGGATGAATCGCAGACTTGAGGTTGTGGGGATCGGCTCAGGATGGGCTGATCTCATAGAGCTTCGCGGTAAGGACATCCTACGCCTCCAGAAACTACATAGCCCTTTATTGATAACTGCGACATAATAGCTATCAGAGTTCTTACAAATGGATTATATACACGGCCTCAGTTGCGGGCAAATACTTATTTGTCCCAATCGCACTTGCTGGGTACAATCCCCTCTATGAAACTTTCCATTGTGACGCCTGTCTACAACGAACGAGCGACGATTGAAGAAATCCTCCGTAGGGTTGAAGCAGTAGGTTTAGTGGATGAGATCATCATTGTTGACGATGGCTCGACCGACGGAACGCGTGAGTTGCTACAGGAAATTGCGCCCAACTATCCAATCATGCGTCTGATCCTTCACCAGCATAATCAGGGCAAAGGTGCCGCCGTCCGTACCGGTATCCAGGCCGCACGTTGCGAATTGATTCTCATCCAAGACGCCGACCTTGAATACGACCCGCGCGATTACTCGAATCTGCTGAGACCAATCGAGGAAGGTATTGCCGATGTAGTTTACGGCTCACGATTTTTGGGAGCACCACGCAGGTCAACGATGTTCTGGCACATGGTCGCCAATAAACTACTCACATTGATGACCAACATACTTTACAACAGCATCCTCTCCGATATGGAGACGGGCTATAAACTTTTTAAGAGTGAAGTCATAAAATCCATACCTCTACGCGCCCGTCGCTTTGACTTCGAACCCGAGGTAACCGCCAAGTTGTTAAAACGCCGTATACGCATCTTTGAAGTACCGATCTCCTTCAACCCTCGAGAATATTCCGAAGGTAAGAAGATTGGGCTTGGCGATGCATTTATGGCCGCCTGGACCCTGCTCAAATATCGGTTTGTCGATTGAGAGATTAAGGTCCCTGGATCGTTAAATTGAGATCACCCAATGAGCCAGCTGAGCGCACATCCAGAACGTTTAGCTGCAGGCTGGATATACCCATATAATCGTTTCGCTCGAGGCGAAATGCCAGGTCAACACGTTGCGGAAGATTCTTATAGAGATGACCCTGACGGAATGCAATAGCATCGAATACCTTCCGCTCATCCCTCATTGTCAACTTGAGATGGCGTCCTTCAGCACCAACAGACCGTTTACTCACCACCTCCACATCCTGCACTGCAAATACCGGCAATGGATTACCACATCCGCAGGGCTCCATTCTCTCAATAAATTCAAGTAGGGACCAATCTAGATCCGAAAATCGTACTATCGTGTCAACAGTTAAGGTTGGTCGGAGCTCTATTCCCGATAGTTTCTTAGCTGCTACCTTGTTTATTTGCTGGATAAATTCGTCCAGCTTCTCGTTTCGGACAGAGAAGCCAGCCGCTGCTGAATGCCCGCCATAGCGCTCCAGCAAGTCGTCGCATTCATCGAGAGCCTCGGTAATGTGAAACTCAGAGATGCTACGCGCTGAACCTATTGTTACTTGATCTCCATAAGAAGCAACAATCGATGGTCGATAGAACTCATCCACCAAACGCGAGGCGGTCAATCCAATCACACCTTGGTTAAAATCTGGATCAATAGCAATAATTAGTATTGGCGGCGGGCCTTTACCGACCCCATGCATACGCGCCTCTTCGACCATCTCTCGAGTGATACGCTGCCGTTGGCGATTTATCTCCTCTAGCTGGTTTGCAAGACGCTTTGCCTCCATTTCCTCAATCGCCATCAGTAGGTTGAAGGCTCTTTCTGCGGAATCGATCCTGCCGGCTGCGTTCAGCCGAGGACCGATACCAAATCCAATTGTCGTTGTGTTCAGATGTCCAAATTCGTATCCGATGGTCTCTATGATCGCTCGTAATCCCGGACGTTGTGTATGATTAAGTTGTTCAAGACCCATCCTTACAAGCTGTCGATTCTCACCATAAAGAGGGACAATATCAGCCACTGTGCCGATGGCCACCAGATCAAGGCTCTCGATTGGCTCCCGTTCCCCAAGGCGCCTCAATAAGGCCTGAGCCAGCTTATACGCTACACCAACCCCAGCTAAGCCCTTAAACGGGTAGGAATCCCCTTTTTGTGAAGGATTGATCACTGCAAATGCACGAGGTAAATGCAACCCAGGTTGATGATGATCAGTGACAATCACTTCAAGGCCCAGGCTCACTGCATGTTCAATCTCGTCAACCGCCCGCACACCACAATCGACGGTTATGACGAGCTCCCCACCCCGCTCCCGAATCTTGGTTAGGGCATCGTGGTTCAGGCCATAACCTTCGTCAAAGCGATTGGGGATGTAATGTTCGACAGATGCTCCAATCCTGCGCAGCACCTCGACAAGCAGTGCTGTCGCGGTGACGCCGTCTGCATCGTAGTCGCCGTATATCACGATTTTTTCCCTCGATCGGACAGCTTTCAGCAGCCTCTCAACCGCCTGATCCATCCCTGACATGAGGAAGGGATCGTAATCCTTTAAATCCTCCAACGCGAAATAAGCGTCCGCCTGGTGTTTGGTCTCCATGCCGCGATTGAACAGAATCACTCGCTCGACTGGTCGATAATCGGCCAGCGAATTCTGAATTTCAGGAGGGAGTGGCGGGGTTAGTTTCCAGCGTTTCTCCAAAGCCACCTCCTATGTCATAAGATTGTAAAAAAAGGGCCCGCGTTTTGCGGGCCCTCCAAAGATTATTTAGCGGTTCAAACCCAGCCCTGGTTTTTTACAAAATCCGTAATCACAGGAATGGTTACATATTCCCCCTGGTATGCCTTGATGCCCCAAAATATGCCGATTGCCCATATGATCAGGGAGGGTGCACCGAAGCAGAAAAATAGAGCAGTGCTAAGTATGGTTCCTCCTACTACATTAAACAGACCCCATACTAGTGCTTGCGCATTATGTGCCCGTATAAAGGGTCGATCCTTTTTTTCCTCAATCAACAATATGATTATTGGTACAAGTGGTGTTAGAACATAAGCCAACAAAGCCCATAGCTTATCGTCACTGGTAATTTGCGGTTGCTCATTCATGTCTCTCTCCTTCCAGATGAGTTTAACTAGCCGGATACTATTTAATAAATATTTCGAGGCCCATGGGTTGCCTCATTGACTAACAATTTTACTCGTCCGTCGAGATCATGCAAGTACAATCATAATGTGTCTGATTCAACGAAAATAAAAGAATATCATTTTTCGCTTGGGTTCAATCATGATACGATTAATCCATGCGCGTTGTATTCATGGGCTCACCCGAGTTCGCTATCCCCAGCCTTGAAGCTCTGGCTGGGTCTTACCCTATTGTCGGCGTAGTGACCCAACCTGATCGCCCGGCAGGAAGAGGCCGAGCTCTACGTCAATCAGCAGTCAAATCTTGGAGCCTCGAACGAGGGTTTCCAATCGCTCAACCGTACCGGCTCAAAGACCCAGACGCCATCGATCAGCTCCTCGTCTGGAAACCAAGCATAATTGTGGTGGCCGCCTATGGTCAGATCCTGCCACCGGCGGTGCTAGACCTTCCAGAGTGGGGCTGTCTTAATGTTCATGCTTCTCTGCTACCTCATTGGCGGGGCGCGGCACCTATCCAGGCTGCTATTCGACAAGGTGATGCCGAAACTGGCGTCACGATTATGAAGATGGATCCTGGTCTTGACACCGGTCCGATCCTATCTCAGCGAAGCATAACTATTCATCCGGATGAGACCGGTGGGGACCTCACTGCCAGGTTGGCAGTTCTCGGAGCGGAGTTATTGTCGGAAATAATTCCCCGATATATTCAGGGAACTCTTCAACCAATTCCCCAGGATGATACACAAGCTACCCACGCTCCGATGCTTAAAAAGTCTGATGGGAGATTAGACTTCTCACTTCCCGCCAAGCGGCTGGCCCTTCAGGTCCGCGCATATGAACCATGGCCCGGCTCCTTTCTCATCTGGGGTAAACGCCGTCTTGTCATCCGAAAGGCGCACGCAGTACAGGGAAACGGCGGCATGCACGGACATGTCACCGAGGTGGATGGTTCTCCGGCTGTAGCAACAGGATCGGGTATGTTGGTGCTGGATATCGTTCAACCTGCAGGAAGTAAACAAATGCCTGGCGACGCGTTTGCACGTGGCGCCAAGCATTTCCTTAACGCATATCTTGGAACTGAGGTGCAGGACACCTAAGTCAATGACTGGAGTGATCTTGCTAACGAGTACCCGATTAAGATACTAACTTCAAACAGCAGAATTTGTAGGCGAGCAATATCGAGGATTCTAGTTATCCTAATTTTTTCAATCAAGGAATTCTTATGACCAAAGATCATATCCTGGCCCTGGATCAAGGTACGACATCCTCGCGGGCGATTATTTTCAATCATCGCGGGGAAATTATCGCCCAGGCTCAACGAGAGTTCCCTCAGATATATCCCCAACCAGGCTGGGTAGAACACGATCCGGAGGCAATTTGGTCATCACAACTTGAAACCGCGCGAGCAGCACTTTCTCAATCGCGGCTAAAACCCGAACGAATCGCCGCCATTGGCGTTACCAATCAGCGTGAAACAACAATTATTTGGGACCGAGAAACTGGAGAGCCTATCCACAACGCCATTGTCTGGCAATGTCGTCGTACTGCGCCAATGTGCGAGCGTTTGAAAGCCGAAGGGTTCGACCAAGTCATCCGAGAGAAGACCGGATTAGTAACTGATGCTTATTTCTCGGGCACGAAAATCGCTTGGCTCATTGAAAATATTCCCGGAGTCCGCAGTCTTGCTGATCGAGGAAAGCTGGCCTTCGGCACAGTCGATACCTTCTTGCTCTGGCGCTTATCTGGCGGTCGTCTTCATATAACAGATCCATCAAATGCCTCACGTACCTTGCTCTACAACATTCATACCCAGGCATGGGACGATGAAATCTTGGAGCATCTGGGCATCCCCTCCTCCCTTCTGCCTGAAGTCCACCCCTCTTCTGCCATATACGGTGAAATCGAGCCACACTTGCTTGGCGCTCCCATTCCACTAGCCGGCATCGCCGGCGACCAGCAGGCTGCCACATTCGGCCAAGCTTGTTATCACCCTGGAATGGCGAAGAACACCTACGGAACGGGATGCTTTCTCCTTCTCAATACTAGCGATAAAGCGGTGACGTCCACCTCCGGCCTTCTAACTACGATTGGTTGGGATCTAGGGGCGCAAAATTCCCTGACCTACTGTCTCGAGGGGAGTATTTTCATCGCTGGAGCAGCGGTTCAATGGCTCCGGGATGAGCTAGGCTTAATTTCCCAATCGCAGGAAATCGAATCGCTTGCCGCATCCGTCCCTGACAACGGGGGAGTATATTTTGTGCCGGCTTTTGTCGGTTTAGGGGCCCCTTACTGGGACCCCTACGCTCGGGGCACAATCCTTGGCCTGACACGCGGCTCCTCAAGTGGACACCTGGCGCGGGCCACGCTAGAAGCCATTGCCTATCAAACCCTAGATGTGATTGAGGCGATGCATATAGATTACGACTTGCCCCTTGAATCGTTACGTGTTGATGGGGGCGCGGCACGCAACGATTTGTTAATGCAGATTCAAGCCGACATCCTCGGTGTTCCTGTCCAAAGACCAGTTATCAATGAGACCACCGCCCTTGGTACCGCCTTCTTTGCCGGTCTGGCAGTTGGGTTATGGCCTTCCTTAGAAGCGCTTTCAAGTCTTTGGCGACAAGATCGAGAATTCACACCGCAAATCTCCGAAGATCAACGACGATCCCTGTATGACCAATGGAAGCGGGCGGTCAAACGTTGCCGCGCATGGGCTAGCCCAGAGCAATGACGGCACGTTCAAGATACGCATTGGTTGGGATCACAGATCCCTGACGGATAGGCAACACAAATAAATCCTGACGTTGACACTTTCTAATTCTATGTCACAATGAACCCGTTATGCCCGTGTTATCAACCCAGCTTCTCGTTATTGGTGGTGGATCTACCGGCCTCGGTGTCGCCTGGGATGCTTGTCTGCGTGGTCTTAAAGTTGTACTTGTCGAACAAGGTGATCTAGGCCAGGGCACCTCCGGCCGCTACCACGGCCTGCTACATTCCGGCGGCCGTTATGTCATCTCCGATCCAACCTCCGCCTGTGACTGCGCGGTCGAGAACCGTGTGCTGCGTCAAATCGTTCCCCATACCATCGAGGACACGGGCGGACTCTTCTTGGCAACACCCACGGATCCGATCGATTTCCCCGATCGCTGGTTTGCAGCCTGCCAGGAGTTGGGCGTATCTGCAGAGGAAATCACAACCGCCGAAGCATTACGTCTAGAGCCGGCGCTCAACCCGCGCATTTCGCGCGTCTTTCGCGTCCAGGATGGCTCTCTCGATTCCTTTGATTTGCTCCACACCCTTACCGCGGAGATCAAACGAGCAGGCGGGCAGGTGTGGCTCAGGCACCGGGTAGAGAAGCTGATACTGAACGGCAACACAATTGTCGCCGCCGAGATTAGAGCCCTTGACACCGACGAATTACTAACCATCGGAGCCGACTTCTTCGTCAATGCTACCGGACCCTGGGCGGGTCAGGTTGCATCCTTGGCTGATATCAAGGTCCCTATCGCTCTTGGCAAGGGCTCAATGGTCGCCATGGCCACCCGACCGATTCACACAGTCATTAACCGCTGCAGGCCCTCTTCCGATGGCGATATCATCGTCCCGGTGGGAACTGTCGCTGTGCTCGGCACAACCGATGTGGAAGTCCAACAGCCCACAGACACCACGATTGAACCCTGGGAGGTTGACTTCCTTCTGGCCCAAGGAGAGATCCTGGTTCCCCAGTTGGCTTACCAGCGACCCCTGCGTGCCTGGGCTGGTGTAAGACCCCTTTACCGACCCACTACAGGTGAACTTGGAGAGACTAGGGAGCTTCCCCGCTCACAAATCATTCTCGACCACGCTGACCGTGACGGCCTCCAGGGACTGATAAGTGTTTTTAGTGGCAAGCTGACCATCTTCCGCCTAATGGCCGAGCAAGTGATGGATCTGGTGTGCAAACAGATGAACATCGCAGCAGTTTGCCATACAGCTGAAACTCCATTAACGATGACATCCCGATCGTTCTACAAGCTACCTGACCGGTTGGCTAAGCTCGAGGTCACCACCTCCCATGATCTACCGCAGGTGGTATGCGAATGCGAATTGGTAACCCGCCTAGCAATTGAGGAAGCCTTGCGGTTTGCGTCAACACTTGACCTAGACGAGGTTCGACGGGAGCTGAGGCTTGGTATGGGACCCTGCCAAGCTGGGTTCTGCGCTTTCCGTGCGGCCGGCATCGCGCATGAATTGGCGCCGACTGCGCCAGCTAGTGGCGGTCTTACACCTTTCCTCGAAGAGCGTTGGCGTGGAATGGTTCCCTTGGGATGGGGACATACACTGCGCCAGATGGAATTGACCCGTCGCATTTATCTCGAGCTTCTCCAAACACACTCTCTTCCGGAGCCAACGAAATGACGGAGGTTCTTATCGTTGGCGCAGGGTTGACCGGTCTTTTCGCCTCACTTCTGGTGGCTGAGCGTGGCAATGCTGTCACTTTAGTGGCCCAAGGTCGCGGAGGGCTCGAACTGTCCCATGGCTGCATCGACATCTGGGGACGTGCAACACCCTCCCGAGCACTCAGTCGCCTGCGTAAGAGTCATCCTTATCGCTTAGCAGGTACGGCAGCCTTGCATGCGGCGCTTGAATTCTTCGAGGAAATCACCCAGCAAGCAGAATATCCTTTTCCCGGCAGCATTTCGCGCAACCTGCATTTACCAACCGCGCTAGGCGCCATTCATCCAACCGCGCTCGCACCGCAATCTTTGGCGCAGGGCGATTTGTTCGATGGAACACCCTTTACCCTCGCCGGTATCGACAATCTGCGTGATTTCTATCCACAACTGGCAGCGTCCAACCTCCGTCGTGCAGGTATTGCCGTCCAAAGTGTTCTCGATCTCCCCATACCGTTGGATGATACACGCCATGACTTCTACACTTCCGACCTCGCTCATTTATTCGATAAATCCAATTGGCGAGAAGAAGTCGCTCGGGTTTGGAAACCTCAACTAATAGGCATTAAACGCCTTGGTCTACCGGCCGTACTCGGTCTCCGTGATCCGCAGCATGTCCTTGAAGACCTGCAGGAACGGCTTGGCTTGACTCTGTTTGAAATCCCAACCCTACCCCCTTCCTTACCTGGCTTGCGCTTGGAAGTCATCTTGCGCCGGAGAGCGCTTAATACCGGAGTACATTTCATTGAGGGACCTCGAGTCGTTGGCCGGATTGATGGAAGGTCGGACGGCCGCCGCGTATCTGGAGTAGTCCTCCAAACTGTCGGTGGTCCACGGGTACATACTGCTGATGTGGTCATACTGGCAACCGGCGGTATATTGAACGGAGGACTTGTCTTCCAGCAAGATGGACGTGTTCAAGAATCTGTATTCGACCTGCCGGTGAATTATGATCAGGGTAGAGGGTACTGGACGACGACCTCTCCACTCGATTCCCAACCTTATTCAGGCTACGGGCTTCTGGTCAACGATCTTATGCAGCCCCTAGATGCCAAGGGCGCACCGATCTTTGAGAACCTGTACGTCGCTGGAGGCCTGCTCGGCGGCGCAGACCGGACTATGGAAGGATCCCGCCAGGGTATTGATCTTGCTACTGCCTACCGTGCAGTCGAGGTAGCGCTGGGATGAACCTACCCTTGTTCACTACCGACCTGTGCTTGAAGTGCAATATCTGCACCGCGGCCTGCCCGGTTGCAGCCGTCACTGATCTGTTCCCTGGACCCAAGTTCGTCGGTCCTCAAGCAGAGCGTTACCGCCACCCTCGTCTATCAATGCCGGACGTGTCGGTCGACTGGTGCTCAGGGTGCGGTATATGCTCACGTGTTTGCCCACATGGTGTTGCAGTGGCAGAAATTAACATCTTAGCCAAAGGGCGCTTAACCAAAGAGAGGCATACGCCTTTACGTGACCAACTCATTGCTCACCCTGAACTACTCGGGCGTATCGCCTCCCCAATCGCTCCTGTTGCCAACACTTCGATACATTTACGTCCAGCCCGATGGCTACTGGAGAAAACAATAGGTATCAGTCGCCATGCGCCTATTCCGACCTTCACCAGAATCCCACTTCGTAAGCGCTTTCGTGATCGTTGCTTCGACACTCCACTGGATATAAAACATGACATCGACCACACTGTAGCCTTCTTTCACGGTTGCAGTAGCAACTACTACGAGCCTGAACTAGGTGAGCAGACGATTGCTATCCTCGAGCGGTTGGGATACGAAGTGGTCATCCCGCCTCAAATATGCTGTGGACTTCCCCTGCAATCCAATGGATTGTTCGACGCCGCTCGCCGTCACGCACAAGCCAATATCACCTGGTTAGCACCCTTCGCCAAGCAAGGAATACCAATTGTGGGAACATCGACCTCATGTACGTTGATGCTCAAGCATGATTATCGAACCATACTGGGAATACGCGGTGAAGATGTCGAGACAATTGCCACTTCAACCTACGATTTCTTCGAATTCCTTACCATTTTTGTGAAAAATGAAATCAATCGCATCAAGTTCAACTCACTCCACGCGCGCGCCCTCTACCACCCTCCATGCAAACTTCGCAACCACGGAATCGGCGCCCCAGCGCTCAGCATCCTGAGACAAATCCCCGAGCTACAACTGCACCTTTCAGAATCAGAGTGCTGCGGCGCCGGAGGCACCTACGGCATGAAACTTGAAAAGTTCCCTGTGGCGTACGAGGTGGGCCAGGGTCTCTTTAACCAGATTAGCCAGCTCGAGCTCGATTTCGTAATTTGTGACTCCGAGACCTGCCGCTGGTGGATTGCCAAACACACGGGTCTCCCGGTATACCATCCGCTTGAAATCATGGCCCGTGCGATGGATATCCAACCTTGAAGATAAAGGAGACCGACAATAACCTACTCACATCCAATTATGATCCTACGCAACGGTATCATTCGGACGCTCGACAACCTCATCCCGTTAGCCGAAAGCCTAGCCATCGACAGAGATCGCGTGGTGGCTGTTGGTTCCGACGATGAGCTTGCGGACATCACCGTTACTGGAACGGTAGTCGTAGACCTCGGAGGTCGAATCGTCCTGCCCGGTCTGACAGACGCACACATACATCTCGAAAAGTATACCCACAACCTGAATAAAGTCGATGTTGAGGTTTCGAGCTTACAAGCCTGCTTAGAACGCGTTCGTCAGCGGGTACAGGAGACCGAACCAGGAAAATGGATCCTGGGTCACGGTTGGAACCAAAACCAATGGGAACGCTTCGGCACTGCGGTTGATCTCGACAGCGTGTCCCCCAACAACCCGGTTTATCTTACAGCGAAGTCACTTCATGCAGGATGGGGAAACACCCTCGCCCTCGAGCGCGCGGGGATAACTTCTTCTTCTTCAGATCCCCCTGGGGGCAAGATTCAACGTGACGCCAGTGGAGCGCCAACCGGTATTCTTCTCGAAGAGGCTATGCGATTAGTATCTAAAGTCATCCCCACGCCAACTGCAGAGAGCACCTGCGATGCACTCCCCGAAGCTCAAGCCCAATTATGGCGGTATGGGATCACAGCCGTTCATGATTTCGATGGTTCCCGCTGCTTCCGGGCCATTCAGCTTTTGCGTGAGCGGGGTCAGCTTGGACTGCGGGTAGTTAATAATATCCTAGTCGACGATCTTGAACATGCCCTCGGTATAGGCCTAAGAACGGGATATGGCGATGAATGGATTCGAATTGGTAATATTAAGGTTTTTGCCGACGGCGCTCTAGGCACACGTACTGCAGCCATGTTGGCTCCATATGAGGGGGACCCTGATAATACCGGGATGTGCCTGCGCGATAGAGAGGAGTTGCTTGAGATCTTCATCCGTGCAGCGAAGGGTGGTTTAGCCATGGCAGTTCACGCCATCGGTGATCTGGCCAATCGCAATGTGCTGGATGCGTTAGCAGACCTCCGTAGCTTTGAAACGGACAACTATTTAACCCATCTCCATCACCGGATAGAACACCTGCAACTTCTGCACCCGGATGACCTCTCTCGTCCAGCAGAATATGACATCATCGCTTCCATGCAGCCAATCCATGCCACGTCGGATATGGAAATGGCTGACCGCTATTGGGGTTCCCGAGTAAAGTATGCTTACGCCTGGCGCAGCCAACTCCAGGCTGGGGCAACCCTGGCTTTCGGTTCTGACGCGCCGGTGGAATCCCCCAACCCATTCTTGGGCTTGCATGCTGCGGTAACACGCCGACGACTCGATGGAAGCCCTGGCCCAGTGGGTTGGACACCCACCGAGCGACTAAGTGTTCATGAAGCTTTGCTCGGTTACACCCATGGACCCGCCTACGCCGCCGGATTGAGCCCGATCGTCGGTCGCCTGGCGATTGGCTCTATGGCCGATTTGATAGTCCTGGAGGATGACCCATATTGCTGTGATGAAAAGGCGCTGGCTGAAATAATGCCGATCGGAACCATGGTCGGAGGTACCTGGCGCTATCGGGAATTTTGAGACTAACGCTGGGATTTTCGAACCAGTGCCCCTTATTTCCTCGCCAGACGACGAATATCCCCCTCTCGTACAGTAATGCCAATCGCGTCTAAGTGTTCCATCAGCGCCAGGGCGTATTTACGAGAAGTATTTAGACGGTCGCGAACCTTCGCCACAGTTATCATGCCTCTTTCCCTCAAGGCATGCTGAACCTCTTCGACCATTTCGTCATACACTTCCGTAGTGAAAACCACGTCCGGCGAGACCTGGGCTAATCTTCCACTCTCCAGAAGATAAGCCATCAAATCGCTACCTAACGCCTGATTGCATTCTTTTATCGACGGCGGGCTGTAGGGTGACGCGTGAAAGCGCTCGAGCAAGGCGTCCACATCTCCTTGCTGTGAGGTGGTCAAGGTAATAGCATGATGAATTGAACGCACTCGTGTCCCATCAACAACGATAATCCCTTTTTCAGCCGCTAATCGTATTACAGCAGAATAAACCTTCCCATCCAGCATCAGCCGGCTCTTTAGTTCTTCTCTGGGTATCCCCGCTTTGAGGGGATTTAATTGGTGAAAGGATTGCAGTTCCCATTCAATCCGATCCCGTAGACCTTCCCATGTCTTTACATCAATGACCAGGACCTCAGAGCTCAGGTCAAGCGGTCCATCTTCCAAAGCTATCAATTCACCCGCTGCACGCAGCTCATCCATCGCTTGTGAAGCCGCTTCAGTAGCCAACCCTGAATGACGTATTGCCCGACGGAGTGATGTAGGACCGAGGGACATCAATGATTGAGCGAGCACCTGACTTGGCGTCCCTTGAAGCAACCGCTCCAGGCGCTCCATCAGCTCTGGGTCTTTCCGGCGGTGCCGGCGTGCTGGGTGAGCATCTGCGACGCGCCCACCGCCTAGTGTGGCTCCCGGGGATGGCCGACGCAAGATAAAGCGATCTCCACGCGATACGATCAACGGCTTATCTACAACTAACTGCAGCCATCGCTGATCGCCTGGGCGCATTGTCTCCATTCCCAACAAACGAACACGAGCCAATCGTTGCGCCGTTCCATGAAATAGTTTGACTTGTTGATCGTGCTTTATCACGCTGACCGCATCTGATAGTAGTTGCAGGCGTACATCGATAAGTTGAGTCGGTTGGTACGTGCCAGGATTGGTCACCACATCCCCTCGAGATAAATCCCGGACTTCAACACCGGCGAGATTAGCCGCCACCCGACTGCCCGGGACGGCCTCTTCAATCTTGGTCTTGTGGGTTTGTAATCCTCTTACCCGCACTTTAATCCTGCTGGGGAGGATCTCCACCTCCTGCCCTACTCTCAAACTACCATCAACCAACGTTCCGGTAACCACCGTTCCGAATCCCGAGATAGTGAAAACGCGGTCGATAAAAAGGCGTGGACGACCAATATCTCGCCTAGGTGGCGCATCCCGCAACATCTCGCTCATCGCGGTTACGAGCGAATCCAACCCCTCACCTGTCTTAGCAGAGACGGCCACGATCGGGACATCATCCAGATGGGTCTTTGTCAGTAATTGCTCGATCTCGTCGTACACCAATTCCTGCCACTCATCTTCAACCAGGTCAATTTTGGTGAGCGCCACCACCCCTCTCTCTACCTCCAGAAGGTCGAGGATCGCCAGGTGCTCTCGCGTCTGCGGCATCACACCCTCATCTGCGGCAACAACTAGCAACGCCGCATCGATGCCACCAACACCCGCCAGCATGTTCTCTATGAAATCGCGATGACCTGGCACATCGATGATTCCAATATGTTCACCATAAGGAAGAGTCATCCAAGCGAAGCCCAGGTCGATAGTCATCTGGCGCTCCTGCTCCTCCTGCAAGCGATCGGGGTTGATCCCAGTAAGAGCCTGCACAAGTCTTGATTTCCCATGATCCACGTGACCAGCAGTTGCCAATACTCTCATTTTGTCGTTGCCTGGAAAAAAGGTGTGTCAGGTATTGGTAGAAGGAGAGGCGTCAGAACTCAGTCTGTCCCCCTACGTCGTTCAACCTCTGTCGCCCATTCACGCAATACTTCATAAATTTCAAGCACACGTTGCTGATCCATCTCTTTTATTTCGCCAATCAAACGCAATGCTTCGGTAGCATTCTCCTTAATAATTTCTAGCTCGGGACCAAGTTTTTCATGCACCCGATTGTGCTCTCTCCAATGTTCATCAATCGTAAGTTTGTAGGTGTTCCAACGCTTTTGGTCGTCAGACTGAAAGCCGGACCATTCTTGTTTCAAGCGATCCTCTGCCAGACGTTGCATCTCGGTAATTTCGTTTATGCGACGTTCCAGTCGTTCCAGCACCTTATCTAGATCAAGCCGCATTTGCTTCAGCGCCCGATAGGTTTCCTCATAAGAGAGCATGCGTTCGTCTAGGTCGGTTGCTCTCTTGTCAAATTGGTCAAAGCGACTCTCCCATTCCTTCCAACTTCTTTCGAATTCAACCAACTTCAGATTCTGTTGTTCAATCCACAGACTCTGGATCTCACGCCTCTCACTCTCACTGGCTATCAGATCGGAGAGTTGCACATCGAGACGTCGAATGCGGTCCTCGGTTATATCCAGCCCCCCATGAAGATTATCCATCTTAATCCGAAGGTCGGAGGTAGAATCCTGCAACTCGCTCACGCGTCGACCGTCCTGCTTCCTTCCTTCCTCCAGTGATATTAGGGCTCGTGCTCTATCCTCATCCTTAGCGACGAGGTCCTCAAGGCGCTTCTCGAAAGCATCAAGTTTGCGGGTAATACGGATTTCCTCTTCACGTCGAATTTCAAGTGTTTGCTGGATTTCATCTATCGCCTGTATCTCATCCCGTAACTTCTCTATTTGGGTGGCTAATGTCCGGTGATCCGCTTTGCGGAGTGCCTCAAGCGCTTTTTCCTTTTCTGTGCGCTGTTTCTCCGCTTCCCCCAGCTGACGAGAAATCTCCTGCCGATGTTTACTCATCGCCTCGTCAACCTGATGGATACGCGTCGTCAGGCCTGCCAGTCGTGCCACCTCGCTGGATATCTCCTTGAATTGCTGAGATTGCTTAGAGAGACTCTCTTCTGCAACAGTCAATCTCTCCTTCAAGCGGTGAATAGTCTCGCTATCCTTCCGATGTTGTTCATCCAGCCAGGAAAGTCTATTCTCAATCTGCTCAGGCTCCATTGTATGCCCTCAAATTCATGCCGGCGGATTATACTGTTTAGCCAACACTATGGGAATAACTGCGTCATACCAGCTGCAACCTCAACTACCCATGGATATAAGAGTTGGGGGAAAGCTCCTAACACAAGACACATGACTATTCCCCCACCTAAAAATAGACGCTCACTGAAATTTATGGCCTTTCGCTCTCTCAGACGCGGTTCGCTCAACAGGGTATACGCCCAACGTATTGCTGTCGCACCGACGCAAAGGAACGCTAGTAAGATCGCCCATCCGGCGATTGGATCGAGTGGGGCAAGCGTTAATAGCAAC
Source organism: Anaerolineae bacterium (assembly GCA_030605795.1). Lineage (GTDB taxonomy): Bacteria > Chloroflexota > Anaerolineae > Anaerolineales > E44-bin32 > DUEZ01. Next base: position 23,276 of record JAUWHR010000037.1, on the reverse strand, counting down.
CCCCAGCGACCAGGAAAGCCAGCCGTCAATGGAAAACCAGCAATTGACATCATGCCCACCAGCGCAGCCGTTGCGGCAAGGGGTGAGCGGTGAGCTGCACCTCGCAACAACTGCAAATGATCTCCTCCAGGATGGTCGAGCATCCAAGCCAACCCCAACGCCCATACTGACAAACTTATTACCCGGACCGCCGACAATCCAAGCGCCAGCCGGTAACCCTCAGGTGTTCCAGCACCAACTGCGAGCAGCATCACACCGAAATCAGTCAGCAGCGCGTAAGCCATTACTTTGGAGAACGATTTCTGGGCTAACACTAAGAAGCTCCCAAACAGGACCATTGCTATTCCGACCAATCGGATGCCATCAAACAACTCCGGCATAGCCCGCAACCAAGCATAGTTGTCGAGGAAGCGAAGTAAGAAAAACAACCCCGCGCTTTGCAGAATCACGGTCACAAATGCTAGCGAATATGGATTCGTTTCTCCAGCAGCAGAGGGAAGCCACAGGTGAAATGGAGGAACGGCCATAATGACTGAAAAACCGAATGCAAGCAGAAGTGTCGCCCGACGAGCCAGTTCAGGTGTCGCACTGGTAACACCAACACTCTCCAGCATCCATCCAGCCAACAAAATGGCCATCATAGCCAAGGTGTACAAAATGAGCAGGCGCAGACCCCCTCTGGGTACCGGATGCCCCGGTGAAACAAGAATCAACACTGCCCCCATCGCGGTAAATTCTAAAAACACCGCGGCGAACAAGAAGGGTTGAATCATAAATGAAGCTGCGATCGAGCCCAGTGATAACAATCCGATGTAGTAAAGATTCCTACTCGCCTTGGTGGCCCATGCCGCTCCGAATACGAAAGCGCCAGTCAGATAGATGAATCCTATCGCCGCCCGATTTCCTCCATCAAGAACCAGCGCTCTGCCGAGGATACGCCATGTACTGTATATTTTAATTGGTAAACCTAGCACAACTAACGGCTCGTCTAGCATGACCAACAAGGCAAATACCGCCATCAGAGCAGATCCAATTGCGGTAATAACCGCAGAGGATTTTGGACGATTTCCAAGCACGGTAACGCTCAAAGCTATGCTACCGGTGGCAAGTAATAGCAACAATGGAGCACTCATTCTATCACCTGTGGCTCTACAGCTTCATCCGTCCCGGTGAAGAGAAGATAGCTCACCACAAGGGCTATCCCCAGATGGACTGCCGCCAGAAGGGCAATAACAGCCAACGAGGGTTCAATCGCACAATAGACAACCTCGAAACCGGCCATAATTGTGAGTAAACCGGCGCCAACCCGCACTGGTTCCTCATGGAGCCCTATGTGCAGCAGACCGATGGCTAATAAAATTGTCGATCCATACACCCCAACCGGTGACAGCCCAGGAACTGATATCCAATTACTATATCCTAGACCTCCAGCAGCCAGTAGGACAAGAAGCAACGCGATGCCGCGGAAAACACGACCGGATGGGATAGAATGCGGTTTTAATGATTGGTCTGGCCACCCTGCTTTCACCAATGTCAGCGCCATGATGGAACAAGCCATAAGGCCAGCTACCAACTTCACCGCCGCGATCGGGATGGGTAAAGTCACCCCCACCAGCCAAGCCACGAAAAGGTATTGCCATGCCAATGTCACTAAAATCAATCGTCGGTTATCCAGCAGGATAAGAAGTCCTCCAGTGAAAGCTACCCCCAGCACGGGAATTACCGCCAGTTCCTCTATCCAACTCATCAAGACGCCCTCCCTAGAGCAATGATGAGCAACAACAGGATGACGCTCATCCAAAGCATGGCGCCCTCACCTTCAAGAATATTACCGATGGCACGAAAAACCTGAATCAAAGCACGACCCCCTCCCCACAAGACCCGATATAGAGGATTGGGATCAAGCCATTCGATTAACCGACCCCAACGATCAACATCACGCTGAGGTAATCGCCGCAGCAAGAACAGGGCTAGCCCAGCCAGCGCGATGGCAATTGCAAATCCAGCAACAGCCTCAAGGGTCACGCTCCCCGGCATACGCAAACCAAGTCCAAAACCGACTAATACCGGTAGCGCAAGACCTAAGCCGTACATCACCCTCACCAGGCTTTCGCCAGAAGGCCATGGTCTTGCAGGTAGAAAGACCAGCCGGAGACAGCCTGAGGCGAGCAAAATTAAACCCAGGATACCAATAACAACCAAACCTAATGGTGAGCCATTCAGGGCACCTCTGGCCAACGACGCGGCGATCACCCCTCCTGGTGTACCAGGCATTCCCGCTAGTAGAACAGCGGCCAGCCCTAGCCACAATCGATGGGTTGGGACAAATACTTCGGTCAAACAAACCACCGCCCCCGCGAACAGTAAGACTATTCCTGCAGCGGCTATAGGTGCGCCCCCACCCTCAATAGACAGACTGGCTGCCAGGACCCCCATCCCCGAAACGCCTAGCACCAGAAATGGCCTTGCGGCTACCACATTTGTATGAAGGGACCAGCGTAAACCACCCACGATTATTCCAAGCACGCCCGCCAACCGTAACCAGGGTAACGCCTCCACTGGAATGCCAATGTTCATCATCCGGGCTAATACGGAAAGCGCCGCCACAGGAGGTAAAAGGCGTATTAGCGTTCCCAACCCGCGCTGCTTATACGACAAATGGGTCAAGCTGATGTGAGGCGGCATCAACCCAAGTCGCAACAATGCAGCCAAAACCAACAACACTGCTGCCAATGAGGAAGTCAATGGCGAGGTGAGAGAACTGCTCCCTCCTTCAGCTCCATTAATTAGAGCCGCCGAAAGGACCAGGAGAACCCCACCCACATCTACGGCAAAGCGAGTCATTAACTTTACAATAGATTTCGTATCCTCCTGCATCCTCAGCAGAAAGACTAAGGTCCAGATGTCCATTAAAGTCCAGGTCATAGCTACGGTAAGTAAGTTCCCGGCAAGCATAGCGGTCATCGCAACCGCAGCATAGGAAAGCAGGAGCGATCTCGTACCGGGTGTAGCTTCACCGGGACGAGAAGCCTCGGTAAAAGTGACTGACACGACGACAGTAGCCGCGCCATACAGGAAAAGCCATCCTATTTCATCGAGATGAAGTTCCAATCGGGAGGCGAATAGTTCGCTCGGTCGCCAAACTGAGAGACTGGTCACGTCCGGAATTTTCATGACCAAAACTAGACTGACTAACCAAACCAGAAGGGCTGTCCCCGAATTAAGCGCCCATAACACCCGCTCATGCCGCCTGCGGGAGAGCCAAGTTACCAGGGATCCAGCGAAAAGTATCAGGATCGGTAAAAACGCCACGTGAACCTCATTATCATAGAATAGCTAATGCAGTCCTCACATGCATTAGCATACCACGGACCAATATATACTGACGATATAAATATCTGCATGCTATACTAGATGAGGAAGGTAAAATGCCTGAAAATGAAGGTTTTATATGCCGCAAAATAACATAGAAGGTTCTCGTCAAGAGAAACTTGTTTCCTTTGATGGACGAAGCCTCTCGCTCGAACAGGTGGAGGCGGTTGTTCGGTACAACTCCAAAGCTGAACTCGCTTCGCACGCTCGAAACCTGGTTAAAGATTCAGCCGAGACCATCTTATACACTGCCGCCTCGCTTACCCTCGAGAATCAGGCTCTAGCAATACCCGATAACCTACCCTCCATCCCTACCTCCGCTGGACAGGAAGACCAAAACGCCAACGCAACCACAGCCACTCGTCACTTAACCGAGGTCATTTCGAACCTAAGCCGCATCCGGGCAATCGAATTTCTCGCCGCCGCGCAGGTGCTCGACCCTCAGGCGAAAGCGGCTTTGGGGACCACTACTGTACACACAATGATAAGCGAGCTTGTGCCGTTTCGTGCGGAGGACTATCCTCTTGCCGCGGTCATCGAAACTGTGACTGAGCTAGTAAGATCTGGAGATCTTGTGAAATACGTCAACCTGGCTCTGTCTGAATAACCTGACATGATCGACCAATCGCTATTTTAATTATCGTCCGCGAAGGAGCGTTTTTATGCCCACCATATTACCCGTCAAAGGCACTCGTGATTTCTTCCCTGAAGAGAAGGCTTTCCAGCGTTGGTTGTATGAAAAGATCCGGGAGGTCTCCGAACAGTTCGGTTATCAGGAGTTTGACGGGCCATTTCTCGAACGACTCGACCTATATGCAGCCAAATCGGGTGATGAGTTGGTGCAGGAGCAGTCCTTCGTCTTTCCCGATCGCAGCGGAGAGATGATCGCCCTACGACCGGAACTTACACCTTCCTTGGCTCGTATGTTGGCTACACGCAGTAAATCGCTGCCGCGACCCATCCGCTGGTGGTCCTACGGACCCTTCTGGCGTTATGAGCGCCCCCAGAAAGGCCGCTCGCGTGAATTCTTTCAGTGGAACATAGACCTCCTGGGCGTCGATACTCCCCAGGCTGATGCTGAGATCGCAACCATTGCCGCCGCTTTCTTCAAGTCCGCCGGCTTATCTCCCAATGACGTCCGAATAAAAGTCAATAACCGTCGTCTGGCCGACGCCCAGCTTCAGTCGATCGGATTTCCGTTAGATAGGCGTCTGAATATCTTCCGGTTAATCGACCGACGGGTGAAGATGTCCCCCCAGGAATGGGAGGAATATGCTAAGGAGATCGGCGTGGATGCGACCCAGTTGGCCGGTTTGAAGGATCTGCTGGCTGATCGATTAGCATGGCGCACATTTGAAGAATTAGCAGAGTTCTTCGAGGCGGTCGAGATGATGGGCGCTGGGGATTATGTGGAGTATGACCCGACAGTGGTCCGGGGTCTCGACTACTATACAGGGACCGTCTTCGAGGCTTATGACGCCGCCGGTGAGGAACGAGCGATTTTAGGCGGCGGCCGTTACGACAACCTGGTGGCAGATGTCGGTGGCGAGCCCCTGCCCGGCGTCGGATTCGCCTTGGGCGACGTGGTCACCGGCCTGGTAATCGAGAAATATGGAGCACGACCGAGCTTACGGTCCAACCCGGCTGAGGTGTTTATCCCAACCTTTGACCAGCCCAGCCTCGGTGAGGCGCTCCGTCTGGCATCTGAACTACGTACGGCTGGCCTGCGTGTCGAGTGGTTCCCGGAAATAACCCGCTTGTCGAAGCAGTTCAAGTATGCCGATCGGCAGGGCATACCCTTGGCGGCGATACTTGGACCGGATGAGATACAAGCAGATCAGGTCGCAATCAAGGATTTACGCACCGGGAAGCAAGTAACCATCCCCAGAAGTGAAGTCTCGGCGCTTATTCGGGAATTGCTGAAAGAGGAGCCCAAGGCATAGAGATAGGCTTGACTCAGACAGGCTGTAAACCGGTTGTAAGCCGTGTCGGGTTGAAAACATGTTAATATAAATGCACATCGCCGCTTCGATGGGTCTGGAGAGAACAGCTTACGAATAGAAGAGTGCGACTAGAGCCGGTCCCAATGAGGCTCCCGGCCTGCGCCTCAAAACTTGAAGAAGATCTCCTGAAACCTCAGCGGCGATTTTCTTTTCTCCAAGTAGATCCCTTGGGTAAACCAAGGGATTTTTCCTTTTTCAGGCTCTCGCCATTAACGTCATTCCGAGCGTAGCGAGGAATCTCAATTACTCCCATAACGTCCTTCCAAACGCAGCGAGGACTCACTTGCGCCCTTCCCTCCACTGGGCTAGAATAAGAACCTGTACTCTGAGGGGGATCGCTGTTCACCCAAAGCACACCTGACCCAACCTCATCCGACTTCAAACCCCTCTTGAATTCCACTTAACTATCCTAAATGGGAGGTTATAAAGAAAAACTTCCACATAATGCGCTAGCAGGGAGCGATTGAGGAATTCTTTCTGCATAATTAACCCACAGGAATAATCTATGGAATAACTTGCACAGATTCACTAGTTAGGCTGCAAAGAAAAATATACAATGCCATTTATGTTAATTAAAAGCATCATACAAATTTATTATTTGACAAGATTATCAAATACGTATAATATACACATGCGTCTGGGACGAGTCGCCAAGCGTCTCGAAGATGGGCTAAAAGCCCAAACCCCAGTCGCTTTTTCTTTTAAACACTAGCTGGAAAAATAGGAGGGGGGAGCATGTACTTATGCTACATCGATGAATCCGGAACACCAGATATCCCTGGAAATACTTCTCATTACGTTTTAGCAGCGCTCTCAATACCGGTTAGGCATTGGAAAGATTGCGATCGTGAAATAACACAATTGAAATCAAAGTACTCACTAAATGAAGCTGAGATTCATACCGCATGGATTTTACGTAAATACTATGAGCAATCAAAGATTAGGGATTTTGATACATTAAATTACGATCAACGTAGATATGAAGTTGAAAAGATCCGGAAGGCAGAATTATTGCGGTTGCAGAAACCAAGTAAATCGAAGCAATATCATCAGACGAAAAAGAATTATCGTAAGACTGCGAGTTATATCCATCTATCGTTTGACGAGAGAATTACGTTTACGAGAGAACTTGCTCAGTTAGTTTCCAATTGGGGATTCGCAAGGCTATTTGCCGAGTGTGTAGATAAAATTCATTTTGATCCGAAACGTGCTCAAATGTCTGTTGATGAACAAGCATTCGAGCAAGTCGTATCTCGGTATGAACAATTCTTAGAAGTTACGAAAGCAGAAGATACCCCCAAAAACTTTGGATTAATAATTCACGATAATAATCTCACAGTAGCCAAGCGTCATACAGAATTAATGAAGAAGTTTCATAGGAGAGGTACATTTTGGACAAAAGTGAGGAATATCATTGAGACACCTTTGTATGTCGATAGCGAATTAACGAGCATGGTCCAGATTTCTGATATGTGCGCATATTCGCTTAGACGGTACCTGGAAAATAAGGAGGGTGAGCTTTTCGATCTTGTTTTTAAAAGAGCCGATCGCAAGGGTGATGCCGTCGTTGGAGTACGTCATTTTTCAGATTCGTCATGCGAATGCAGAATCTGCGCTGAACATTGACAAAGTAACTAAAGCATCTTGCTAGTGATATTTTATTGGCTTTGCAGCTTGAAACCGTTATGCCGCAATTTTCTAATAACTTCAATGGAGATTATTAATGAGACAATTTATTCAGTGGATGAATTCAAAGCGTCTGACTATAAGGATAAAAGGAAGGCAAATCGCATTACCTTTTTCAATAATCATAATTACCCTCTGTTGTTGTCTCCCGATTGGTTGCGTAGCAGTTGACAATTTACCCCGAGAAAGTATTGGAATTCTCCCCACCTATACGCCAACCCATACATCTACGCCAACAATAACTGTCACTTCAACCCCATCCTTAACACCTACCTTTACAGCAACTGCAAGTATCACACCAATGCCAACCTCAACTCCAACTCCTATTCAAGGACCTTATGTTGTAATTAGAGAAAAGAATAAAGTCGCAGAGTATGTCGATATAGAAAACATTGGTAGTCATGCCCAAGATCTTACCGGGTGGAAATTAGTTTCCGAAAAAGGAAATCAAATATGTTGGCTTTATGGAATAATCGAACCCAACCAGGTAATTCGTATTTGGACAGATAACCCTGATGCAGAGGGGATAAACTGTCGATACGGAAGGAATATTTGGAACAACGACGAAATCGATCCCGCCGTACTCTATAACGACCGCAGCCAAGAGATCGATCGTAGGTGAATCTATTACTGCATAACCAGCCGCTGAAGCCCTGGAAGAGCACCAGGATCTTTGACCCTGGAACCTTCAGCACCAGGATCCCGTCTCACTACGCTCGCGGGACGAACGGTCAAGCTGGACGAGCGGCTGGACGAACGGTCTTCGACCCTGTAAAAGCACCAGGATCCCGTCTCACTACGCTCGCGGGACGAACGGTCTTCGACGGACACCGCGGGCTGGGCGAAAATCAAATGAAGGTGCTTAGCGACGCAGCTCCCCTCGGCTTCGCTCGGGACTTCGCTATGCTCGCAGCTCGAAACCATTAGTCGGGTTTTAAAAATGTTAAGGTTCAACGATATTGAAGAGGCTTTCTTCTTTGTGAGTTCAGCCGGTTATGGCATGCACTCAGCAGTTCTCAGCAAAGTGACGGGGCAGATATATTATCGTTCAGAGATGGGAGACCTTGACCAGATCAGCGACGATGATCTTGATTGGGAAATGTGTATAGACATCCCGCATAAGAATGATCTTGGCTTGGGTCAGCAACTCGTTTTCGAGTTTATTGAAAGGCACTTGCCTGATGAATACCATCGCGCTAAGTATTTCTTCCGAAAACGTGGGGCGTATAGCAGGCTCAAGGATTTATTGGAATCGAAGGGATTGCTACAAAGTTGGTACGACTTCGAGAACCAACATGATGAAAAGCTACTCCGGCAGTGGTGTGAAGACAACGATATAAAATTATCCGGCTAACAAATCGTAGACTTATCACTTAAAATAGCCTGTGTTCGAGACTCTCAAGGCGAAAGGACACCTCCTCAGACAATGACCTTCGAAGTCACGTCGTACGCAATCATTTGTGCCTTCACGGCATGTATCGCGGCCCTCGTCGCGTTTGTGGCGTGGCGACGACGGGCGATACCCGGCGGAACATCATTGGCTTTGCTCATGGCGGCGGTGACCTTGTGGTCGGTAGCGTTTGCCTTTGAATATGCGATAGTCGGCATCCCCGGCAAGGTCTTCTGGTCAAAGATCGAATACATCGGCGGGCTCAGTTGCCCCGTACTCTACCTTCTGCTTGCCCTTGAATACAACCGGATGGACCACTGGCTCACAAAACGCAACATCGTGCTGCTATTCATTGTTCCCCTTATCACATTGGGATTGGCTGTAACCAACGAATGGCACGGTCTGATCTGGTCGGGTTTCTCGCCCAGCCCGGTCGGACGCAATCTCTTGATCTACGAGCACGGGGTTGGGTACTGGATCGGCGTCGTTGGGTACTCCTATCTGATCATGCTGATCGGAACGGTCTTGCTCGTGTGGGCCGTCGTTCGTTTTCCAATGCTGTATCGGCGTCAGACTGGGGCGTTGATTGTAGGTGCAATCGCTCCATGGGTGGGCAATCTGATCTACGTCGCTGGGCTCAGCCCGATCCCCGGCCTGGAACTGACCCCACTCGTGTTAGCCTTCTCCGGTGCGGTCCTTGCATGGGGCCTCTTTCGCTTCCAATTGCTTGCCTTGGTGCCCGTGGCACGGGACGCGCTGATCGAAACGATGACTGATGGCATGCTGGTGCTGGATGAGCAGAACCGGGTGGTGGACTTCAACCCTGCAGCACAGAACCTCCTGCGCACTCTGACAAAGATCAGGCTCGGGCAATATGTCGAAGAAATATTCTCGGGATTGCCTGAATGGGAGACCGACCTCCAGGATATGCGCGGGACATTGATCGATATCGCATTGACTGATGCAGATCACAGTTATTTGGAGTTGACCATTTCGCCAGTCAGCGACCGCCAGAACCGCTACGCTGGCCGGCTCATTATCATGCGCGACGTCACCGAGCGCAGGCGCGCCGAAGAAGGGATCCAGCAGGCGAATGAACGGTTGCGCGCTCAACTTGCCGAAATCGAAACCTTACAGGCCAACTTACGCGACCAGGCAATCCGCGACTCGTTGACCGACCTCTTCAACCGCCGCTACCTGGATGAGACTCTGGAGCGGGAGTTGGCCCGTGCAGCCCGCGACCAAGTACCGGTCAGTGCGGTGATGTTGGACATCGATCACTTTAAGGCCTTCAACGATATGTATGGCCACAAGGCCGGAGACGATGTGCTGCAAGCCCTTGGCCGATTGTTGCGTGCGCAGACGAGGACCGGCGATATTGCCTGCCGTTACGGGGGTGAGGAGTTCGTTATAATCATGCCGGGTTCGTCCTCCGCTGTGGCACTTCGCCGCGCCGAGCAGTGGCGGGTGGCGTTTGAGAATGTCAGCATAGACCACCAGGGTCAACTGCTACATACCACATTCTCAGGCGGAGTGGCAACATTCCCCGACCATGGCGCGACCGCTAACGAGGTATTGCGGGCGGCAGATCTGGCGCTCTACGCCTCCAAGGCTAGTGGACGCAATTGTGTGTCCGTCGTGCCCTGAACCTGGGGAATGCGGGATTTGTCTGAACATCAAGCAACCCAACAACTCCCTGAAACTCGCCGCCGATATGCATCGCATCCAGTTTCTTCCTGGAGCGGAGGCGTTAAATTGCGGTCAACCGAATTCCCGGAGCACATCCGCAGCTTCTTCAATCAGATCAATACTTGGTCCAAATCTCAATCGAATATCATCGCCATCGCACTCGTCGGATCATATGCAAGGGGAGAAGCTACCGAATCATCTGACGTTGACTTAGTGATAATCACTTCTTCCCCAGAAGCCATGATCAATAATCCTGCATGGATTGAAAACTTTGGCTGTCCCAAGAAGGTTAATTTCGAAGATTGGGGTAAGGTCCAAAGCATACGCGCTCACTATCCCAATGGATTAGAAGTCGAATTTGGCATCACCGATATGAATTGGTTAGCACAACCTATAGATGAAGGCACTGTGTCCGTTATTGAAGATGGCATACAGGTTGTTTTTGAACGGGGTGGATATTTATCCGCGAAACTCGGCGAAATTCTTTCAGCCCGGTGATATTTGGTGGCAAATGTGTGATAGATAACAATTCACTCGTCGGAGCCTAAAGTTTCAAGCCGCTTGATTCAGCTCGGCGGTGTTAGGCGAACGCTTATTGGAGAAGACAATGAAAATCCATCATCTAAACTGTGGATCTTTAAATGCTCGGTTTACGCGAGCGAAAGCGATTGTTTATTGCCTATTAGTTGAAACAAACGAAGGACTGATTCTGGTTGATACCGGTATTGGCCGCCAAGATTACACGGATCCCAGCCGAAAAATGCGGTTCTTTATTTATTGGATAGGGGTACCATGCAAGATGGAGGAAACAGCAGCCTATCAAATTGAGGATTTAGGATATAGGTTATCAGACGTACGACACATTGTTCTCACTCACCTTCATTTTGACCATGCTGGAGGAATGCGAGATTTTCCTGAAGCCAAAGTTCATATTTATCGAACAGAGTATGAGGCGGGAATGAATCCGCGTGGCCTTATGGAGAGAGCATATGATCCATCACACTGGTCACACGGACCTGATTGGGTGGTGCATGGTGACGAAGAGCTAGACTGGTACGGATTTAAAAGCCTGCTTATAATCGAAGGGCTTATACCTGACATTCGACTCGTGCCATTGCCTGGTCATACACGCGGGCATTGTGGAGTTGTAATTGCTACGGAATATGGCTGGCTGTTCCAGTGTGGGGACGCGGCTTCACCGTTTCATCCAGATTCTGATCTTCACGGATTAGATCCCAGTAAATATACTACAGCAGTGCTGCCAAGTTGGTTTGTGTACCGCATCCTAGGTCGGCACGTTCCAAGAATACGTGAATTGCTTCGAAAGCATGGGGACGAAATTGAAGCCATCAGCTCCCACGATCTATATAGTTTCCAAAAGTATCGATCCCCTGTGGGAGGCTTAGAGTCTACCTGACCGTTCACTGCCGCTCATCCCGAGGCTGTTAAACGGCAGGTGTATGATATTGACCGTTAACCTGAGACTGTTTTTGGAAGGTAAGTCATGAGCGTCACAGTACGATCTTACAAATACCCAGATGACTATGAATTGGTGGGACAATTTCTGGTGAATACCTACAACGTAGAAGGTCAGCATCGCAATTGGTTGCAGCCGCGCTGGGAATATATGCATTATCACCCACTATTGGATGAATCGAGTCTAGACAAGATAGGCATTTGGGAAGATGCCGGGGAGATAGTAGGAGTGGTACACCATGAGCATCGAATGGGGGAAATATATATCGAGATAATCCCAGACTACTCATATTTGAAAAAGGAAATGTTGGAATACGCCCAAGAGTATTTATATCGCGATGAGAATGAAGGAAGACTGCTACAGGTTTTCATCAATGGAACTGACGACGAATTTGAAGCGATTGCAGAGGATCTGGGATTTCACAAAGGTGAAACCCATCAGGAAGATATGTCACAGTTGAAGATAGTTGATCCCTTCCCAAGCATTAATGTCCCTGAGGGATTTCGATTGAAAAGCCTACAAGAGGACAACGATCTCATCAAGATTCACAGGGTATTACATCGAGGTTTCAATCATCCAGGTGAGCCGCCAGAAGAGGAGCTTGAAGGTCGAAAGAAAATGCAATCAGCTCCTAATTTCAGGAAAGATCTAACTATTATTGTAGAAGCTCCTGATGGAAATTTTGTGTCATTCTGCGGGATGTGGTATGAGGCGAGCAATAAGGTCGCATATGTTGAACCTGTCGCAACCGATCCGGATTACCGTCGTATGGGTTTGGGAAAAGCTGCAGTATTAGAAGGCATCCGGCGGTGTGGAGAATTAGGAGCCACTGACGCATATGTTGGGTCAGGACAGACGTTTTATATCACGATGGGCTTTAGAAAGATCTTTACCTGTTACCTATGGACAAAACACTTAGATAAATCAGGATATCAAATCGCTTACCAGCTATAGGGCCCAACCACTTTATTTCAGTGAGGAGATAACATGAAGAGCACCGATAAATTTCTCATCGGCATCGTCGCCGCGATCGTATTGCTGATCGTCGTGGCCCTTGTAGTAACACTCACCCTGCCCGGACTCACCTACCAGGCCGAAGACACCCCTGAGGGCGTGGCTCATAATTATCTGGTAGCCCTGCAGAAGGAAGAATATGAACGGGCGTACAGCTATCTCTCGCCCAGCCTCGATGGCTACCCCGCATCGGCAGAAGAGTTCGCCGAGCACGTACAGTATGATTCCTGGCGTTTCCGCCTCAACACCGACACCACCCTGTCGGTAGAGTCAGCTAAAATCACCAGCAATCTGGCAACTGTGAGGGTGCGTGAATCCCGTTTCCGTAGAGGCGATTTGTTCGACACCGACCAATCGACTTCTTTGTTTGAGATGGGGCTTCAGCTTGAAGACGTCGAGTGGAAGATCGTGGACGCGGATTATTATTTCTCCCGGTGTTGGGAGCGGGAGGAGATGTGCAATTAATGGGAGTATACTGATTAGTGTGAATAGACTAATTGGTCCCCTTGCCTACCTGTTTATCCAGTTCGTCATAGGAGGTCATCATGTTCACAGTTCGTCGCTGGTACATCTATCTCGTAAACACCATCAGCCTGCAGGCGGTGACCTGGGCTATCATCTCTCTGTTGCGCAATCTGTTTATCTTTGAAATTGACCCGCTGGCAGTTGCTTTTCAAATCGCGGTGGTCATCGTCGGGCTACCGGTTTTCCTGGCCCATTGGCTGTGGGGGCAGCGACTGATCGGGAAGGAAGTAGAGGAACGCGGGGCCACCCTGCGTCGATTATACCTGTATGGCATGATGGCCGCGTTCCTGGGGCCAATTGTGGCCAACGCTTTCGACTTAATCCGCCGCTTGCTGGGGGGAACTAGCACCTTTCAAAGGCACCTATACCAGCAATTGCCATTGGGCGATGCAATTGTCTACCACCTGTTGGCCGTGGTCGTGTTAGCTGTGCTGTGGTTTTATCACCAGCGAATCGTGACCGAGGATTCCAGGGCTGTCCCGGAGATGGGCGGCTCATCCACCGTGCGGCGGCTGTACGTGCTGGGCTTCAGCGCCGCTGGCCTGACCATGACCACTTCAGCGATCATCAACCTAATTCGTTGGATCATGCTGCAATTAGGGGGTGGTGTGATCAAGAGCGGCGAGCTGGGTGTGGGCCTGACGGACGAGATCACCCGGCTGATCATCGGTGTGCCTCTGTGGATAATCTTCTGGCGTTGGGCGGGACGTCTGTTCCACGGCCCTAGTGATGAAGAACACGCCTCAACTCTGCGTAAGTTTTACCTGTATGGATCCGTCTTCATCGGTGCGATGGGTGCGGTCGCTAACGCCACTGGCATCCTGGCCAGCGCCTTCCGCCGCGCATTAAGCCTGCCCCAAGAGGGTACCATTCGCCAGCCATTGCCGGTCATCATCGGGATGGGGATGCTGTGGGCTTACCACGCCATCGCACTCCGTGAAGACACCGAGCAGGTTACAGAAGCACCACGGCAGGCCGGAGTACGGCGTCTGTACCTGTACCTGATCGCGGGGATTGGCTTGTCTGCCCTGCTGATAGGCTTGACCGGCGATATCAACGTGATCATCCGCGCTCTGGGTAAAAGCTTCGGCACTAGCCTGCGGGAGGAATTTGCCTGGTTCACCGCGGCGATCATCGCCGGGTTGCCATTGTGGATTATTCCCTGGCGTCAGGTGCAGGTCGGGGCAGAGGATAGCAGTCTCGCCGGCGATGATGCGCGCCGTTCGGTGGTACGTAAGATTTACCTATACTTTTTCCTCTTCGTCGCCACCATGACTATTCTCTCCAGTGCAGTATATATTATCTTCCGCGTATTGAGCATGTTGCTTGGAGAAGATCCTCTCACGTTCGTCGAATTGGGACAGGCCATATCTTTCAGTCTGATTGCAGTGGGTGTGTGGCTGTATCATGGCCGCGCCATACGTGGCGACAGACGGATTTCCCTAAGCGAACAAGCCAGCAGCTTGGCCGCGCTGCGGGTGGCCATTGTGGATGTGAATAAAGGATCCTTTGGGCAGGCGGTGATCGACGAACTCAAACGAGAAATCCCTGATATCACACTGAAACTGATCATCCTAAAATCAGAGGTTGCTGAGGGCGTGGACGCGGGTTTAAGTCAGGAGACTATTACCGCCCAATTGGCTGAAGCGGGGCTGATCGTTGGGCCCTGGGTGATCGCGGTCCCCGGTGGAGGCGGGGGTGTGGTATCTGCCAGTATTGCCCGCGCCGTCACGGACAGCCCGGCGCGCAAATTATTGTTCCCCCTCAGGATTGAGGGGTGGGAGTGGGCCGGGGTAGAACCATGGGAAACCGAAGCCCTCATCCGGCATACCGTGCGCGCAGTCAAACAAATTGCCACCGGCGAAGTGGTAAAGCCTGCCCGTCCAATGAGTTTGGGTACGGTTATCGGTATCATCATCGGGGTGCTATTTCTGCTGTCCTTGCTGTCGATTCCATTGTCATTGTTTTTTGCGCAGTGAATTCTAAGCCTGTAGTTGCTCAGCGGCGCGAGTCGCCGTGTAGCTCCAATTGATGGACGAGCGTTTTGATCCAACTCGTTTGTTTTAGCTTTAGTTCATGATAGAATCTCCCTTAGCATGGTGCCCGTAGCTCAAGGGCAGAGCGCCTGACTGTGGATCAGGAGGCTGCGGGTTCGATCCCCGTCGGGCACCCCAATAGGCATACAGCAAGTGTAAATAGGAGAGTTTGCTGTGTGCCCATTATATTTAATCCCCAAAAGTGACCACCTGATTCTTGAGGCTTATCAAGATTTCATCCTTTCTAGAAAAGCCTCCCTACTATCCCCCAAGACAATCGGATTCTACGAATACACCGTTGGAGAATTTATCGATTGGTTATCCTCACAAGGTCTAACTGAGCCTGAAAATATTACTTCTTTCCATGTCAGATCGCATATCACAGGTATTTCTGAACGTGGAATCGCTGATGCTACTGTACACGCCCACGCTAGAGGCACCAGGGCCTTTCTACGCCTCTTAAACGAGGATGGGTATATCTCAACCCCTATAAACGTGAAAATGCCCCGTATCGAACAGAAACAGATGAGGGTCCTTTCCCCCGATGAATTAGGCAGAATTCTGAAGGTCTGTAAGAAGCCCAGAGACAAAGCCTTGATACTTTTTTTGGTTGATTCTGGCATGAGAAGGTCTGAGGCACGTAGTCTAAATTGGATTGATGTTGATATACCATCAGGAGTGGTAAACATCCGTAGAAGTAAGAGCAAGAAAGCACGCTCCGTCTTCATTGGTGTAAAAACTAGGCGTGTATTGTTACGATACAGAAGAACCATTTCACATGAAGATAATGACTCAATTTTTCAGACTCAAACAAGTACAAGATTTAAACACTCAGGTTTTCGACAATTAATCAGACGAATAAGTGAGAAGTCAGGTATTTCTTTTTCTACCCATGTTTTGCGGAGAACGTTTGCCACTTTATGTGTTCGAGGAAATATGAATATGCTTCACCTTCAGAGTTTATTTGGTCATTCAACCCTGGAAATGACCAGACGGTATGTGCAAATGGTGAAGGATGATTTGAACTAAGCACTAATTCAATTATGCTATAGTGGTGGTGGATAGCCAATGAGGTTCAACCATGGGTAAGATATTCGGCTTCCTATTTATCTTGGGGGGCATCATACTTGGTTCCTATCTCTCTGATTGGGGTCTCGGTGATGATGTTGGCTACACCGTTGGATTCATAATCGGTCTAGTTGCTTTCTTCATCTTTATGCCCTGGTTTCGGAAAGCCACGAAAACAGATAGGGTTAGCCGTGAAATCGCTGTGCTTGATTAGTACCGCACAGAACAGAAAGACAGTAGGGAAAAGCCTCAACAACAAGCTAGACCATCATCTATTAATACAAAAGAATGCCCGTTTTGTGCGGAGACAATAAAGGCTAAGGCAATTGTATGTAGGTTTTGTGGTCGTGATTTCCCCAAGGGGGAAAGTGAAGAAGTAAGCAAAAAAGTCGTTGAGTATTATTCAGCAATCCAAGGAATTCTTACGGAACATGTGATTGAGACTGGCACAACAGGTGAAATTCTGAATAGCCTGATGCTTGTTGATTCCTCAGAAGCGAGGATGAAAGAAGAAAGAATTTATATTGACCGCCTTGAAGCGGCTAAGCGTCGTTTACAGAAGGTTAAAGACTTGAATCCTACGAATGAAATCTTAGCAATACATCAAGCCTACCTAAAAGCCTTCACATTTGGCGTGGAGGCTCGGCAAGAAGAATCTCGTAGAAATCATTTCAAAGCATCTGCCGCATATCAGATTTCGTCTGATGAATTAAGTAAGACAGTCAAGATGTGGGAGGAATTGGGAGTTACTTAGCCTTCGCTAGCTTACCTCCGGTTGGGGGCGATATCTTACCTAATATACTTTATGGATAATTACGCTGGTGGTTAAAAGCAACCTATAATTTACAAAAGACGAAAAGTTCGAGAGGCTTGCCGCATGATTTCACAGATACGAGCATTTATAAATATGTTTGGCTATGTCATGCTAGCAATGGGAGTAGTAATGGGGATTGTGGGACTTACCAACCTTTTTTTCCCAAGCTTACTTAACTGGAGTTTTGGAGAGACTCTACAACTCCTGGGTGGATCAGTACTGTGTATACTCATAGCTAGGGCCTGGTTTCGCTCATCGCTAGGAATGAGGATATAGGCTAAAAAAAGTACTTTATGGTTCAAATGATTGAAATTTCATCGGTACTAACAGAAAGCATCAAGCGAGAAGCAATATGCCCTCAGTCGGTCCCCCTCCGATTGGGGACGGTATCTTTTCCTAGTGATTAACTCTATTGAGAAACAACAATATTATCTTGAGGGTTTCTTAAGGTTGGTTTGTGTATCATGTATTCAGAGGGTGAATTGTTTTCTCCTTGAATCGGGTTTTCACCTGATGTAATCTATATCTACACAGTTCAGCCTCGGCGTAGTGGGGTGCTCGGCACCTTCATTGAAAAAAGTTTACCCGACTTCGTTTGATGTCGGGTATCGTTGATTTAGGAGAGAGGATCGAAATGAACGTTGAATGGATTAAATGCGAGGGAGACAAATGGTGTGGATTAAACACAGTTAATCTACAAGATTCTCATTTTGATGGTTTGGAGGGTGTCTATATTATTTGGCATGTAGGTTCCAATCCTGCTTCAGTCAGAGTAGGTCAGGGTATTATACGAGATAGGCTTGCCGATCATAGGAACGATGAGGATATACAGGCATATGCACATATGGAACTTTTCGCCACTTGGGCATCTGTTTTTGCTCAATATAGAGATGGAGTTTAGGCGTATTTAGCTGAAACTCTTAATCCCGAGGTCGGTGAACGATTCCCGAACCGAAGTCCAATTGAGGTAAATCTGCCGTGGTAAAAACCTAAATCTTGATATTCCTATAGTAGGCATTGCCTGATTTAGCCTTGGATATAGTGCAGGATATTGCGTAAAAATTGATGGAGGGATTATTCCGAGTTCGTTCAATTTACAGCTATTATGTAAAGCCTCAAATGTGATTGTTCATGTCTGACTATTGGGAGTAGCTATAGCTAGTATTCTAGCGGAGATTTATGAATGGGCTGCTGGGCTCGATTATTGGGAGCAAGCAACCTTCTTTAAAATACTTACTGGCAAGGCTTTTGAAGAAGAAGACTACCAGGAGCTACTTGGTCATCTTTTAGTAGATGCTGGCCTTAAAGAGCCTGATGTAGAGAGACCAGGGTTTATTTTTCCCAAGAAGATTATCGACACAGGCCCAGGTATATCCTTGAAGCTTCTAAGTATCTCTAACCTTGAAAATATCAATGCCCTGGTCGGTAATCAGACTCTAACCTTTTCTCCTAATCTTACGGTGATATTTGGTCGAAATGGTTCTGGGAAATCAGGATACGCAAGGGTTCTTGGCTGTGCCGGTTTTACCCGTGGAGACAAAGAAGTGCTTCCAGATATCACGATACCGAGTACTGAGGAGATGATCCTTTCTGCCACAATTGAAGTATTCGATGGCAAATCGCAACATGAGTTTAATTATCAAATTGGTGATCCGTGTCCTGAGCTAGCTTCTTTATATGTCTTCGATAGTACGAGTGTCCACATTCATCTGACGGGATCGAATACATTCAGTTTTTCACCTTCCGGGTTGCATTATTTGACAATTCTCGCAGAGGTTACCGATAAGGTTAGAAAAAGACTTCGAGCAACTATCGATGAGTATAGACAACCACATCAATTCCAGAGTTTATTCTCGGGAAGCTCATGGGTCACTGAATTCATTGACATAATAGGTCCTGAAACGCACTTGGATGTTGTAGATCAAGTTGCGACGCTCTCTATGAAGGAGGATGTTCACCTAGCTCAGCTGGAAACTGAGATAGCTCAACTTAGGGTAAAGGATGTTGAAACAGAAATCACAACCATCGATCAGAAAGAGTCCGATCTTGAGAATCTAAACAAAAATCTGGATAACATTACCTCAGCTTTGCTTGATGAAAACTACAAAGCAATCACAGACTCTGTAATTGCATACGAGAGCCTTGGCACGAGGGCAAAGAACATTAGTGTTCAGAAGTTTAGGGCGGAAGGATTTACTCAGATTGGGAGTGAGGAGTGGCAGAATTTCATTCTTGCTGCCAAAACCCTGGCGGAGCTTGAAAGTGATTTGGAAATATCGTATCCATCTGTTGATAGCAGATGCCTCTTATGTCATCAACCATTATCGGATGAGGCACGAGGACTGATAATAAGCTTATGGGAGTTCTTGGAAAGCGAAGCTCAAACTCGATTTGAGAACGAGAGAAGGAACCTTGATGAAATCAAAAAAAGTTTAAAGAATTTGGACTTTGCCTTTTTCCAGACAGATACTGCATCCTATAGAAGTCTGGATAGTATCAATAAACTTATCACACCCAAGGTGACCGCATATATTGATGCATTGCACCAACGAAGGGATTCTTTCATTCAGATAATCGAAGATTGCAACATTGAAATTAAAGCTCCCTCGATCCTTCCATCCCCCACAAAAGACATCGATGAAGAGATATCTTCCCTAAAGCGAGAGAAGATCAGTCTTCTCAGTACAGATATTCAAGCGAGATTCGAAAGGCTGAATGATGAATTAAGTTCTCTCCAACATAGAAAAATAGTCCATGCGAATCTCGATGACATAAAATCATATATCGAGAGGAGGAAGTGGGCGAAGCGAGCATCGAAGATAGGTGGAAGTACAAGACACATAACTGGAAAATATAAGGAGACTTTTTCGAGATTAGTTACTAACCGCTATCTCGAATTGTTTTCTGGTATTTTGGCCATTCTTGAAAGACCTCTCAAGGTAAAGGTTGAGACTTCTGGCAGAAAGGGTGAAACTTACAAACAGATTGTGCTGGAAACTGTTGCTTCAACCGAATCCATATCTCCAGAAAAAGTTCTGAGTGAAGGCGAAAAAAGGGCCGTGGCAATAGCAGATTTTCTTACCGAAGTTGCACTTGATGAAACTAGCAGCTCAATAATCCTCGATGATCCTGTCACATCGCTGGATTTGGAATGGCGTGAAACAATAGCTCAGATTTTGGCGAAAGAAGCAAATAATCGACAAGTCGTTGTCTTTACTCACGACCTGCCATTTCTATATTTTCTTAAGAGAGATGCAGAGAAGCTTGGAGTAAACCTTGCTACCCATTGGGTAAAACGTGGTGAAATCGATGATAAACCTGGTTACTTATGGCTAGATGATAGCCCAGCATTAGAAAAAGAATATAAAACTCCAAAACGTGCAAATGAGTTCTATAGAAAAGCAAAGGGTGCTCAGGCTTCAGATCAAGAAACTCTCCTTAGGCTGGGATTCGGTGCACTTCGTTCTACATATGAAGCATTCATTGTCTTCGGGTTATTCGGAGGTGTGGTAAACCGTTTTGAAGAACGGATTAGCTTCTCACGATTAAAGGATGTTGTGTGGGATAAAGAAGTAATTACTCGAGTAGTTGAGAAATGTGAGCATTTATCTCGTTATATTGAGGGTCATCTTCATAGCGATGCCTTTGCCCGAATGCCTTCCTGTGAAGATTTGCTTAATGAAATTAAAGAATATGAGTCCCTCAAAACTTATCATAAAAAATTAAAAAAGGCATCTCGATCATAGTCTTACTTTGATGTGTCTTAATCATTTCAAAATTCTCATTCAACAATGGATGGGGATTTATCACGTCTTGATTAACCGATAATAAACTCTAGAGTTCGTAGAATCTTTATTTTTTGGCCTATACAAAATCCAAACCATGTCATTGGTAGCAAATCTCCCAATATTGGTGCGATGAATCACAGGGATTGCTACAATTGATACTCAATAACCTCCCCCAATAAAACCGATAACGATTCAAATTTATATCCTCACGTCCCTCCCCTCAACACCACACCCCACCCAAGAATAACGAGCCTTTTTTAGAGAATGGCTGGGGGGTTCATTTTCATGAAATTTCTGATTGGGGAAATATGTCAATGAGATTAAAGCGACACCTTAGAAAGGCGTGTTTTTCATAGAAAGAGGGATTGTTGAAAGCAGTCTAACTTGTCTCCCACGGCCCCGGAATGTCGTAGATCCACAATCGGTTGGTGTCCAGCGACCTTTTAACAACCATTTTCCAGACTTGATCTGCCTCAACATCGAAGAATATGCCGGCGTTCAAGGCTGAGAGCTCATAGGCTCCCACTTTTGATCGCCTCTTCCCCAATTGCCTCATTGGCCGAAGAGGCGAAGTATCTCTGATTTTTTTCGAGCGGTCCAGCCTGTGGATGATCTTCCGCATCTGATCGGGACGTACAGGCGAGAAGACCAAATAGCGCCCATTCTCGGTAATGGTAACAATGGCATCTGGTTTCTTAAGCACACTGGCGATGTCCCTGATCTGGGGTGATGTTCCCATAGCTCTTCGTACCATATCATCGAGCCAGCTTATTGGGTCCATGATAGTGATTTCTCTAGCTGCCTTCTCTCGCTTGATTTCTAGATCACCAAGCGCCCACTGGCGAACATCCATCCGCAGTTCCTCGAGCGATTTATTTTGACGCTCGTTTCCAATCCAGGTCAATGCCCCCAGCATGATGACCGCAGCCAAGACAATGAACGATAAGACGATCTCAAGGACCAGGATCACCATTGGATCAATCACGGGCACTCCTCTTCTTCCAAATAGTCCATCGAAAACTCAGCTAAGTAATTCATGGATTCTCGCTAAGTCATCCCGCAACCGACGTAATGTTCGGGGGCGGGAATCCAATGCTTTAGCAAATCCGAAGCAAACCGTAAGTCCAATCATGGTGACTGTAGGCCACAACCACAGCCAGGCGATCATGCTAATTGGGTCAGAAATCGGTTCGTCAGCAGGTTCAGAGGGAACTGGAGTAGAGTCAGGATTTTTCGGCGCCAAAGCAACCTTCGGTAAATCAGTCGCCGTCGGACTAGATTCTAGATTCGATCCCGGCACTAAAGTAGAGGTCGGTTCCTGGGTCAGCGTGGGCGGCGTTGATGTGGTGGTCGATTCTTGGGTCAGCGCGGTCGGCGTTGATGTGGTGGTCGGTTCTTGGGTCAGCGCGGTCGGCGTTGATGTGGTGGTCGGTGGAATATCGGTAGGACTCGATGTAGGTGGCAGTGATGTGGGAGTTGGCTGAATATTATTTACATGGACAGTGATTCGAGCGGTTGATTCCTTATTACCCGCATTGTCCTTGGCTCGAGCAAGTACGATGTAGACACCATCTGGGACCGACAATGTATTCCACACATAACTCCATTCATCACCTTGCAGGTTCAGATCCCGCCAATTGCTCCCCCCATCCAATGATAGTTCAACAAGCGACACCCCGGAGGTGTCATCCGAGCTGGTGCCGACAATAGTAAATTCGCCGGAAACCCAGCTTTCACTGCCGTCCGCCGGGCTGGTAAATCGCGATGAAGGTTCCAACGTGTCGACCTTAATCGTGGCGGTACCTACCGCCTCATTCCCGGCGATGTCACGCGCCCTGAAAGTGACGGTAGAAATCCCCTCACCTGTCACCTCAACTGATGCACCACCCACCCAGGCGCCACCACTTAATGAATACTCGATCTGTGCCACTCCTGATAATGGATCAGAAGCTACTGCGTCAACTATTACTGGCTTTCCGGTAAACCAACCAGCTTGACCAACTGTTCCGCTGGTCGATGTGGTTAGTGCCGGCGCTGTTCCGTCAATCCCTCCTGTTGCAGTGCTGTAGGTAATGTTTCCAGCATTGTCCTGAGCGCGCAGGTCCACGACGTGAAGCCCATCACCGGTTACCTGCGCTGACGTGGACCAATCCCCGTCCCCAACCGATACCTCCACGCTTGAAATCCCTGAGGTGGCATCCGATCCGCTGGCGGAGACGGTCACCGGTCCGGCGATATACCAGCCCCCTCCCCCTGGCGAGTCCCCGGATGCGTCCATGCCCACTCCTGGCGGCACGCTGTCCATGCTCCAAGTCGTACTGGACTGTCCGCTGGTATCGCCATAAGAGGAGTGCGCCCAAAAGTTAATCGAATAACTACCCTCCCCACCACCAGCCCACGAACAAGACACGCTG